>CAIRNV010000195.1 GCA_903880005.1 uncultured Verrucomicrobiota bacterium | reverse complement strand
GTTGCCTCGTCCGACAGCTTGCCCTCGGCGAGGATGATCTTCAGGTCCAGCGCCACCTCATCGCACCCGCAAGCCATGAGGCTCGGCGGACGAGGACGAAGCATTCCCAGACGACTAAACCCAATATCAAAGCCCTGGATGGGACCCCGTTGCCGACCTCTTTCCGAGCACGCCCGACCTTTTGTCCGGGGACGCCGGAGATGAACTCGGACGTCCCGGAGATCGTTCGTCGTGCGCCCGAGGCTTGCCCGAGGGAGCCCGAGAGGGACCCATGCTCCAGCCCCTGCCACCACACCTAAATATTCCATGTTTAGATGTGACCCCATTGCCCCGGGACCTTGCTGAAAAACCCCACCTTTCACAGCCGAGTCAATGGTGTGGATGCGACCCCGTTGCCCTCCAGCGGAAGGTGGCTGCGGATCCGGGGGGGAGGACTGTCTCGGCGAAGGTGCCGCGCCAGGAGAAGGACAATGGCCTGGGATTGGCCTGGGGATTCGCCGCCACCAGAACCAAGCCGCCATCCGGATTGCGGAATGCGACGCTTGGCGGCGCACCACGGGGCAGATGGGTTGCAATCCGAACAGCGCCCGGCTGTATGAACTTCATGAACTGCCCGTAAAGATAGTAGTCGGCACGGTACCGCACTTCGAGCGTGTTGCGGTCCAGCACGATGATGGTGGGGTCGCAATCGTGGAATCCCGACACGTTGGGTTTGCCTTGTTCATCTATCATGGTCACCCAAGCATTGTAGCTGCCTGCCCAGTTGCGGAAGTAGGAGATGATTTCGGCGGCGCCTTTCGATCCATAGACGGACCCCTCGGTGAAATGGATGGCTTTGTCCGGGAACTGGCGGTGGAGCTTTGACATCGCTTCGGGCCGGCCCTCGTAGAGGTGGAAGGCACTGCCCCCGACGAACGGTGCTGCCAGCGGATCCCGCAGGATGGTCGCGGGAAAATCCGGGTTGCTGAAGTTGTGGTCGAAGATCCAGATGGCCGTGTCGATGCCGCGGGCGCGGAGCAGAGGGCCCAGATGGTGACGGATGAAATCGCGTTGCTCGTGGGCGGTCCAGAGACAGGTCGGATAGGCTTCGGGACCGAATTCCGGCTCGTTCTGTATCGTGAGGGCGTGGATCGGAATGCCCTCCTGCCGGTAGGCTTCGATAAACCGGACAAGATATTTGGCGTAGACCGGGTAACACTCCCGGCGAAGCCTTCCGCCGCCGTAGCGTCCGTTGGTCTTCATCCAGGGTGGTGGCGTCCACGGAGAGGCGATGAACTTCAGGTTCGGGTTGGAACGTTGGGCAAGCTTGATCACCGGCAGCACGTATTCCCGGTCCCGGTTGACGGAGAAACGCTCGAGTCCCGGGTCCTCCTCTCCGGGCGGCATGTCGTCATAAGTGTAGAATGGGCCAGGGGCGAAATCGGAGGTGCCAATGCAGAGGCGCATCAGGTTCATGCCGATCCCGCGCTCGGGGTGCACGAGACTTTCGATCACCTTCTCTCGCTGTGCCGGCGGGAGCAGGCTGAGGTTGTAACAGGTGCTGTGTTCAAGGGAACTGCCCAAGCCCAGCACCGTTTGGTGCGCGGTGGTCTCGTCGATCTCGATGGTTCCACGCCCGGGCGGTGGGCTTCCTCGAAACTGCAGTTCGGGCTGCGGTGATAGGCGGTGCGCGCCGTTCTCCGACGAGAGCCACCAGTCGATCCGCGCACCCGCCGGTTGCTGGCCTTGACTTTCCCCGGCCTGTTCCGCCGCCGGATTCCGGGAGGACTCGCGGAAGGGAGCCGATCGGATGCCGCATGCGGAAACAAGGAACCCAAGCACCGCGATGAGCGGGCCCAGCATGGTCATGAACTGGTTGCGCGCGGCTCGGGCACCATTACCGGCCCGCTTCCTTCGGATGCGTAACATGTCGTGGATGGGGATGACCGCGAAAGCCACCGATGGAGGTTCCACAAGAGGATCCTTGCATTCCAAGAGTGGGTAGGCCTGCCATCCGAGCTGTCCTACTGGGAGCCAGCCTTTGTGAGACGGTAATAGCCCGAACCTTGCTCGGGCCGGACGATCACCGGGGAAGTCCCGGAGACGGTCGTCCAATCGCCTGCGTCCAGAATCGCACGAGTCTGCAATTGGTAGCCCGCGGCATCCCATGTCAGTTGGACATCGGTGCCGACCCGTGTGTAGTTGAGTTGCGGATCCACGGGGACGGCTGGGAGGACGACCACTCCAGAAAACGGGGTCGTGGTAAACTGGTTTGCGTCCGGCTTCAGGTAGCTTGCCGCGACCACGGAGAGTTCTCCCGCTGGCAGATTCAGCCCGCCCAGATCAAATGCGAACCGTCCGAGGATCGGGTCTGCGTCCAACGGGCCGTTGTCGGCAAATGTTCCAAGCCATTCGGCTCCCTGCGGCGAGAAACCGGCCGCGGCCGCGGTGGGGTCTGCACGATAGAGGTCCAACCGGGCAACCGGCTGTCCTGCGGGTGGGACGGCCCGGAACTCGCCCTGCAGCCGCTTGCGCGTGCTGGCGGCGTCGAGGGCGGGAGCGACGTCAGCTGCTCCGCCCGCCAATCCACCGGCGAGCGATTGCTCAACCGCGTTGAACAGCGGGTCTCCACCATTGTTTGTCAGGCGGTTGCCCCGCAGGTCCAGGTGGCGATCGGGGCCATGGTTGAAGAGATACCCCGTCGCATTGGCAATCCAGTTGGCCTCCGCCGCGTCTGCGGTGCCATTGAAGTCGCTTCCAGCGCGCAGCCGGATGGCCCGGGTTTGAAACACCTTGTTGACCGGCAGGACGGTGATGCCGTCGCCGGCGACCCCCACCCGATTCCCCGCGAAGATGACGTCCTCCGCGTCGCCGTAGAACTCGATCACGTCATCCTTCATTCCCCCGATCACGTTGGCCTCGTCGGCATCCGCCACGCCGTCGCCATCGGTCCCGATCAGGATCGTGCCAGCAAGTCCGGCGCCCTCGATGGCGTCTCCCTCCAGATCCAATCGGATCTCCTCCGGGGGAAGCGTGCGGCCGTCGGGCAGCACGCCCATGAGGTTGCCCGAGACGCGGATGTCGCGGGTGTCCTCGAACTGGACCGCGATGGCAAGGGCGACGAACACGTTGAACTCCGAGCGATCGTCCACTCCATCGCCGTTGGTTCCAAAAACGTGCCCACCCTCGCTGCCGTAGGCGGCCAGACCTACTTCGCCGCCGGGCGAAAGCTGGCCGTCGGGAGCAATCCCAAACCAGCATCCGCTCACCTGGCCACCCGACGAGCCAGCCCCAAACTGGAGCCCATAGGTCTCGGAGGTCCCGCTGGTGAGAATGCTAAAGCCTCGCAACCGCACGTCGGCGGCGCGGATCTGGAAGGAGTAGTCCGGTGGCGCGTCCGCCCCGGGAGCGGCCTCCAGGTTGCGCGCGTCGAGCACCAGCTTCAAGGTGGCGTTGTTGGCGCTCGTGATCGGGCTCGAGTTTGGCTTCGCTCCCGACTGGCTGAAACCGTCGATGAGAACCCCCCTGGCAAACAGGGCCGGAAAACCTCCAGGGGGTGCCACCAACACATGAGGTCCAGCCCCGGGAATCGCGAACCGGATCTCACTCCGGCCTTCCTCCTCGGTGAACTCATCCACCCAACCTAATTCTCCAACGGACAAGGGGCGCCCCAGGACAGGGGCATCCGGGGAGGATGCGAATTCCTGGTTCAGGAACAGCAGAGCCTCGGCGAAGGTCAGTTGGGCATCCGGGTTCTTGTCGTTCGCGGCCGTATTGACGGTGATGCGATACGAACGTCCCCAGGCGGGTTGGACCGCGAGGAGCGTTGCAGCCAGGCAAGTCAGCGGGCCAATGGTCCTGCGCATCATGTCATGATGCAACGATAAGCGGAGCATGTAAGGCAACACATTTCGGGGGCGGCGGGCTTGCCATAGGGGAGGATTCATGTGGATGTCGCCCGACGGCACCGTCCCGGGCGGATGGCCGGACTTGGAGCCCTTGAAGGTGCGGCGGCGTGCCGGATGACCCTTCGCAGGGCCGGTCTCGGCGCCTGGCCCGCACATCTGGGCATGGATTCCCCTTGGATTTGGCCTTCCTTGCCTCCCTTCCCTCTCAGCCCTGCAGAAGTCCGAGGGCCTTGCCGAACGTTTGCATCCTCATCCAAGTCCCCAGCTTCCCTTCGATGACCGCGTGCGGCAGGCGTGTCCTGATCAAAACATCTCTGACCCCGACCCAAGTCCCCGTTGCAAGGGAGCGGTTACCCCTCCCTGGAAGATCACGGAGTCACCTCCAGGGTAACCGTCCGGCCGACCCGTCGTGCGTGGGGGCGGGGTGTTCGGGCAGGATGGGCGGGTGAAGACCAAGAACCCCATGTCTCGCGCCTCGTCGGGACGCCCAAACTAGCCCCGGCACGAGATCGAGGCCATCCCCCGCAAGCATCGCGACAGCGGCTTTTCCCTGCTCGCCTTCGCCCAGCAACTCCGCCTTCCCTATCCCACCCTCTGGAGCTGGCGACGCCGCCTCGCCGCCATCCACGCCCTCAACCCCAAGCCGCCCCTCGCATCCGCCGCCCCTCGTCTCCCGCCCCGGCCCAGGCCTTCATCCTCGTCGAAGTGAAGCCCGTCCCCGCCCAGGCCCACTTCCTCCTCGCCTGGGCTCCCAACCGATCCCTCCGCATCCCGCCGGGGTTTGACCCCGGCGAGCTGCGTCGCCTTCTGGACCTCCTGGGAGTCCGCCCATGACCGGCTTCAGCCCCACCACCGGGATCTTCGTCGCCTCGGCTCCGGCGGCTTCTGGCACTCCACCTGGCGACTCGAAAAGGGAGCCTTTCGCTGGCCCATGCGGCACGAGCCGGTGGCTCGGCACACTCGGGAGGAGCTGACCTTGTTCCTCGGCGGCATCGACCTGGCTAAGCCGTAACGATTCAGTTGGGAGGGAAGTGATTGCGAAGCAGATGCTTCTGCAAGCCGAGGAGTGAGCGAGGCGCGGGCCGGTACCAGGCCCGTAACGAGCTAACGACGAAGGAGTTGCGCAAGCAGATCGAGCAAGCACGACCGATCCAACTGAATCGTTACGGCGTGCGCCAGTGAAGTGGGTCACCACGTGGGTGCGAGTCCCACCGGTCGAGTTAGACGGTTCACGACCGAAACACGATGTCCGGGATGAGGCCGCGAGGCCGAACCCCAAGCGGGACGTCGATGGAACTGTCGGGTTGCAACGAAGGTAAACCTCATC
>CAIRNV010000194.1 GCA_903880005.1 uncultured Verrucomicrobiota bacterium | reverse complement strand
TGCCGAGGGCTTGTTAAAGAAGCCGTGGGGCCCGCGATTGAACTCAAAGTAGTCGTTGTCGTTGAGCATGTTGACCGACCGAAGGGTGGCGGGATCCCATTCTGCGGCCGTGACCCAGTCCTTGGTGGGCTGCTGCACGCTGATCTTGAAGGAATTCTCGCCGTCCAGCTCGATGGAATCCCCAAACGTGGACTCGGGGATGTCGATGTAGGCGTAGTGGATGAGGTCCGGGCCTTGGTAGCCTTGCGCCCAGGTCTTGCCGGGGCCGATGTCCTCGGGGAACGGCGTGCCATAGATCTCGATGAGGGCGTTGCGATAGGCGGCCTCCTGCCGGGCTACGGCGGCCCGGGTGTCGGCAAGGGAATCCTCCTCGGAGCGCATCAGGCGGGTCACGTCCTTGGCGTCATCGAAGGAGGCAACCGCGTTGTTGAGGGCGACCTTGGCGCGTTCATAGACCTGCTCGAAGTGGGTGCCCGACTTGCCGCCCACGACGATCGTGGGGTCGAGGTCGAAGGCGATGCCGCCCTCGGGAAGGCCCAGGGGACTGAGGGCGCCCTCGGCGTTGTCGAGGGACGACTGCACGGACTGGCCGACCGAGGCGACCTCGGAAAGCTCGGGGACGGTGGTGCGGTCCACCTTCTCGATGCCCTCGCGGTCGATGCGGTCCGTGGCGGGGAGGATGGCGTTGCCGACGATCCAGTGGACGTAGGCGCCATGGGCCACGCGGTTGGCCCAATGATCGACGCCCCAGTAGCGCACCGTGTCGCGGGTGCCCGAGGGGACGGTATATTGCTCCTGGGAGTTGGTTCGGGCGAGCGCGAGGTGGGACCAGCCCGTGGCGCCCGGGTCGTAGGCACCGCGCCAAGTGAGGTCGAGGACCTGCTGGCCGGTGCGGGCAACGGCGGCGGCGGCGGCGGCGAACTTGCGTTCGTCCTGGTAGTCCACGGCGACTGGCGTGCCGAGCACGTTGACGGCCTCGATGCGGGGGACCCAGTCGAATTGGGAGTTCATCAGGAGCGAGTAGTAGCCCTTGATGGCGGTGAGGTAGTGGCCGTAGGCGTCGCCATGGCCTTGCGGATACAGGATGGCCGCGTCGGCCGCGTTGATCACGCCGTCAGGCGTCCGGTTGGGATCCTCCTGCACGTTGTAGTTCAGCGCGTAGATGACCTCGCCGGAGTTGATGCCGCGCGTGTAGTTCCACACGAGCCGGTTGTACACGGGCGCCACCCTCACGCCGGGCAACAGGAAGTTGTCGCGGCCGCGCAGGAGGGCGAGTTCCTCCTCGGCCAAGGTGGCCACCTGGCCCTTGAACGAGAACAACGAGGTGGCCACGTCGCCGTAGGTCTTGTCCTTGGTGCCGATGCCGATGGTGGGGTTGGAGGCGTCGGCCCAGGCCTCGCCGCCGAGGATCATGTAGAGGTCGTTGAGGTACCCGGCGGCGAGGAGGAGGGCGTCGTTGGCGGGGCCGTAGTTGAAGCCGGCCTCGATGCTGAGCATGCGGCCGCGGCGGAGGACGGTCTCGTAGATCTCGATCAACCCGTAGTTGTTGATCGTGTCCATGTTGAGGGCCACGTCGCCCTCCCAGCGGCGACCGGCCTGGGTGAGCATGGAGACGTCGGTGTTGACGGCGTTGTTGTAGAGGTCGGTGAGGCGTTGCCCGAAGGGATTGATGCCGGCG
>CAIRNV010000193.1 GCA_903880005.1 uncultured Verrucomicrobiota bacterium | reverse complement strand
GCTCCAGCAACAGGGCCACCCGCGTCATGCTCGCGCCCAGGTCGTCGTGCAGGTTCTGCGAGATCCGCGTTCGCTCCCGTTCCAGCAGGGTCTCCTGCTCCAATCGCCGCATCCGCGCCCGCATCCGGCGCAACGAGGCAATCCGGGCGACGCCGACGGCCGCCCCGGCGGAGCCCATCAAGATGGTTCCCAAAAACCACTTCTGCTGCCACAACGGCGTGGGCACCTCAAATCCCACCGCTGACGGCGCGCCCCATTCGCCGTCCCGCTCCGACGCCCGAACCTCCAGCCGATAGCGCCCAGGGCGAAGGTCCTGCATCGACAAGCGATGCGTGTTCATCACGCCCTGCCAGGTTCCGTTGGGTAGCAACCGCGCCTCGTATTGAACATGCTCGGCAGCCCCGAATCGTTCCGAACGAAACCCCAGGTCCAACACCCCCTTCGGACGGCCAAGGTCCGTCATCCCCTTCGACTCGTCATGCGTCCCCTGCTCCCCGGAGCCATCCCGCAACCAACGCCATGCCACCCCAGGCGCCTTCACCCGAAGCGGCATCCGCCTGACGTCCAACTCCGCCAACCCCTTGACCGTCGCCCACCACTGCCTCCCGTCCTTCCCATGGACGACGACCGGATGAAACCCCACCCGAGGCGGGCCCGGGAAACCATCCCGACGATCAAACACTCGCACGTCCAATCGACTCGCCTTGCCGGACTCGACGGCCTCAAACGACGACGTCGACACCTGCTGGCATCGGTCGGTGGTCCAAACCCACAGGGAACCCTCGCCATCCTCGTGGAGCGCCACGGTGTCCCCCACCATCAACCCCGAAACGCGCCCAAAAAGGCGGGCATTCCCATCCTTCACCCGAACCACGCCATCCCCCATGACCCCCACCCACATCGAGCCATCCTTCCCGGAAGCCAGGCTTGCGAACCGCGCCCGCTCCGGCAACCCCGCCACCGCCACCCGCTCGAACCGATTCGTGCTCATCCGAAACAGCCCGTAGCCCATCCCGCACACCCACATCCGTCCCGCTGCATCCTCCCCCATCCCATGCACCACCATGTGCGGGATGCCGTCGGATTCACCCAAGACACGGAACCTCCCCGCCTCGCGCACCGCCACCCCTGCCGCCGTCCCCACCCACAAACGCCCCGCTCGATCCTCATGCAAGGTCCGGATGATTTGCGCCCCCGTGTCCGCCGCGGAAATGGCCTCCCAACGTCCATCGCGTCCCCGCATGAGCCCACGTTGGAAGGTCCCCACCCACAAGTCCCCGCTGCGATCCTTCCACACCGACTGCACCACCACGCCGTCCCCCAGCTCCTTGCCCGCCGTCGGATGCGGCTCGAACACCCCGTCCCGCCACCGCAAGAGCCCGCCCCCGTGGGTGCCCACGGCCATCACGCCAGGCTCCTCCTCCGCGATGCTGTTCACCACCGCCCCCAGGCCCACGGAGGATCCGAAGATACGGAACGACAACGGACGGATCCTCGCCACGGAGCCTCCGTTCGACCCCACCCAGACATTTCCCGAAACATCCTCGAGCAGGCTCGTGACCGAATTAGCCCTGAATCCGATCCCGGCGGTGGCGACCTCCACCTCCCCCCCGATTCCAAAACGGGCCAAGCCGCTCGCCCAACCGCCCAGCCAAAGGCCCCCCCTGCGATCCTCCAAAAGCGTCACGGCATCGCCCAACATCCCGGGAGGCCTCTCCTTCCGGCCGCCCCAGGAACCCGATTGAAACCTCCAGGCCTCCCGCTCCCAAGCCACCCAGACCCCGCCGCCTCGCGCGGGCCCGATCCCGCACACTGCCTGACCGCCCACCTCCGCAGGCCCCTCCTGCCTTCTCCACTGGTCGCCATCCCGCCACCAAAGGCCGCGCTGATTCGAGCACCACAACCGATCCCCCTCGTCCACCAGCAATCCGCAGGTCTCCGACCCCGTCTCGGGCGGCGCCTCCAGGACCTCGGCCCGGTCCCCTTGAAGTCGAAGGATTCCCCCTTCCCACGCCGCCCACACGTCACCGGACGCCAAGACGGCCAAGCTTCGGAAGGTGACGCGCGGAACCCCGTGGTCTGCTCCAAGGAAACGCCACCGATCCCCCTCCATCACCCCCAGCATCGCCCCGCCGCCCATCCACAACCGGCCCTTGCGGTCGCACGTCAACACCTGCGACTGCGCCTCCGCAAACCCGGGGGCGTCGTGCGACGACATGCTCCTGAACCCGATCCCGTCGTAGCAGGCCAGGTCCCGGAACGTCGCAATCCACAATCGCCCGTCCGGCGTGGCCGCCAACCCTGAGACCGCGAAGTACGGCAAGCCATCCCACGAGTCGAAAACACGGACATCATGGGTGTCGGTCAACGCCGACGGCGGATTCGCCCGGGTGGGCCAGCCCGCCCAGCACCCAACCGCCAGCGACACCCATCCAAGGATATTCCTCAAACACCGCGTCAGGGTCATCGCCGGCATTCTCCCCAGGGGCCGTTCATAAGTTCCACACCCAAGTGCCAGCCAAGTTCGGGCAAGTTGCATGGCGGCCGTCCGCACACGGGGCTTCGGGACAAGCGGATGGCGGGTCGCACCCCAGGCGAGGGATGCGGCGGCCGCGAGGCACCGAATGCCAAGAAACGCCTCGCATCCTTGGCCGGCACAACGCATTGGGGATGGGGCTGACAGCGCCGCGGAATCCCTCGCAAGACAAGGAGTGAGCGAGGCGCGGGCCAGTACCACGCCCGTAACGAGCGAACGACGAGGGAAATGCGGGAGCGGATCGAGCAAGCACGACCGATCCAACTGAATCGTTACGGCAGAGGAAGAACCTCGCGCCGAGACGCGGAGACGCGGAGACATAAGGAAAGCATTTCTCCAACGGTGTCGGAGGACTCCAGGGGGGCGTGCTATCGACATCCTCCAACCGACCCACGCGATGGGCCCGAACCCGCAATGCCTGCCATGAACCGGGAGCGCCAACGGCGCGACACACGCCAGCCCGGGGCAACGCCCCGGGATTGGCCGGCCCACAACCGATCCAAGCCCTGAAAGAGCGGCCCCAACCATGGTTCATGGAGACATTCCAAAAGAGCGTCCAGCCGCCGGACCGACGGCATCGTGGCCCATGCGAAACCCAAAGCCTCCGCGTCTCCCCGCCTCGGCGGGAGATCTTTCGCCAGCCCATTTGCAGCGTTGTAGGCCGCGTGCCCTCACGCGGCGGCAAGGATGCCAAATCCCCGTGCGCCCGGAGAGGGCACCCGGCCTACAAGCCTGTATGGCCCATTCAACAGGACGCTTTTCACTCCCCGAGGCAGAACTACCCGCAGATCTCTTGCGGAGGAAGCTCCAGCAAGCACGACCGACCCAACCGCATCGGCCCGACGTAGGCACAAGCCGACAGACAGAATTGCGGCATCGCGAAATCTGATCGGGAGGGGGAGCCTCGCCACAATACTATCCCCCGAAGACCTCCCCCTGCGGACACTACTGCACAACAAGCTTGTAGAACTTGTAGGATGTCTCGCCACCGGTAACGGGCGCGTCGGCAATACTTGGACGAGTCCAGATCCGAACGAGCCGTGTTCGACCGCTGCCGACGGAAAAGTTCTTTCGCGGGCTCGCCTCCGGGGGATCAGTCTGCAAGACAAATGGGAGCAAGGACCATGTCTTGAAGTCGCCCGAGCCCTGAACCACGTAGGTGCGCCCGCGAACGGCCGTGAACTCAAGGCCCGCGGCTCCGTCCTTCGTCCCCTTAATGGTCATGGTGAACCCGTCGGCGGGGTCGAACGCATAGGTGCCAGCCAAGTATTCGTTGAGGTTGCTCATACCATCGCCATCGGCATCGTCCCCGGGAAGGATTTCGGACAAGGGCCTGCTCCACCCCAGGGCGGCCATCAGGTCTCGTTCCCAGGCGTCCGGGAGGCCGTCCCCGTCCGAGTCCACTCCCAACGTGAGGTCCGTGCGGGCAACGGCACCGGCCCGGGTCATCAGGGATGCAGCACCGGTCATCTCCATGGGAAGATAGGTGGCGACGCCCGCGCGGACCTTGAGCCGGAAGCCAACGGCCGGAAACAACGCGGAGGGATGGTACTTGTCCCCGGTGGATCCCGTGTCCAACGGGATGATAAGCTGATAATTGGCCCCGTTGACCGGGGTGGGTGTCACGGCAGCCTTGGCGACCGTCGCCCCACCAACGTCCATCAATACCTCGGCACCCGCCAGACTGAAGGGGTTTCCACGCTCGTCGCGGATCGTGCCGAATACCTCTTGATGCAGGGCAGGTGGGAAGGCTTGGAGGGCCGACATGGCTGCCAACGCCACAACAATGGCCACCACCGCCCCTCGCAAGCCCTTCGAGCTATCGATGTTTCGCATGTTGGGTCCCTTAGTTGCCGGAGTAGGAATAGGTCGTGAAGTTCAACTGGATGTCCGAGACCGTACGGATAAAACGGTCTAGGCCCTTGTTCGGGTCGTTGAGCAAGGTGCGGCCAGGTATGATCAACTTCCACTGGCTGTTCCAAACAGACCGGCCCACAAGGCGGTTGTTGATGAACTCGGTTCGCGGCAGCGAATCGCTGTAAAAGACCAGCTCAAACTTGCTGGCATCCGCCACCGGCCTGAACGCGCCGTGCTTGCGGATGTTGAACAGGGGCTCAGTCAGCGAGTCGCTCGAAAGATACAGCTTCTTCTTGTCGAAGTCCGACGCGCCGATGTTGAAGGGCATCGGGATGGCGAGGTCCGAGACGTTCCAAGAGCGTATCTCGCTTCTGTCGCCCAAGGGCGGGCTGCGCATGGAGTCCACGCCAACGGGGATAAGATAGACATACGGGGTCGCAGCGAGTCCATCCTTGCTCAGGAACCATGCAGGCGGGTCCGCCGGGGACGCCCCGTCGGCGCCGTCGTTGGCCGGGGGATCGGACATGCCGAGATATCCCGGAAATGCGACGCCCACGCCGCCAATCTTGGTGGCAAAGGAACTTGCGCTGTAGGCGTGGTCACCCCCCGCAAGAGGCAATCCAAACAGGTTCAAGCCCTCCGCGATGGTCGTGCTAAACGTGATCACAATCCCCGGGACAGGCAGCCCATCCCCGGGGTCGGCCTGCATGCACAACCGCCGCACGTCCGAGTCCTCAAGGATGTTCGGCATACGGGCTGCGTTCAGGAAGTCCTGCCACTGGGTGTCGCCATCGACGCCAGGGAGGATTCGTAGCTTTTCCGTCCGAACCGACACCGTGGTTGAGTAGGCATCCGGACGGTTGAATCCCAGCCTGGTCTTCAGCACATCCCAATCCGACTTCATCTCCGCGAGCGCACTCGACAAGCCGGGGTCACCCGTGTTGCTGCCTGCAAACTGGGGCACGCCGTCCGCAACGACCCCCAACGCCCGCGACGCAATGATCCGGGACTTGAAGCTCCTGCCCGCCGAGGTGCCTAGGAGGCCCGTCTCGTAGTCATAGGCGTTCGCCGCCAGCAACGCATAGCGCGCGGCCAGGTCAAACAAGGCCTTGTACCGCTCCAGCCTCTCGTTCCTGAACAAACGAAACGCGGCGTCTCGGGTTCGGTATCCCTGCACCATCGCCGCCGCGCGCTGCCGAAAGACCATGCGCTCGGCAAGCAGCCGGTCGCCCTGCGCCTCCAGGGCCCGGACGGCGCGCTTCTTGTCGTCGTACTCCCTCAGGGAATTGTTAATCGTCCAAAGGCGGACCTGCATGCTGCCAAGGAAGTTGCCGATGTCATTGACGGCGGCCCGAAGCTCCTGGGCCCGCTCGAGCGGCTCCAGCTTGTCGAATTCAATCCACCTCCTCGACGACGACACCGCTTGCTCCAGGGCGTTCACCACCGTGTTTCGGATGACCTGGACCTTGTCCAGGGTGCTGACGACGGAATACCCGGCCATCTCGACCGCCGAGCGGGCCGCAGAGGTCAGGTCGCCACCGCTTGCCAACCCCACCACAAAGCTGCCCGGTATGGCCTCTTGGATGGAGTCCGTTGCAAAGGCGATGTCCTCCTTGATCGAATCCTGGAACAACTGGAACGTCTCGTTGGCGAACTTGACCTTCTCGAACACCTCCTCCGCCACAAGCAAGGACCGGCTGGAATCCCTGACTCTCTCATGCGTGTCGATCTCGGCCTGGAGCAACATCACATATCGATAGAACGTGTTCACATCCCCAGCGGCGTCGTTGATGGCCTGCCTCAACCTCATGTGGGACGAGATCAGGTCCGAGATGGCCTGCTGCATGCTGCCAGGGGACGCCCGCTGCCCCGTCCATGTCGAGGGCTTCTCCGAAAAGCCATGCGGGCCCACATGGAACGTGACGTCCATCTTGTTGGTGAAGTTGATCGCGTCGCTCACCGTCATCAGCCAGTCGTCCGGCACATCCCAGATCTTGAAGGAAAAGTCGCTTCCCTCCGTGTAGCTCCAGAGTTCCGTGAACGTCTGCTCCGGAAGATCCACGTACTTGTAATGCACCAGGTCTGGGCCCGCATAGCCTTGCTTGTACAGGCGCCCAGGGCCGATGTCGTCGGTGTAAGGCGTGCCGTAAATCTCAATCAGCGCGTTCGTGTAGGAATGCTCCTGCTGGACAAGGCCCGCCTGGAAGTCGGCCAGCGAGTCCTGCTCGGACCTCAGCAGCCTGCTGACGTCCTTCGCGGCATCGAACGCCGCGACGGCATTCCCCAGGGCGGAGGTAGCCCGGGCGAACACCTGCTCGAAATGTGTTCCACCGTCCACGCCCACGACGAGGTTTGGGTTCAGGTCAAACACCATCCCATCCTCGGGGATGCCGAGCGGCGATTGCGCCCCCTCCGCGTTGTCATGGGAGGTTTGCAGCCCCTCCGCCAAGGTTGGCAATTCCTGAAGCTCCGGGACCGTCGTTCGATCCACCTTTTGGATGCCCTCATGGCTCGGGTCCGGGTCCTCATGGGGAAGGATGGCGTTGCCGACGACCCAGTTGACATACGCCCCTTGGGCCACCCGGCTTGCCCATGGATCCATGCCCCAGTGGCGCACGGGGTTGGTCGTGGCTCCGGTCACGGCACTCACGTAGCTGCGCCGCGTGTTGACCCGCGTCTCGGCGAAATGACGCCAACCGGCGCTAGCAACAGGTTTGTAATCCTTTCGCCACGTCAGATCGAAGATCTGTTGGCCTGCCCTGGCCACCGCCGCCGCGGCCGCCGCAAACTTGCGCTCGTCCTGGTAGTCCACGGACACCGGCTTCCCCAGCACGTTGACCGCCTCGATTCTCGGAACCCAATCGAACTCCCGGTTCAGCAGGAGCGAATAGTATCCCTTGATGGCCGTTAGGTAGTGCCCGTACGCGTCACCGTGCCCCTGCGGGAACATCCTGGCGGCGTCCGCCGCGTTGATGACCCCGTCCGGGGGCTCGTCCGGCTTCTCCCTGATGTTGTAGTTGATCGCGTAGATCACCTCGCCGGAGTCGATCCCCCTCGTGTAATTCCAGACCAAGCGGTTGTACACGGGCGCGGTCTCGACCCCGGGCTGAAGGAAGTCATCCCGCCCACGCAACAACGCCAGCTCCTCCTCAAGGAGCGTGGGCAACTGGCCCTTGAACGAGAACAGGGCCGTGGAGATGTTGCCATATCCAATGCCGCCCTCGTCCTGCTTGGCCGTCCCAATCCCGATCGTGGGGTTCGCAGCGTCCGCCCATGCCTCGTTGCCCAGCATCATGTACAAGTCGCTAAGATACCCTGCGGCAAGCAGGAGCGCGTCGTTGGCGGGGCCATAGTTGTAGCCGGACTCAATGCTCAGCATCCGGCCCCGCCGGAGCACCGTCTCGTAGATCTCAACCAACCCGTAGTTGTTGATGGTCTCTTGGTTCAACGCAACGTCCCCCTCCCACCGGGCACCCGCCTGCGTCACGATGCTCACATCGGTGTTCACCTGGTTGTTGAACATGTCCGTCACCCGTTGCCCAAACGGGTTGATCCCCGCAAGAACACGCTTGATCCAACCCTCCGCCAACGCCGGCTGGGTCCATGACGACCAGTCAGCGTCAGTCGGGTTCTCGCGATACAGCGGATGCGAGGGGTTCATGGGGCGATATCGCATCACGACATAGTTGTCGCTGAGCGCTTGGACCCCGGCGCCACCCAACGTGAACCGTGGCACGTTGGTCGATATCGAGGTCAGGCTCACATACCGCGACATCGTCGCGTCGGGAAGCGGCGGGAACCCATCGACCGGCGGGGCGATCTTCCATTCGTACTGATACTCGTCGAACCGCCCCGCGAGGTCGGGGCTATGTTGGAGCGTCAGCATCTCGCTCAGCGGATTCGGCGCAGGAAGAACCTTCAACTCGCCCGAATGCAGCCATCCGCCCACCTTGAACACATGCAGGGCAACGGGGTCTCCAGGCGCCGTAAACGCCGTACCCCCGGCCTCCACAACGGTCACGTATCCGCTGCCCGGGCCGGTTGCGCTGAGCGCGTAGGAATCCACCGCCTCGTTGTCATGCAGCACCTCCGCCATCTCGCCGACCCCCACCGTGCGCGTGCTGCTCGCCACATACGATCCCGGCCGCGCGGGCAGGTCCTCGGTGAACATCTGAACCCCGGTCGCCAAGGCCCCGACCATGTTTGTCCACTTGCCATATCCGTCGGAATCCGATTGGGGATACAGGGCGAACGCCGCGTCCAGGTCCGAGCCCCGAAGCACGTTGAGCTGCAAGTAGCTCTCGCCCAGCGTCTCGCTCTTGTACTCGCCCACCAGCACGAGGCTCCCCTTGGGCGACATGTTGGGATCCACGTACAAGCGCTTGCCCAAGTGGGGAGGCAGGCCGGGGAAATACACCTTGCCCTGCAGCGTCTCCGTCTTGAGCCCAGGGGGAAGTCCGTCGGGAAACTGGCTCGCGATGTCGATCGACTTTGCCCGTGTCGGGTCATGAAGGACCACGCTGGCCTTGGCCGCGACGATGTTGGTCGCGATGGATTGCTGGTACAGGACCCGCGCGGTCTTGAAGTCCCGGATGCCGGGCAGTCCAAACGTCGGCTTGGCCAACGTGCCGCCATACGGGAGGGTGGCCACCGGCTTGGATGAATCCTTCGGGTCGCGGACAGGCCAATAGGGACGATAGACGATGTCCAGCGACGCAGTGGCCTTCGAGCTGGCATTGCCCACGTAGCCTTGGCTGGTGGCGTCCCACCTGCGCAGGTAGGGCACGATGGTGCCCGTCGCCGGGGGCTGCGCAAAGCCCGGCCATGCAAACCCGGCCTCCGTCTTGTAATAATACCGCATCGTGAAGCTGTTGGCCGAGGTAGGGCTCTCGCCAAGGAATGGGGGCCTGTTGGTGAACACCACCACCGACCCGGTATGGGCGTTGGTGCTCACGATGGCCAAGGCGGCCTGACCAGAAACCGTACCCGCCAACGACACGGTCAACGACAACGCATTGGTCACCCGGGTGTTATCATAGAGGTCCCGTACTACCAGCTGAAGCGTGACGGTTCCCTCGTCGCCTGCTCCCGGGGTGCCCGTCAGAACCAGTCCGTTGACAGCCAGCCACGCGGGCATGCCCACCACGTCCAAGGCTAAGTATTCCGATTGCCTCGACGCATGCACGGCGAAGACAAAGGGACTGCCCACGACGGCCGCCGCCGTGGTGGTCGGCTGGAACTGCCTCGAGCCGGCATCGTACCTTCCCGCACTCAAGGCCTCCAGCCCACGATGCGGGCCGCGATAGACCCAGAAGTTCTGCTTGCGATCGCGATAGGTAAATGTTGCGTAATGCTCGCGACCCAGCCGTGCGCTCTCGTTCGCCCACCCGCCCGGAATGTCCCCCGAGCTCGCTGGCGGCTCGGCATTGTAATTGATGGCGGCATCCCCGGAGCCCTCGACCGGCTTGGCCAAGAGGTTCAAGGGTGCCGGCGGCTGCAAGGGTTGCCCCGCAGGGACCATGTAGTCGAACACGAGCCCCGCCTCGGGTTTTTCCCGCCTCACCCTGAAGACGGCCATGTCGGGACGCCCGTCCGTTTGCAGGTGCTCGACCATGACGAATGGGTCCGAGGAATAGGCGGCGTCCGTGGCCCCGGTTTGGTTCAGGTCATCCCTCAGGGCGTACACCTTGTCCCCCAGCATGATGGCATGCTCCTCGTTGGGGTTGTACCCATCCTTGGTGACGTCATTCTCGAAATAGACGCGCCCTTTTGCCTGCGTCCCGACGAGGGCGCCGCCATCGTTGCTCGCCATGACGATCTCGCTGGAAGCCGCGGGCCATTGGAGCGTGTACCTGGCGATCACGGACGGCCAGTAGATGGTCGGGAAGCCGACGTCTTGGTTGTTAGCATTCAGCCCCGCATCCGTGGAATTGGGGCGGAACCACCAGACCTCCAGCATGTTTTTCCCGGGGATGGCGTTGACCGGAATGATCGAACTCTTGTTTGCGGCAGCAAATCCTGCCGTCAGTGGATTGACATAGGCCGTCGTGGAATACGAGGTGCCCATGGGCCGGTGAATGTAGCCCGCGAGGTAGCCCGCCCCGTCCACCGAGTCCGTCTCGGCGGGTGGGAGGATCCTTTCGCCCACATTTGCCGTGGCGTTGACCACGCGTGGCGCGGAAAGAGCGATGTCCTGGGGCCACTCAAACCGTCCGAGGGCTTCGTTCCAAGCCGTAAGCCCGCCCATGATGTTCCATGCAGACGCCGAGACGGTCGCCTTGGCAAAATTTGTGGAGCGCAGGCTCGAGTCGAGCCATGAAAAGACACGCTCGAATCCAATGTTGTCACCCGACGCAAACCTTAGGAGGGTCCGGTGAACGGGTTGTCGCTCGTCCAGCCACGTGTAGAACCGAAACTCCTGCGTGAACTTGGCCCGTGGCCGATCCAACGGGTCTTGATACTCGATGTTCGGTGCCGTGGACGGGTCAATCCAGACGGCCGTGGCCGCTGCCATGGCATCGGTGGTCGCGGCGGACCTGACGTAATGGCTGTAGCGGGACACGTCCGACGGCCACACCAACGCATAGCGCCCAAAGGACTCGGGCCATCGGAGGCCAGCCTCGCCCTCCTCAAGCCAGTGAACCAGGAAGTCGTTCAGGTTTCGTGTCTCCCGAGTGGCGTACAGCGTGGGCGTGTCCGTGCCGTTTGCGGAATGCTGGTACACAAACCTCTCCCCCGTCGCTTGCGGCAGCGGCGACGGGAACAAGTCCTCGATGTGCCCATCATCGGGCGGGACGACCCTCTCGCCCAGTTCTATCGTCACGGACGACGGGATGGCCTGCTTCATCACGTCCACGATTTCGGTGCCCAAGGGCTGGTAGGTCACGCCGTCCTCGCGACGATCCCCCAGCAGCTCCACAAAGACGCGCCCCTCGGTGTTGTACGCATAAATGTTCCCGAGCTGCTGGTCGTACCACAAGGTCCTTAGCTCCTTGAGCGTTGCGTTGGTGCTCCCATCCGTTGGGCTCGTGGCTCCCAGGCCCTTGAACTCCTCGGCCACGGTTCGGGGAAAATTGTTGTTGTACACGATGTTGACGGCGCCAACCCGCGCGGCCGGGACCCGAATGGGGACGCCAAGGTTCTGGAAGCCCTTCTGGGTCCAATACATTTTGCGCGCCGGTTTTACCGCTCCACCCGATACGAGGTAGCGTTGTGTACTCAGCAGGAAAACCCGGGTGCCGATGGTCTCGTAGTTGGGGATGCCGAGCGAGGCGCCGATCGTGTTGACATAGGTCGTCGGCCTCGTGGCTTCCGTGTAGGGTTCCGCCTTGCGCCATGTGATGAAGATGGCCCCGGCTTGGGCTGCATAGACCACCCCGGCATGAGGACTCCAGTAGTACTGGGGTGATTGTTGGTCGCCACTGGAGTAGGGTTCCGGGAGCCAGTAGGCCATGTTGGCATTGGCCGCCAAGGATTGGCCGTTCTCGTCAACCTCGGGCGGCGGGATCACCTGCCCGAAGAGGTAGCTCACCGATCGGCCAATATAGGAGGCCCCCGCCACCGAGCGCCGCATCACCACGGTGACGACGCCGTTGCTCAGCGCGACGGGCAACCCCATTTGTTGGGCGACCGTCCCGCTGAAGGCCGCGACTCCTGCGCGCAAGATGATGGAGTTGCTGGACGCCCGCCATGCCGCCTCGACGCGGCCAGCCGTCGCCCCAAATGGAAGCACGGCCCCGAATTGGCGGTTGGTGATGTTTGCAGGGAGTCCATCCGGATCCACGGTCGAGGGCTGCTTGCCATTCGACCCAAGCGGCACGTTGGCGGTGCGCGAGATTGGGACGCCACCTTGGGATTGAAAGTTGAACCAGTTTTCCCCCGATGAATTGACGTGCCTCAATTCAACCGGCAACGCCGGCCCGGTCTGGCCAAGCACCCTCAAGCACAGGGCGAGCCATCCTAGAATTCCAATCCTAAGCAGTCTTGTCTTCATGAATCAGGTGTCCTGTCCAGAATGTCACAACGATCGCAGGTGACTCGACTCTGTTGATCCTGGCGAGTTTCCCGCACGGGCCTTGGCAATCGAACCTCCTACCCGAGACATTCCTCAACGCACGCGCATGATGAAGGCGATGGCGTAGAAGGGCGGCATGATCGAGACGCTTTGGCCCGAGCCTGTGTTGTCGATCGTGACGGAGCCTCCATGGGTGTGGGCCCCATCACTCGAGGTTGTCATGGACCGATACCAAAGTGAGTTGTTCGTATCCACGCCGGAGCTCGTGCCTGGCCACGCATTCTCCCCGTTACTAAAGACCGTCCTAGACGAGCTCGGCGGGTTTCCATCCGACGAGAAGAAATGGTCGTTGTACGGGTGGGTATGGCTTCCGCCGCTGGAGATCGATAGCGTCGCGGTGTGATTATGGGCGGGCAATTGGGCGACCGTAAGAGTGGTTGTTTCGGAGCCTCCCGTGGTCCCCACTGCCCGGGTTGCGGACGCACCAATGAGGAACCTTCCGCGGAGGTCCGGGGTTGCTCGCCCGTTGGAGGTTTGGCCGTTGCACAAGGCCCAACCCGAGGGGATGGTGGTCTCCAGGCCCGACCACATGACGATGGTCCCGACCGGGACCGTGCCATCGCCCGAGAAGCTCGAGGCGGCCACCGTGCCGGTGAACGTGGTGCCACCCTCAGCCCAAACCTTGACCTGACGGTTCGCGGTCGTCGTGCCGGCGCCCACGATGTCCAAGGTGCCGGCGGTGAGTCCCGCATAGGAGATCTTCCCTGCGTTGGCTTCCTTGCCGGAGACTCCGCCGCCCAGCTCGAGGGTGTTGCTTCCCTGGAGCGTGAGGCTGCCGTCGAGCGTCATGGCGCTGTTGTTGGCGGACAGCAGGTCCGTGCCATCGGCCTTGACGAGCTTGGTGGCCTGCTGGGAGAGGAATGCGTACGGGTTCGGGAGGAAACGCATCCGCGGCATGATGTCCGAGTTGGCGCCATTCAGGCCGATTCCCTTGACGGTCAGGCCGATGTAGCGGTCCGACGCCGTGGCACCCTTGAAGACCGTCGAGAGCAGCGGGCGGGATTCGCCCGTCACGGCAACGCCCTCGCCGAGGATGATGCTGAAGTTGCCCTTGTCCACGGTGACCGTTTGTTGCTCGGACCAGAGGATCTGGCCGGTATTGGCGTCGTTAAAGATCCTGAAGATGATGTCGTAGTTCTTCGGGGCCGAGTTGCCCAAGGCCAGGCCGTTGGCATCGACGAGGAATCCTTGGTAGGTGAGGCGGTCCGGGACGTTGGGCGTTGACTGGGCCAGCGAGCGACCCGGGGCAATGCTGGTCCAGACGGCCGCGAGGAACGCGACAAGCCATGGCTGGAGCCGGTTTGATATCGATTGAGTGGGATTCATGAATGGGATTCTCATGGCGTGGTTGGGGAAGGCCTTCGTGATTGCAGGGAAGGTATTTGGCGTGGAAAGGGTCAAGGTCGGATCGATTCACTCAAGGGGCGCGGGACACCACGGGTATCTCGGAGATGCGGTTGAGGCTAAATGCGCCGCGCATCTCGAAGGTGCGGACGTCGGTCTCGCCGCCCCGCGCGAGGCCATGAATCCTCATCGTCTCAAGGTACTCTCCCTCGAAGGATGTACCGGCCCCCACCCGCGCGTTGAAGTCCATGGCGGGCGGCGTGGGCTTGAGGGTGATCGTGCGGGTGATGGTGTACGATTCCGAGCCTTGGGGCAGCTCCTGCGAGAACCGGGCGTTCAGGTTGTCGTGGTCAGGGTGGTAGGTGTGCAGGAAGGGATTGGACTCATGTTCGTTGAACAAGTTTGTCACGGTCACCGTGATCGTTGAGTTCAGTCGCAGCGGTGCGTCGAAGGTCCAACCAGCGTTTTGCTCGGACCATGGCAGTTGGTTGGCGCTGATGCGCCTGGCCTCCGAGAGCTTGGCAACGGAAAGGAGGGACTCTTGGTTGGCGACGACCAGGTTGCTGGATGAATTGAGCCCGTGGAATATGCGTTGCCACAAGGTTGCCGGGCCGGTGGCGGGATTGTGGACGATGAGCCTCAAGGGAAAGGGCTTGGGCACGGGCGTGACGTTGGTAACCATCCCGGCGACGGCATAGGACCCGTCGGCTTGGACGACAGGCTTGCTCGCTGCATCCCGCTGGTAGGATGCAAGATATTGGCTCACTCCGTTCACCAGTGCCGCGCCGACCCAGAGCCCAGCCGAGGAAGCGGGGCTCGCAGCGACCCCCACATCCACCCGGTTCTGGCCGAGCGAATCCGTGAATCGCAGCACCCCAGCCAGGACGTCGCCGACCGGGTTGGTGATGGATGACCGGTCCAACCCAAGGACGACCTGGACCTCCGAGCCCGGTTGCCCGGCTGGGGCTAGCGTCCATGTCTTGGGGCTGTTGAGGGGCAATTCGGCCACCTCGTAGGTTAGGTTGGTCAGATTTCGATTCCCGCGAAGCAGCAAAGGCGGCACCCCCGCAACGGGTGGTTGGCCCGTCGGCGCGGCCTCGGAGGCCGTCCATTCCAATGAGATCGTGAGGACATCCGGCGCGAGGTTGCGAAGCCTGAACCCGGCGGCAGCCAAGGTTGTTCCGAAGTTCACGATTCCGTCGCCCGCCGTGACCACCTCGAATGGGCCATAGAAGCGGGGGTAGCCGCCTGCCGAGCGAATCCAATAGGCCTGGCCTCGCCGCGGACGCTCGGTTCGCAAAGCAAAGAGCCTTCCAGGGTTCGTTGGCCCGAAATCCCCTCCCGTGTATCGAAAGATGTCACCATCAAGAAGGGACGGCGCGGAGATCAGGAAGTCCTCGAAGCTGGTGGTCGATTCGGGCGCGATGGGAAAGCCGACGAGGTTGAGGCCGGTGACAGACCACTCCTGCCGTGGCAGGACGGGGCGGCCCTTTAGGTTCCAGGTGAAGTTGTTCGTCGAATAGACAAGGTAGGCAAAGTTGGGTGTCAGGAGCGAAAGCGATGACTGCGCGACGTCCCCACGGGTCCAACGCGCCCATTGGCTGCCACCGACGACGGGTTGCTGGGGGGAATTAACGAACTGCGCCGAGGATGCGTTGGGCGTCCACCGCCACACCTGGCTGATCGGGGTCGGCTGCTGGGCCCCCGCCCCAACAAGCTGGTCCAGCGTCGCGTGGCTGGCATCAACATGGAGGTACACGGCATTCCATCCGCTTGCCAACTCGATGGACTGCGTCACCCACTGGGCATCCGTCCTCCAAGGCGTCGATGCCATGACGGCGAATGCCCCAACCCCGGCCTTGAACCAATGCATCTTCATGGATTTCGATAGAGGTACCAAACCGACTGGGGATTGAGCCGCTGCAACGCCGCCAAACTTTCGCCGCCCGTGGTTTCCCCACCGAAAACAAGCATCTCGTCCCCATTCCAAATGGCGCTCCCGCCGCTCCGGGCCAATGGCGTGCCGGATTGCCCCACGGAGATCCATGCATTGGCGACCGGATCGTAGGCGGCGCTGTCTGCCAAGGGACCCGACGCATTCGAGCCGCCAACGACCACCATTTCTTGGCCGGTCCACACGGCCATGTGACCGGATCGAGGCCCAGGTGCACCGATTGAGGAGATCGCGCTCCAGGTGTCCGTGGCTGGATCGTAGGCCGCCCCATCGCCAAGGGCCGCGTAGTTCCTCATGCCACCCCAGACCAGCATCTTGCTACCGGTCCAAACGGCCGTGTGGCCCGCGCGAGGCGATGGCGCGTTGGCTGACGCGAGCGACGCCCATGACCCCGGGGTTACCCCTGCCGCCATCGGGAGCGACGCGCCTTGGGCCAGTTGGCCCGCAGCTCCCTCACCGCCAAAGATGATCAACCGGTCTCCTGCCCATACGATCGTGGCCCCATATCTTGCCTGCGGGGCGTTTGCCGAGGGCAGCGGGCTCCAGCTTTGCGAGCCGATGTCCAGCAAGGCGCCATCCGAAAGCAGGCCCGTTGCGTTGCGTCCGCCCCACACCACAAATCGTGAGCCGGTCCATGCGCCGACGTGGCCGGATCGCGCGGCAGGTGCGCCGGTCGATGAGGTTGCGGCCCATGTCAAGCTCTCGGGATGGTACGTGGCACCGTCCCCAAGATAGCTGCCTGCCTTGCCGCCCCACACGACCACCCGGGTGCCCGTCCATGCGGACACGGCCCCGTAGCGCGCCGACGGAGCATCCAGGGGCGATAAGGACGACCAGGAATTTAGGGAGGGATTGTACTCCGCGCCCGTGTTGACGGTCAGGCCTCCTACTTTGCCGCCCCATATCCACATGCGTTGTCCAATCCATGCTGCGACGTGCTCCGTCCTTGCTGACGGGGCGCCCGACGCCGCACCGTCTCGCCATGCGCCACCATCCAAGCGGGCAAATCGCACCATCCCGAGACTGGCCAAGGCGGGGTCGTTGCCGCTGCGGGATGCGATGACGGAATTTGGCGAGGAAACAGTTGCCAGGCGGTTGGTCAACGCCGCAACAAGTGCGGCAAGCTGATCGATCCTGGAATTCTGAGCGCCGACCTGCGCCACCAAGGCGTCGTTGGTGGAGACCAACCGCGTTCCGAGCACGTTGCTGGCGGACAAGACGGACGCCAACGACGCCGAGGCCAGCGCATTGCTCGCCCCCGCGATGGCGGCCTCCACGCCGGCCACGCGGGCAATCGACGCGTCCAACCGCCCATCCGGCACCGTGCCCGTCGTCAGTTGGGCCGCGTTGATGTTCGTCAGCGATCCGCCATCCAACGACACGGGCGGCAGGTTCGATGAAGCGATCACGCCCGTGATGGCGGATGCCCGAACCGAGGATACGGTTGCGGCCGTCGCCGCGAAGACGGACTGGGGCGCGGGCAGGATTTGCCGCCGAGGACTAAGATCGGTGAAGGACGCGGCACCGTTGGTGCGAACGCCGATTTCGACCCACCGCGGTGATCCATCGAATGCGTTGACGCCAAAATCCAGGGTGAGGTTGAACAGCCCATTGGTTACGCCAATGGAGGCGAAGACCTGGCTGCCGAGGACAGCGTCCCGACCCGTGGCGGTTCCGTGCAAGGTGGCCGAGAAATCATAGGAGCCGTTGGCTGGACGCGCCCCGTCGGACAGTCGTCCTTGGTAGCTGAATGCCGTGCCCTGAGCGTTTGCACGGGCCATGGCAGCCAGGCAACCGAGTGGCAGCCACCACGATTTCTTATTGAGCATTGTCTTGCGCACCTGAAGGACGGCGCCGTCAACCGTGCGCCCTCGAACGTTCATGCAGCGGACTCGGTCTGAATTTGTCATGTCGCATGAAGTGGCTACATGCGGTGTTCCCCCCTCTCGAACCGTGCGGCCTCGTGGGATGTCATCGGGCCTCTTCTTGACCTGTCGTGGGCCCCCTCCTTTGCGGGAAATCTTCCTCCAACCGCTTCAGACAGCACCGAGAGGTCGCCTCCATGGCGAATGTCCAACGGGCACACCCTGGGCAGCAACTCGTGGGATCCGAGCAGTGAGCGAGGCGCGGGCCGGCACGAGGCCCGTAACGAGCGAAGCACGAAAGAGTCGCGGAAGCAGATCGAGCAAGCACGACCGATCCAACGGGATCGTCCCGGCCAAGTCAGCGCTGCGACTTTCCCCTCCCGAGACACATTTCGGACCAACGAACTCGCTGACGTTCGCATCGCCACTCATGTCGTTGGCCGCGGGTGTCAGGGTCATGAGTTCTTGCGACTTGCCGCCGCCGTAGCGGGTGTCGAATCGCAAGATGCCGGCGGTGGCACTGGAATCGCCCGTGAGCAGGGCGAGGACGTTGCGCGGAAGGTTGTTCGGTCCCTGCGTCGGATAGGTGTTGGCGAAAAGTCGGGAGGGAATCTTGAAGTCATCTGATGCCGTGCCGCCGATCACTTTGGCGAGGTCCGTCGCAAAGTCGGCATCAGCCATCGTGCCATGGAGCCCGTCCTCTCGTGGTTCGCATGTGTCAAGGACGGTCGGTCAGTGCATGGCGCCAGTCTCCCTCCATCGGACGCGAAACAGGTCGAGGCAGTTGCCGGAAAAGGCAGCAACAAGCTGCCGCAGCATCCGTTCAATAGGGCGAGCTCGTGGATGAGGCGGCCGGGTGGGGCGGGGTCATATGCGGGGAGCCGCGCAGCCGTTTCCTTCTTTGATCGGGTCGTGGGTGGGCACGGGGTCGGACACGTGCTGTGCTACCTGCGGGAAAGTTGGACGGCATGGCCGCAGGGAACCACGGCGACATGGCATGCCCGACGCCGTTCGTTGAAGGGAATGTCGCGTTTCCTCAAGCCCGGGCTCGGGTTGCTCGAAGAAAAGCTCTTCCCCCTTCAACACCTGGTGTTCCCCTTCGAGGAAATGCTCTTCCCCCTTGAGCAAGTTCTCTTCCCCTTGGAGCACCCGCTCTTCCCCTTCGAGCCCGAGTTCTCCGGGCTCAAGGGAAGGCTTTCCGGCCTTCAACGTCCGCGAGATGGCTTCAAGCTCCTTCGACCCGGCATGAAGCCGGAAGCGTTCCGCCTTCAACCCGAGGAGCATCGCCTCGAGCCCCCTTCACTCGGGCTTCAACAACCAAGGTTCGGACCCCTTCATCCACCGCGCCCGAAGGAGGATCGGCGATGCCCGGGAGCCGGAATTGTCCCCCGACGCTCCCCTGCGGCGATCCGGATGGAGTCACGTCCAAAGCTTGGATATCACGCACTGGAGCGGGCGGATAAACTGGCTGGGGGGAGGGAATCGCCCGCGGAGGGGGATGCCTTCTGTCACGTGTTTGGATGAGCCCGGTTGCCCCTGTGTGAAACGGCTAAGCCGTAACGATTCCATTGGATCGGTCGTGCTGGCTCGATCTGCTTGCGCAAATCCTTCGTCGTTCGCTCGTTACGGGCCTGGTACTGGCCCGGGCCTCGCTCACTTCTCGGCTTGTGCAAGCATTTGCTTCGCCATCACTTCCCTCCCCACTGCCTCGGCCCGGCTAATTCCCCCCCGGCGTCAACCCGTCATCGGCCCGGAGTTGATCCTGCATCCGACGCTCGGCGTGGGCGGTCCCGAACCACCGGGCGAGCACCCACACGTTGGAGGCCGCCCAGGCGCCCAATGCGACGAGATAAGCCACGAGGACGGGCGACTCCCATCGCGCGTTCAAAAGCCAAAGCGCCCAGGCCGTGAGCGCGGCCCACGACACGGTGAAGTGCAACGTGAACCAGTTGAACAACGTCCAGGGACGACCCCACGTCACGCCGCTGAGCTTCGGGACGGCATGGGGATAGAAGTACTCGGCCTCCAGCTCGCTGGCGATCAACACGCGCCCGCCGAGCAACCGGTTGATGCGCTGCTCCATGGCCTGGGCATGCACGCGCGCGAAGTCGCATTGGTGGAGGAAGAACGAGGCCGTCATGCCCGTCGTGACCAAGCCCGGCCCCACCAGCGCCAGCAGCGGGAGGGAGCCCAGGTGAAAGGCGCAGGCCACGGCCGCGGAACTCACCAGCAGGAGCACGAAGAACTTGCGGTTGTACGCATACTGCATCGCCCGCATCCGCTCCAACTGGCGTGTCCATGCGTCGTACAGGAAACGGTCGCGCTCGGTCATGGCCGGGATGGAACCTGCGAAGAAGGGGGGCGCAAAGGGGAAAACCACGCGGCCGCAAGCTACCACCAGGCGTTCGTCGGGTTGGCCGGGGCCGACCAGAACGGGTCGGTGTCGGGCCGGACCGGGAACTTGTAGCCCTCGACGTGGAGGTCGCCGAAGAGGACGTTGGCGAGGCTCTTGCCCTTGTAGTTGTGCCAGAGGCTCTTGCCCTCGGTCCACCCGCGGTTCGGGTGCCAGATCCAGTCGCCTTGGATGATCTTGTTGACGGGGCTGAGGGCGATCTCGGACGACTTCATGGACTGGCCGTCATAGGCGCTGGGCGAGGCGCCCACGTTGCCCGTCACGCGCTTGGTGCGGGCGAAGTCCACGGCCCATTCCATCAGGTAGCTGTTGCCGAACTGCACGTAGCAGTTGGTCGTCCTCACGCCCCGGACCTTGTCCGAGAAGACGTCGCCCTTGTCCGACGGGCACCGGAAGATCTCGGGGCTGCCCTGGTACTTGAACAAGGGCCGGTTCGTCATGGCGGTGAAGACGTCGTACGTGCCGTTCTTGCCGCCGGACGACGCCCAGTCGCGGCAGAGGGGATACCAGTCGCGGTTGTCGTCGGCGTACATCTGGAACGCGAGGCCCACCTGCTTCTGGTTGGAGATGCACTTGATGGCCAGAGCCTTGGACTTCGCGCGCGACAACGCCGGCAGGAGCATCCCGGCGAGGATGGCGATGATGGCGATCACCACCAGCAGCTCGATGAGCGTGAACGCAAGGCGGCCACGCGACCCGTGACGAGCAAGCGACGAAGGGATTCGGGAGGCAGAACGGGCGCGCACGACCGATCCAATGGAATTGTTCCGGCTCAGGAGATCCATGGAGGGAGGCTGAACCCTTCGGCCCAAATCTGACAAGGATGCTTCCACCCGCCCGGCGGCACGCCGCGCCGCACCCCCGCGCCGCGGCATCGACCCCGGGCGGCCGACGGGTGCAAGCTCGGCCCATGTCGAGCAAGACGCCGTCGGAGGTGGCGGGCACGGCGGGGGCCACGGTGACCCCGGCCGCCGCGGCGCGTGGCACGGGGGCGCTGTTGCTCACGGCGGCGGGGGCGGGTGTCGCGGGGGCGGTCTTCCTGCATGGGTTGGACGTCGTGACTGGGCTTCAACGGGCGCATCCATGGTTGCTGGCAATGCTTCCCGTCCTGGGCGTGGCGGGCGCATGGCTCTATCGACAGGCGGACCCGGCGGCCTTGGGTGGCACGAGGCTGTTGATCCAACAATCAAGGGTGCCGGCGGGGCGGCCGCCGTTCGCGATGGCTCCCCTGATCCTCGTGACGACGCTCCTGACACACTTGGGCGGCGGGTCGGCGGGCCGCGAGGGCACGGCGTTGCAGATGGGGGGCGGCTGGGCGGCCGGCGTGATGCGCTGGTTGCGGCTTCCGCCCCGGGCCGCCACCTGGCTGCTGCCCGCCGGCATGGCGGCGGGCTTCGCGGCGGTGTTCGGGACGCCTTGGGCGGCGGCCGTGTTCGCCATGGAGGTGGTGCGGACCCGCGAGGGCTGGTGGCGCAGGCTGGTGGGAAGCCTTGCCTGCGCGTGGGTGGGCCATGGCGTGGCGATGGGTTGCGGGGCGAGGCATGCGGTCCTGACGTTGTCGCTGCCGTCCGCGTTGG
This sequence comes from uncultured Verrucomicrobiota bacterium, assembly GCA_903880005.1. Classification (GTDB taxonomy): domain Bacteria; phylum Verrucomicrobiota; class Verrucomicrobiia; order Limisphaerales; family UBA9464; genus UBA6176. The sequence continues at coordinate 5,743 of CAIRNV010000193.1, read as the reverse complement.
GCGAGCCTCGGTGGCTGGCGACGGCGGCAGGGTGCGGCGTGGCGATGGGATTGCTGGCGCGGTGCTTCCTGGTGGCCATGGACCGGGCACAACGGGTCGTTGGCCGTTTGCCCGCATGGTGGATGGGGCCCGTGGTGGGCGGCGCGTTGGTGGGGTTGGCGGCCTGGGCGACCGGCGAACGCGGGTTCCTGGGCCTCGGGATGGAGCCGATGGATGGCGGCGACCCATCGATCATTGGGTGCCTTCGCGGGGATGCCATCGCTCCGTGGGCTTGGGCGGCCAAGCTGGCGTTCACGGTGGCCACGCTGGCGACGGGATTCCGGGGCGGCGAGGTGACGCCCCTTTTCTTCATGGGCGCGACGGCAGGTCATGCATGGGGCCATGCGACGGGCGCGCCCTCGTCCTTGATGGCGGCGGCGGGGATGGCGTCGTTGTTTGCCGCGGCGAGCCGCGCACCGTGGGCGTGCGGCATCATGGGATGGGAGTTGTTCGGGCCCGGGGCACTGCCTTGGGTGGCGGTGGCCTGTGGTGCGTCCGTGGTGTCGGCTCCACGCGACGGATTGTATGGGTTGCCCGGGCCGAAACGACGCGGCGGGAAGGAGATGACAACGTCGCCTGTTCGTCCTCAAGGCGAGGAATGACGGAGTCGCCCCGCCGATGCGGCGAGGGGGCACGTGCGACGGACGAGGATGTGGCAGTGGAGCCGAATGCTGTAGGCCGCGTGCCCTCACGCGGTGGCAAGCAGCGGCATCATGCCGAAGCCGGGCCGTAGGTGAGGGTGCCCAAGGTCCGGGAACTTGAAATGCCACTTGCGCGACCGGCCCGTCCTTGTTGGGCTCGCGGGGAAGTCCCCCTTTTTGCGCATGAAGCCGACGATGCCATTCCCCGGGCACCCTTGGGCCGGGGCATTCACTCTCATCGAGCTGTTGGTGGTGATCGCGATCATCGCGATCCTGGCGGGCCTGTTGCTGCCCGTCCTGGGGCGCGCCAAGGAGGCGGGCCGTTCGACGGTTTGCGCCAACAACCTGAGGCAGATGGGCCTGGCTTCCGTCATGTACTCGCACGACCACCGCGGGCACCTGCCGTCGTTCCGGGATTGGTTGTACGTGCGGCTGGGGGATCTCTCGACGGGCAAGCTGTATCCCTACTTGAAGTCGCGCTCGACGTATCAATGCCCGACCGACCAGGCCGAGCTGCGGTCGGGCAAGCGCCAGCCGACCGTCCCGAGCCCCCCGGGTCCCGGCGGCAACCGCAACGCCAAGCGCGACTACAGCTACGCGATGAATTGCGGACTGTGCCATGGCGAGGACATGGGCAAGTTCATCGCGCCATCCCAGACCATGCTCTACATGGAGGCATGGATGGGGCCGCAGGATTATTCCGGGCAGGCAGGGCCCACGCTCGGCGCCCGTACCCTTTCCACCCGACACAACAAGCGCGGGCACTACGTGATGACCGACGGCCACGTGGAACGGATGAACGAGAAGCAAAGCATCGCAGCCGAGCGGCTGAAGCGTTTTTGGTTCCCGACGGACCTGACGACCGGCCCGGGCGGCATGGACATGGCCCGAGGCCTGCAATAGGGGAGAAGCGGGGCGTTGGGGGCACTGGCGCGAGCCCGCGCCGCGCTCGCTGCATCGCCCTGGCTACAGCCCTGCGACCGGCGGGCCCTTGAAGCGGCGACGCTCCCATCCCAGCCACACCACGGCCATGAGGGCGGAGACGCCCAGCACGATGGGCACGGCGAGTTGATTGGGCGGTTGGACCCCAACGACCAGCAACCCGGCACAACCGAGGACGGACACGGCCGCCAAGGGCTTGAAGGCCCTTCCCAGGCTCCAGGTGCCGGGACGGGTCCAGCGTCCGCCCCAAGCGCGCCAACCCGCCGCGATGGGGAGGACGTAGCTGAGGTAGAGGAAGACCGTGCACACGACCGCGATCGTCGTGTAGGGGACGACCGCCGAGAACGCGGCCCCCAACAACGCCGCAACCCAGACGGCCACGGCAGGGCAACCCGTCGAGGCGTCCACGCGACGCAACCACGCCGACCCCGGCAAACCGCCGTCGCGGGCAAACGCAAACACCATGCGCGAGGCCGACGTCAACGCGGCCAAGCCGCACAGGTATTGGACGAGGACGATGCCCCCGAGGAGCCCCTTGGCCGCCCAGCCCGGCAGGCGTTGCGAGATGACCCAGGGCACGACCTCCGCCCCCTTGCCCACGCCCTCGCCGATGGACGGCAACGCGAGGAGAAGGGTCCCGACCATCGCCCAACCAGCCAGGCCGGACACCAGGACGGAGCGCAGGATCCCCCGCGGGACGTTTTGGGAGGCCTCGACGGTCTCCTCCGCGGTGTGGGCCGATGCGTCGAAGCCGGTGATCGTGTAGGCGGGCAGCATCAGGCCCAGGGCAAACAGCCAGGCGAGGTTTTCCGTGCGGGGAAACCCCGCCCCGCCGACGGCAACCCCGCTGAAGTTCTCGAAGCGCCACAAGCGCCCCGGGTCGAGGGAAGGCGACGCCCATGCCAACCCGCCCACCAGGGCCGCCGTGAGAACGAGGATGAGCCAGCCGCTCAGGTCGGTGAGGCGCGTGACCCAGCGCATGCCGTGATGGTTGAGCCATCCCTGGGACAAGACCATGGCCGTCACGACGGCCAGCTTGACGACGGACTCGCGCCCCGCCGGCGGGCTCCAGCCCATGGCCGCCAGCGCGAAGTCGTACGTGCCCGCGTTCACGGTGGCGAGCACGGTCACCAGGCCCGCGAGGTTGAACCATGCCGTCGTCCAGCCGAGGCCGCGGCCGCCCAGGATGCAGCCCCAGTGGTAAAGGCCGCCGGCCGTGGGGAACGCCGACGCGATGTGGGCCATCGACGCGGCGACGGCCAGCGAGAACAGGCAACCCACGGGCCAGCCCACGCCAATCCCCGCGCCGCCCACGGAGCCGAGGCCGACGTGGAACGACGTGATCCCGCCCGCCAGGATGCAGATGATGGAGAGCGAGATCGCGAAGTTGGAGAACGCGGACATTCGCCGCCGCAGCTCGGGCTCGTAGCCGAGCGTCCGCAGCATGCGGTCGTCGGCGTTGCCCGGGCCATGGCTTGCGGGGTTCATCCTGGGTTTGGGCCGGAACGATTCAGTTGGGTCGGTCGTGCTGGCTGGATCTTCTTTCGCAAGAGCTTCGTCCTTCGCTCGTTACGGGCCTGGCACTGGCCCGCGCCTCGCTCACTCCTCGTCTTGCGAAAGAATCTGCCTCGCCATCACTTCCCTCCCAACTGCATCGTCCCGGCTGAGCTGGCGTCGCGCGGGAAGCCCTCGGCGAGGGCGATAGCCTTACGCATGGCCTTGGACTTGTTGACGGTCTCGTCGAACTCCGCCTCCGGTGTCGAGTCGTTGACCCAGCCACCCCCGGCTTGGACATGGGCCTTGCCGTCCTTCAGCAGGGCCGTCCGGATCGTGATGCAGTGGTCCGAGTTCCCGTTGAACCCGAAGTAGCCGACGCATCCGCCGTAGGGCCCGCGCGTGGTGCCCTCCAGCTCCGCGATGACCTGCATGGCGCGAACCTTGGGGGCGCCGGACAAGGTCCCGGCGGGGAACGTCGTGCGCATGAGGTCGTAGGCGTTGCTCCCGGGCCGCAGCACGCCGTTCACCTGCGACACGATGTGCATCACATGCGAGTAGCGCTCCACGACCATCATCTCCTGCACCTGGACGCTCCCGAAGTCGCACACGCGCCCGATGTCGTTGCGGGCGAGGTCCACGAGCATCACGTGCTCGGCGCGTTCCTTCGGGTCCGCCAGCAGCTCCTGCTCCAGCTTCTTGTCCTCCTCCTCCGTGGCGCCGCGCCGGCGGGTGCCCGCGATGGGCCGGATCTCGACCTTGCGATCCTCGCAACGGACGTGGAGCTCGGGCGACGCGCCCACGAGCGCCATGCCCTCCAGCTCGAGGAGGAACATGTACGGCGACGGGTTGATGGAGCGCACGGCGCGGTACACGTCCACGGCGGAGGCGGCCACCGGGGCGCTGAATCGCTGGGAGCCCACGACCTGGATGATGTCGCCCGCCCGGATGTATTCCTTGGCCTTGCGGACCTTGTCGAAGAAGGCCTCGCGCGTGGTGTTGGACTGGAACTTGGCGGGCGCGGGCTCCTCCGGGAGGGACAGCGGCTCGTAGGTGCAAGGCTGGCGCAGGCACTCCACGATCCGGTCAATCTCGCCCACGGCGTCGTCGTAGTAGTCGCCGGGGTCGGCCCCGGGCTCGACCACGGCGTTGACCACGACGGTCATCGTCTGCGCGACGCGGTCGAAGACCACGATCTGGTCCGCCACCAGGTAGTACAGCACGGGGGTGCCGAGTTCATCCTTGGGCTGGCGGGGCACGATGGGCTCGAGGTCATGGATGAACTCGTAGGCGAGGAACCCGACGGCCCCGCCACAGAACCGCGGCAAGCCCGGGATCTCGACCGGCTTGTAGCGCGCCATGAAGGACTCCACCAAGGCCAGGCCGTCGCGAACGCGGCCCGGCGTCCCGGGAGCCGCCGACGGATCCACCTCCATGCGCTCCACGATCATCCCGTCCTGGCGCACCTCCACGCGCGAGCCCACTTGCCGGATGATCGCCCTCGGGCCGCAGCCCACGAACGAGTACCGGCCCAGGTGCTCGCCGCCCTCGATCGACTCGAACAGGAAGGACTCCCCATGGCCCCGCAGCTTGCGATAGGCGGACAAGGGCGTCTCAAGGTCGGCCAGGAGGCGTCGTGTGACCGGGATCGTGTTGCCCCGGGTGGTCAGGCTCAGAAACTCTTCTCGTGTCGGCGAATACATCCGTCGGCCCAGACTATGGAGCGCGCCGATTGAAGCAATGCATCGTTGCCGCCCAATTGGATGCATCGTCGCCATCGCGACGAGATCCCCGCCAGACCCGGACGATAGACCCCGGCTGGCACCGGGTTGCACGAACGCGGGCCGATGGCACGGGTGCAGCAAGACATGGCGGACATGGACGGATCGCTTCGGCACGCCGGCGAGGCCTGGATGCTGGGGATCGACCTCGCGTGGGGCGAGCGCCGGCCGGATGGCGTCGCGCTGCTGCACGCCACGCGGGACGGGGCGACGTGGCAAGGGGGCGGCTTGGTCCACGGCGACGACGCGTTGATGGCCTGGATCCGGCAACGCATCCCCGACAACGACGCCGTCCTGGCAGCCGTGGATGCGCCGTTGGTGTGCCCGAACGCGACCGGGTCGCGTCCTGTGGACCGCGAGACGCATCGGTGGTTCGGCCGCCAGCATGCCGGGTGTCACCCCTCCAACGCACGCCTATGCCGACGGCCGCTGCGCGTCGCGTCGTGGCTCCGGGCCGGCGGCTTCGATCTCGGCTGGGACATGGCATGCCGCCGCCAGGCGGCCGAGGTGTTCCCGCACCCGGCGATGGTTCGATGGTTCGGGCTCCAGCACGTGTTGAAGTACAAGCGCCCGCCCGTCGCGCGCCGCCGCGCGGAGTTCCTGCGATGCCGGCAATTGCTGGGCTCCCTGCTCGGGCGGGAGTTCGCGGGCCTGGAGACGCACGCGGAGGTGGATGCCTTGCTGGGAACGCCATGGAGCAAGCCAGCCGAGGATCGCCTCGACGCGTTCATGTGCGCGTTGATGGCCTGGTGGCATTGGCGCGATGGCGGGGCGCGGACGCAGGTCCTCGGGGACGTGGAGACGGGCTTCGTGCTGGTGCCCGGGGCGGCGGATGGAATTGACCGT
>CAIRNV010000192.1 GCA_903880005.1 uncultured Verrucomicrobiota bacterium | reverse complement strand
CCCGGCGCTGGCATCCCTGCCGGGATGCCGGGGTTCACGTTCGCACGGGCCCCGGTGGTGTCGTCGCTTCGCTCCTCGACCACCGGCTACACGCTGGGAAGCCTCCGGCTTCATGGCAGATGGACGCCGAGTTCACTTGGGATGTGGCCACCCGCGCGCATGCCGCAGTCGCCCATCCGATCCGACCCCGTGTTGGCACGCAGCCTGCCGCAACTCGCCCGCTTGTGGATCGAGAGCTTCCCTCCTCCTTGCGCAAGGCCTTGGGGACCCGCGTGGGCATGCGCCGCGGCCGGCCCGTCAGCGGCGAAAGGACGCGGCGAAGTCGTCGGTGCCGCCGGCGGCGACCCTCTTCTCGTGGCGCGAGGTGGCGACGAGCTGCCGGAGCCGGGCCTCCCATGCGTGGCCATCGAGGGGCAGGGGGATGTCACGTCCCTCGAGGGCGGAGAACACGATCGCGTTGGCGAGCTCCACGGAGAGGATGCCTTCGGAGCCCGGCGCGACGAGCGGGGCGCCGTCGAGGATGGCATGGACGAAGTTCTCCATGAGCTGGGCGTGAGGCGCGGGGGCGTTGTCGAAGGGGATTTCGGAGGCGACGACCTCGGGCTTGGTGAAGCCGCCCGTCGCGGAACGGAGGAACTCGTGCATGTCGCAGGAGTTGAGCACGAGGCGAAGCCGGCCGTCCTCGAGGACGAGGCGGCCAAGGGTGCCAACGATCTCGAGGCGGTTGGTCCCCGGGGCCTCGGAGGTGCTGGCCACGAAGACGCCGGTGGCGCCGCCAGGATATCCGAGGTAGGCGGTGACCTCGTCCTCGACCTCGATGGAATGGTTCCGTCCAAAGCCGCAGAAGCCGCGGACGCTGGAGGGCCTTCCGAGGAGCCAGCCGAGGACGTCAAGGTTGTGGAGGCACTGGTTGAGGAGGACGCCGCCGCCCTCGCCCTTCCATGTGGCGCGCCATCCACCGCTCGCGTAGTAGGCGTCGGTCCGGAACCAGTCGGTGTTGATCCAGTTGACGCGCACGACGCGGCCGAGCTGGCCGGACTGGAGGATTTCGCGGATGCGTTGGTATCGGGGTTCGACGCGAAGCTGGAACATGCCCGCGAGGAGTTGCCTTGGGTGGGAGCCGGCGCAGGCGAGCAGGCGCTCGGCGTCCGCCTTGTGGGCGGAAATGGGCTTCTCAACCATCACGTGGAGCCCCGCCTCCAGGGCGGCGATGCCGAGCTCGGTGTGCGAGTAGTGGGGGGTCGCGATGAGGATGGCGTCGATCGTGCCGCTTCGGAGCAGCGCGGCGGCATCGGTCCAGGGGCGGACGCCCCGTGCGGCGAGGGGCTCGAGCTTGCTGGGGGTGGAGGCGCAGGCGGCGACGAGCTCGCATCGCGGCACCTTGCCGTCGAGGAGGTAGGCGGCGTGGTGACGCCCGATGTTGCCGAGGCCGATCAATCCGAGGCGAATCGCGTTCATCGTGGTTCGGGGAGAAAGGCTGGACTGGCCGCGGCCGGGAGCCAACCCCCAAGGCGCGGCCCTGGTCCGTGCGCAAGCCGTTCCTGAGGGCCCGGTTCTCGCCTCGCGCTGCGCCGACGGAGGGTTGAACCTCAAAACGGCAGTTGACGAGGGCTTCAAGGCGGGGAAATGGCCGTCCCATCAAGGCCAAGGGGCCCTGTGGGATCCATCCGAGACCTCACCCGGCGGGTGAGGTTGGAATGGGCCGGCCAAGGTTCTAGGCCGGGTGCCCTCACCCGGCGGAAACGTGGCAGGGCCGTCTCGGCTCTGGCTGGATCACGTCCAGCGGCAGGATGCCGCTGCCACCTTCCATGGAGGCCGAGTGAAAGTGGAAGCGGCTTCCAGCCGCTTGCGTAGCATGGATCAGCGGCAGGATGCCGCTGCCACCCTGCCACCGGCGCATGCAGGCGGGTTCGCCTAGGCCTAGTAAACGCCCTCCACGATGTTCTTCTCCATCGCGCCGAAGGGGCGAACATCACCGACCCCGTCCCATGCATAGGGGGGACGGGGGGCGCGTCGGATGGCCTCGTCGCGCTCGAGGAAGCGCGGCATGAAGAACTCCTTGGTCAGGGTGGTGAGCTCCACGCGCCCGAATTGCGAGTAGGGTACGGTCTCGGCGGTGTTGCTAGGATTGACGACGCGAAGGATCGCGCGGGGTTGGGGCGCGTAGTAGGTCACGGAGAACTGGTCCTCGGGCTGCAAGGGCACGGAGGCAGCCAGGCCCATGAGGGTGTTGCCGTAGGTGGGATAGAACCCGATGCGCCCCTCCAGGAGTTCCTCGACGATGAACCGGACCTCCTGGGGCTTCATGGAGGTACCGCCGCAGAACACGCCGCGAATGCCCGCGTCCCAAAGGTTCACCTTCTCGGCGATGGCTTCGAGGAGCTTGGGCGTCGTGAACAACCCGGTGACCTTGCGGTGCTTGAGAATCGTGGCGGCCTGGTCCACGACGTGCGCCATGTAGTCCTTGGCCTCCTGGTACTTCTTGGCGGCCAGCACCTTCTTCACCCAACGGGGGTCCAGGTCGATGAAGTAGCAGGAGCTGCCACGCACGTTGGCGAGGTGCTCGATGGCGAGGCGAAGGCGTCGCGGCCCAGTGGGCCCCATCATCAACCACGCGCCGCCGCGCGGGAAATGGGCGTCGTTGATCTTGTCGCTGAACTCGGAGTAGTCCGTCTTGTAGTCGTCCCAGCCGATCCGTTGCTTGGGCATGCCCGTGGTGCCGCCGGTCTCGAAGATGTTGAACGGACGCCCCTTGAACGCGGCGGGCACCCAGACCTCGGGCTGGAGGTCACGCAGGTACTCGTCCTGGAAGTGCGGGAACTTGAGCAGGTCCTCGACCGTTTGAACCTCCTTGCGCGGGTCGAAGTTCCGCGAGGCCCAGTCGAGCCAGAAGGGCGACCCGGTGGCGGGGTCGAAGTGCCACGCAATGGTCTGTCGGAGGTGTTGGTTCAGTTGGTCGCGCGCGGCGGCGACAGCCTCGGGTGAAACAGTGGGAATGGCCATGGTGAGAGGGGGTGAGTAGCGAATGGAGAATGGCTAAGGGCGAATAGTGAAGGGTGGGGACGGAAGGATGAGGGATGAAGGAGCTATGGAGCGATGACGTGCGTTGTGATGACAAATGCCTGGCGGCGGGGGGAAGCCATGGAGACGCCCAGCCCGCCGCAGTCGTTAGGTATCCTCGATTCGCGGAATCTCAACCTCCTTGCCCTTACTTCTTGGGCTCGATGTTGCCCGGGGGCTTCTCGGCGGCGGCGGGGATCGCGCCGGCGGCGATGGCGAACAGGTGAGTCTGGGAGCCCACGTACATGGTTCCGTTGGCTATGATGGGCGTGCTGTACACGGGCGCGCCCAGGTTCGTCTCGCTGATGACCTTCAGCGTGCGGTCGGCCGCCAGCACGGTGAAGTCCCCGTCCTCGTCGCCGACATAGACCTTGCCGTCGGCGACAAAGGTGGAACCCCACATGTGGGCCTTCATGTCATGGACCCATTGCAGCTTGCCCGTCTCGGCGTCGAGGCAGTGCACGAAGCCGGAGAAGTCCGCGATGAAGAGGAGGCCCGTGGCCGGGTCGATGGAGCAAGTGGAGATGGAACGTTTGATGCCCTTGTACTCCCATAGGATGCCGTCCTTGGTGAGGTCGCCGGTCTTGGTGGCGTCAATGCACACCAAGCGGCCCACGCCCTCGCCATGCTCCGGGTCCTGGCCGGAGGCCACATAGACGCGGTTCTTGTAGAAGACCGGGGTGGAGTTGATCTCGCTGGGTCCCTCGGCGGCGGGGTACTTGATGGGCTTGCCATCCTTGGCCTTGTACTCGGGAGGGTTGATGTCCACCCACCACACCTTCTTCAGGTAGTCCGTCTCCGCCTCCTCCGTCTGGGACGTGGGGGTGCCGGGCAGGATGGGGACGATGGGCTTGCCGGAGCCCTTGGACGGGGTGATGTCGAAGGCGTAGGCCACCCCGTCGCCCCCGCCGTAATAGACGTGCCACTTGCCGTTGACGCGCCCGGCGGAGGGCGAGGTCCATTGCCCGTGGAAGATGCGGGGCCCGATGCCCGCGTTGTCCTCGGCCAGGAGCTTCCCCGTCTTGGGATCGAGCGCGATGAAGCTGGGGGAGTTCGGCGAAGGGATGTTGACGTGGGTCCAATCCTGGCCGTTGGAGGTACAAACGTGCAGGACGCCGTCGATCATGATGACCGAGCAATTCGATGCGTTGTGCGGAAACACACCCAGCTCGTCCATCATGTCGTAACGCCAGATGATGTCGGCGTCGGACGGTAGCAACTCGGGGGGCGCGGACTCCTTGGGGGTGTCCTTGACGAAGTAGGCGGCGTCGTCCTTGAAGTCGCCATCGTTGCCATTGCGCTGGCCCTCGGTGTCGAGGCAGAGGACCTCGCAACGGGACGTGACGACGAAGAGGCGGTTGCCGACGACCAGCGGGGCGGCGAGGAGCCCGAGGTTTTCCCAGTCGTTGACCTTGCCGGACTTCAGCTTGGGCACGACGAGCTGCCACAGGAACGCCCCGGTCTTTTCGTCGAAGGCCATCAGGATGGATCGGTCGCCGACATGGCGCTTGTCGCGGGGGGATTCGTTGTTGGTACCCACGAAGACCTTGCCGCCGGCGACGACGGGGTTGCCGTAGGACTGGGACCCGAGCTTGACCACCCACTTCACGTTCTTGGTGGTGGCCAGGTCGATCTCCTCCGTGCCGGCCTTCATCTTGCCGGGCTCGAATCGGTCGGGGAGGCCCTTGGCGGTGGAGTACATGTTGCGCCCGGGGTCGTTGCCGCCCCATTGGGGCCAGTCTTCAGCGAGGGCAACCAGTCCGGATGCGGCGAGCGCGAGGGTGACGAGGGGCAGGTGTTTCATGGTGGGAGAGTGGCGAATGGCGAATGGCGAATGGCGAATGGCGAATGGTGAGTGGCGAATGGGGAATGGTGAGAGGTGAGCGAACCGGGGGTTGGGGGTGGGCGTTTCGGACGCTTTGCCCTTCCCCAGTCCCGATCGGCGTATCTTCAGTTGGGTGAGACGATGATGTTGTCGATGGCGACGCGTTGTTCCTGGGGTGCGAAGCCGAACAGGCCCGGGGATCCTTGCCTGTGGCCGTTCTTGTGCGTGAAGCGAACCAGCCAGTCGGCGGGCTCGGGCTCGCCCTTCTTCCATGCCTTGCCTTGGACGAGGGCGGCGCCATCGGGTTGGACATCGACGCGGGCCTTGACCACGTACCACGTGTTGGGCGCCCAGCGGAAGGGTTGCGAGACCTTGATGCGCTCCTGGTTGGAGTTGATCTCAATCTCCTGCGAGTTGCCCTTGAGGATGACCGCGTAGCGTTGGTTGATGACCCCCACCTCGGACATCTTGCGGCGGTTGCCCTCGCTCAGGACGTCGGCCTGCACGGTGTAGTTGGACAGGTTGGGGAAGCCGAAGAACACCTGCCCGCGCTGGAAGAGCTTGTTGTCGATGGTCTTCAAGAGGGCGGCGTTGGTGGCCACGCCGTCCAGTTCCTTGGCCCGGACCTCGAACCGAAACCGCGCCGAGTTCCACGAGAGGGGGGGATAGGCGAAGTCGGTGGGCGGCTCGACGGTGTTGGTGGTCTTGTTGGTGAGGGCGAATTGCTGGAAGTCGAACTTGAGGGGGGGCGCGGGCAGGATGCGGCCCTTGATATAACCCACTATTTCTCGGCCATCGGACGTCTTGAACGTGGCCTTGAATTGGCCGGCGCTGGCGGCGGGCGAAGGGGTGGCCACCAGGCTGCCTTGGGGATTGAAGCTCGCGTTGGCAAACGCGCGCACGAGGGCGGTGGGCGGCACGTAGGGCTCCCACTTCAGCGACCTCGGGTCGATGCCCGTCTCGACCGTGAAGCCGTTGGCGTCGAGCGAACGCACCCGGAAGGACTGCGTTTGGCCGGGCCGCAGGAGGAACTCGTACGGGATGATCTGCAACTGGGCCGCAACGCCGGGCTTGGGCCACGCCAAGGGCTCGCGGCCGGGCGCCGGCGCGGTCGGCTTGCCAAAGGCGTACAGCTTCTTGTCGGTCTGGACGTACAAGACGCCGCCAAAGCCGATCGGCGAGCCGAAGCATCGCCCCGTCAACTGCGTGCGGCTGACTTCCTCCGCGCCGTCGTCGTTTGGCTTCAGCACGACGAGGTCGCCGTTTGAGACGGAGTCGGCGTCGGCGGTCGTGGCGTCCTTGGCGTCCTTCATGGCCACGTACATCGCGACGTAAAGGAGGCCGTTGGCATAGAACGGGGTGCTCTGGCGTTGCTCGATGCCGATCTTCTTCTTCCACAGGACGCGCCCGGTGGCGGCATCGACGGCGCAGAGTTCGCCCGTGCCGTTGACCTCGTAGATGCGCGGGCCGGCGAGGACGGGGGAACTGGCCAGGGAACCCACGGCGTTGCGCCAGACCTCAAAGGTCTTGGGCGGGAACACGTGCGGCGTGATGCTGTTGGTGGGCTTGACCTCGGCGGGCGAAGGGATGCGGAAGGCGGCCATGCGCCCGATCTCGGATGAGTCGAGGTTCTCGGACTCGTGGAGGGCGATGAGGTGGTCGCCGCTGCGGACGAGTGCGGCGTTGATGCCGCCCTTGGCGCCGGCCTTGGCGAAGGGAAACCGCCAGAGGGGTTCGCCCGTGCGCGCATTGAGCGCGAGGATGGAGCTATCGCCGCCCGCGCTGTACAGGACGCGCTTGCCGTCCCAGAGGTCGAAGTAGGGATTTGAGAAGGTGTTGTCCTGCGGGCGGTCGCCCGGGGCGGCGCTCCAGACGATCTCGCCGGTGAGCTTGTCGAAGGCGTAGAAGCGGTCACCGGCCGGCCCGTGCGCCCCCCACGCGCTGGTGATGCCCCGCGTGATGACCAACTCACGGTCCACCGCGGGCGACGCGGTGCGGGAGTTGGGGAAGGTCAGGCGCCCAAACTCCTCCATCATCGAGTGCTTCCACAACAACGCGCCATCGCGGTTGAACGCGCACAGAAGGCCTTGGGTGAACTGCACGTACACGTTGCCCGTCTCGGGGTCGATCGTGGGCGAGGACGTGGCGTAGCGGAGATAGATGGTGTCGGAGAGGAAGTCGCTCTCGCGATGCTCCCACAGGACCTTGCCGGTCACCGCGTCGTAGCATCGAACGGCCTCCTGGAGTTCCGGCCCGTCGCCGAGGTAGCCGTTGATGAAGAGGCGGCCATCGGCAATCACCGGGGCGCTTTGGCCGGGGAAGTCGTCGGACCACAAGGGCTTCGCCGCGTCGATCTTGGTGGGGAGGGAGGTCTCGGCGGAGACGGAGTTCTGGGAGGGGCCGCGCCAGTTGAGCCAACCGGAGACGGGCGCGGCGAAGAGGACGGAGGGGGCGGCGAGGGCGGAGATGAGGGCGAGGGCACGCAGCGTGCGGAGGAAGGGGACGGCGGGGGAAGGGACGGCGGGGGCGTTCATGACGATGCGATGCGCGAGGCGTTTCGGACGGGGTGCCAGCGACATGGGGGCACGATGCGGTGGGTGGGGGTGGGCTGCAACCCTTTAGTACGGGTGCGTACAATCACGGCGCGCCCCACGCCCAAGAGCCACGGGACTCGACGCTAGAAACGACACTCCGCCGTGACCCACACATTCCGTCCAGGTTCGTTGATCCCCGACCCGTGAACCCGGTAATCCCGGTCCGCCAGGTTCTCGACCGCCAACGCAATGCCAAGCCGGTCGTTGACCCGCCATCCGCCTCGCACCGTGTACACGTCGTAGCCCGGCGTTCCTCCCGGCGGAATCCGCTCCGTGTCGGCCTTGTCCGCCGACGCCAACCGGTCCTGCCGGGCGGCGGCGAACGCCAGCACCTCCGCCCACCAACGCCGACGGGAAGGTTCCTCCCACCGAAGCGCCAACGAACCCGTCCATGGCATCAGGCGCGACACCGGCTCCGTGACCAAGATCGGGGCCGAGGTGGGATACGAATCCAACTCGCCCTCCTGCCACGACGTGCTGCCCCTCAGGGAGAACCCGTGCCCGAGGTCCACGCGGCCCGAGACCTCCACCCCTTGGATCCACCCCTGCCCCGCGTTGCGCTTGGTCACCTCCGCCAACCCGTTCACGACCCCGCCGGTGGGCGTGCGCACGATGTAATCCGACAGGAACGTCCGGTAATAGGTCGCCTCCGCCTGCACTCGGCTGGGAGTCCAACGCAGGCCCCCTTCCGTCGTCAGGAAATGCTCCGGCGAAAGTTGCGTCGCGGGCGTCTCCAACTGCCCGGCCTCGGCGATGTCGAAACGGGTCAGGTCCGAGAGGTTCGGGGCACGAAACGACTGCGACACGCCGGCGATCCAGTGCCAGGTCCGGCCGTCGTTGATCGCCCCGATGCCGCGCAGGTGCCCGACGGCGGCGTTCCACGAGCGATCCACCGACATCCTCGTCCCGTTGAGCGGGCTCTTGACCCGGTCGCTCCGCGCCGCCGCGAAGGTGTAGCGGCCGCCCACGGACAACTCGACGCGCGAACCCAACGGGATCCGGTCCTCCGCGAAGACGCCCGCGAGGTCGTAGCTCGCGTCGTCGGCGACCGGCCCCTGGATGTCCACCAAGGCGAGCGATCCGTCGGGGTTGTAACGCCGGAGCCGGGTGTCCACCCAATCGTGGTAGAAGTCGCCCCCATACACCCAACGTCCGACGGGCGAGGGGCTTTCGAGCGTGAGGAAGGAACCGAGCGTTTGGACGTCGAAGCCCTGGCGCTCGCGGACGCGGCTGGCGCGCACGCGATCCTCGGCCTCGGCTTGCCGTTGGTGGGAGAGGCTGGCGTGGGCCGACGCCAGCCACGGCGCGAGGTCCGTGGCCTTCCACTGCACGTAGGTCAGGCTGCGGTCTTGGTCGAGGATGCGGGTGAGGTTGGATCCGGGCCGCGTACCTTGCCACGCGAGGCCTTGGACGGTGCTGTGGGTCCGCCAGGCGTCGTCCTGGTCCACCGTTTGGTGCGCCAGGATCAACTCCATCCCCGGCTTCAGGCGCCATTGAATCTTCCCGTCAATGTCCTGCTCCTCGTAGCCCGTCCTGGGCTGCACGCCGACCACGGACCCGCCTCGCACGTCCCCAAACCGCTTGATCGAGCCTCCCAACGATACCGAGATGTCCCCCGAGTCCGCGCCGCCCTCCAATCGTCCGATGTGCGAGTCCTCGGCCGACGCATACCTGTAGAGCGCCCGGCCGTCCGCCGTCGGTTCCCCCGCGCCGGATCGCGAGGCCGTGATGGCTTGGACGGTGCCGCCAATGCTGTCGGGGCCATGCAGCACTGCGCCCGGCCCGCGCACCACCTCCGTGCGCTCGATGGCGAGCACATCCACCGTGCCCCAGTACTGGTTGGGGCCGTCGCGAAAGACGGAGTTGTTCAGCCGGATTCCATCGATGAGGAGCAACGTGCGGAACCCGGTGAAGCCCCGGATGTAAGGGGAGGCCTGGGCGTTGCCGGTGCGCTGGAGCATGACCGAGGGCTCCTCGCGCAGAACGTCCGGGAACGTGCGGGCCGAACGCTCGAAGGTGGCGGTGTCCGCATCGATGACGCCCACCGAGTAGGTCGAGGCGGCACGCAATTCGGGCAGACGACTGCCCGTCACGAGCACGGGTTCCGTGTCGAGGGGGGCGTCCGTCGCCGCCCATGTCATGGAACACGCGGTCACTTGGGCAACGACGAGGCCGAGGCCCCGAACCCCGCCTGGGCGAGGCTTTCCCATGGCGCTACGAAGGATGCAATTCGCACTGGGATCCTGGCCCTCGCCAGGACGTGACGGCGAGGCTTTCTCGCCTTCAACCCCCGGGGCGGGCGAGGCGTCCCGCGCATGGGGGAGGGGCAGCAAACCCCGAGGACCGTGGGAAGGAACGCGCGGAAAACGCAACGATCCCACAAGAGTCGTCCCAACCGAGGAAGCATCGAATCGCCCGTTCACGTCCCGAAGGCTCGCCGGGCACCGAATCGCGTCGCGAGAACTTTCTCTTGGGCAAGCCGTCGCCGGGCCTCGGCCACCTCACCTGGGCACCGCGTCGATTCCAGTCGGTTTGCGGATGCCTCGATGGGATGGATGCAAAAACCGACACGGACTCTACCTCCCAGGAAATGAGCGGCGCCCCCGTACCCGAGCCTCCGGTGATCCGTCGTTCGTGAGGCCTCGCCCCGTTGGCTGGGCTCGGCCCTCGCTCCATCGGCGGCGACCCATTGCCATGCCCCCGGCATGGAGAACAGGCCGACGCCCACAGGGTCGGGCGGCACTTACTTGCCGGCCTCGTACTTCTTGAGCGTGGCCTCCATCTCGGCCTTCTGGGCGGCCGGGGCCAAGGCGATCGCCTTCTTTTGCTGGGCGACGGCCTCGGACGTCTTGCCGCTGTCGAAGAGGGCGCGGGCGTAGGTGTCGAGGACGGCGGGGTTCTTCTCCTTGGAGGCCGTGACGGCGGCCTTGGCGACCTGCAGGGCGAAGGCGGTGTCACGCGTCTTGATCTGCGGCGCGGTGAGGATGTTCCACGCGATGGCATTGAGGATTTGCGGGTCCTTGTCGGCCATGTCGAGCAAGGGCTTGCCCAGCTCGGCGAGGCCCTTGGCGTCGGCCTTGGAGGCGGCCTGCATGTACTTCATGAACGCCTGGTTCAGCTCCTGCATCTTGGCCTCCTTCGCCGCGCGCCCCTCGAACTCCTTCTGCGCCGCGGCCAAGTCGTACGTGCCCGCCACGATCTCCTCGATGGCGGTGTCGAGGCCCGACATGGGATGCCCCACCCATGCGATTCGGCCCTGCTTGTCCACGATGAAGGCCGTGGGGATTCCGTTCTGGCCGTACGCGCCCATGTAGTCGCCCGACGTCTTCCGGTCCGAGTCCAGCGCCACCACGTAGTCCATCTTGTCGCCCATCTTCTTCACGAAGGGCTCCACCTTGGCGGCGGTCTCGTCGGAGATGCCCACGAACGTGACGCCCTTGTCCTTGAACTTCTTCTGGAGCTCGGTGAGGTGCGGGATGGAGTCGCGGCAAGGCGGGCACCACGTGGCCCAGAACTCCACGACATAGACCTGCTTGCCCTTGCCCGATGCAAGGTCCACGGCGTCGCCCTTCACGGTCTTGGCGAGCGTCAGGGGCTTGGCGGGGTCGCCCAGCTTGGCTGCGTTGAGGACGAGGCTGCCCGCAAGCCCAAGGGCGGCGGCCAGAAGAAGACGAAGTTTCATTTGGTTAACCTTTTGCCCCGCAACCCAACCCTACCGGCCTGCGGAATCAAGCCCGCCGTGGCCCATCTAAGCCGGAACGATTCAGTTGGATCGGTCGTGCTTGCTCGATCTGCTTGCGCAAATCCTTCGTCGTTCGCTCGTTACGGGCCTCGTACCGGCCCGCGCCTCGCTCACTCCTCGGCTT
>CAIRNV010000191.1 GCA_903880005.1 uncultured Verrucomicrobiota bacterium | reverse complement strand
GCCCTCGGATCGTGGCGGGTGGGGAGGTATCGGAGGGTCCACTTGCCGACCCGGTTGGTAATGGCGTTCTTGTTGGGCGAGGTCGGATCAATGTAAACAGTGCTACGGGGCGCGAAGGGGTTCCCAATGTCGGCCGGCGCCTGAACATCAGTGGTCCACCCCGTCCACACGCGAGAGAGCTGGACGATGTCACCTTGATCGTAGCCGTTGTCCACGCCCATGCAGAACAGCTCGCACAACTCGCGTGCGTAGTTCTCATTCGCCACTTGGTACCGACCTTTGTAGAGGGCTCCGCGGGAGTTGACGGTGTCCAGGTAGATGATCATCGCGGGGCTTTCGGCGCTGATCCGGAGCAAGTCATGGAAGGTGACGGCGGGCTTGAGAAGCGCGGCCTGCCACTTTTGGTTCTCATCGAACTCCACTTGCGTGGCCGGTTGCGCGGCGGACTCGAATGTGTAGCCGAGGGAATCAAAGTAGGCGACCGACTTCGAGTGTTCGGTGACGAAGTGGTTCTCGCAGAACTGGCGCAATACCTCGTTGAGCTGGCGCTTGGACTGCAAGGCGCGAAGGAGGTGCCACGACCGGAGCTGGGTGAGGTTGCCGCCGGACTTGAGCGCTTCCGCGTAGGTCGCCGGCATGGGCGTCCGGCCATGCAATGGGGCCTCTGCAAAGATACCGCTGCCGCTCAAGCGCGCCGTGAGGATCCGGTTCGTGTTCGCCGAGTAATACCAGAAGGACAACGTGTACACCTGGCTTGCGGCCAACCCGGGTGACAGGTCTTGGTAGAACGAAGACGACCGCGTGCTGCCCGACGAGGTGGATACCAAGTGCAGGCATGCGGCGCCGTTCTGGACGAAGTCCGCGCTACGGGCGGACGTGTTGACATTAGTCGCCAAGCCCCACTCGACGCCCAGCGGCAACTCAAAGTTCCCGTTCCTCACCAAGTTCACCGCCGTCGGGTTCTCCGTCCCGCCCGCCACCAAGCGGATGTTGTCGATGTACACGTCCCCGGGGCCGTCGAGGTAGATGTACAGGGTGGAGGACGAGCCCATGCCCGTGGCCACAACCTTGCGCCACCCGGCGGCGAAAGGCACCGGAACATCGAGATTCTCGACGATGGTCTCGGGGGCCAACTGCCGGTTGATCCATGCCGTCGCCCCAATCCGCCGAATTTCCTCCAACTCGTCTGGCGTCGGACCATAGCCCACACGATTCAGCAGGTTGGCCGCCGCGATGGCCTCCGCCGACAGCAATTGGGCCCGGATTTGGAACAGTCCCCGCTCGCTGCTCCAAGGATCCCTCCCGGTCCATTGAAATCCCTTGAGCTGGCCCGGCAGCAGCTGGAAATCGCCCGCCAGGTTGGTGGTGCCGTACACCGCGTAGGATTGCGCCGATGGCACCGGCGCGAAGTCGATGACGGGCCGCCCGGAGATCCATTGGAGGCGGCGAATGTTTGGGGTGGCATCTTGCGCCGCCAAGGCGAACCAACCCAATCCAATGCCCAGCAGGGCCCGCACCAACGACAGAGGATGATTGAACAATGCTTTCATGCGAGATGACGCTACGGTGTGCACCTGCATAGCAGGCACACGGCCGGGGTTTCCTAGGGACAGGATCGGAATTGGGGGTAGTCTCGGCTGTGGTTAGCCAAGCGTACCCATTTTGTTCAGCCGAACCCTGCGCGCCCCGCCAAGTCCCAAACCCCGTCCCTTCGCCCTTCCAAGCGCAGCATCACCAGGGCACAGCACACCCCACTCGTGCTGGGTCGCACGAATAAGGGGATGCTCCCGGATCGAACTATGAAGCCGTGCCCTAACGCAAGTACTGATCCAACCAATCGAAAACCGTCCGGTGCCACAAGGCGCTGTTCTGCGGCTTGAGCACCCAATGCCCCTCGTCGGGGAAGTACAGGAGGCGCGACGGGACGCCCTTGCGTTGCAGGGTGGTGAAGAGGGAAAGCCCTTGATGGACGGGGACGCGAAAATCGAGTTCTCCGTGAATCACCAGGTTCGGCGTCTTGAACTTGGCCGCATGGCGGTGGGGCGACCATTTGTCGAAATCTGGGTCCTGCCACGGGATGCCGTGCTCCCATTCGTCGAACCACAACTCCTCGGTGGTGCCGTACATGGTGGCGAACTCGTACACCCCGCAATGGGTGACCAGAGCCTTGAACTTGTCCGTATGGCCTTGGAACCAGTTCATCATGTAGCCGCCGTAGGAAGCGCCGGCGGACGCCATTCGCGACGCATCGATCCATGGCTGCCGCTCCAGCCAAGCAAGCCCCGCCATGAGATCGTCGAAGACCTTGCCACCCCAGTCCCGGGATATCTCGTCCGTGAAGCGTTGCCCAAACCCGGTGCTGCCCCGCGGGTTCGGCAGGGCGATCACCCATCCACGTGCCGCCCACGCCTGGGCGTTCCATCGAACGGACCACGCATCCATGAAGGCTCCCTGGGGTCCGCCGTGGACCCAAAACACCACGGGCCACTTTCGCGACGCATCGAAGCCGGGTGGCTTCAGGATCCACATCTGCACCGACGTTCCACCCGCCCCCTCGAACGACACCGACTCCGGTTCGGGCAACATGAACTCCCGAAGGCGGCCCTCGTTGGCCTTGGAGACAAGGGCAGGCAACCCGCCGGCGAGCGGCACGGCGCGGACGTCCGGTGGATGCGAGAGGCTGCTGGCGGTGAAGGCGACGCGGCCGCCCGCGACGGTGGCCTCGCCGGCCGATCCTCCGGTCGTTAGGGGCTGCGGCGTGCCCCCCTCCAGCCCCACCCGCCACAGGCGCTTCGTGCCGCGGTCTTCCGCCTCGATCACCAACCCCGTCCCGTCGGGCGTCCAGGCCAGCCCTTCCACGGAGGTGTCGAAGTCTCGCGTCAATGAGCGCGTCGTGCCCGTCGCCTGCTCCCGAACCATCAATTGCCATCGGTCCGCCTCGAAGCCGGGCCTTGCCTGCGCCCGGTACGCGATGAAACGCCCGTCGGGCGACGGCCGGGGAAGGCCGTCGGCGGCCAGGTTGGACGTGATGCGACTGCGCTCGCCCGACGCCACGTCCACGGACCAGATGTCATGATTGGTGCTCCACGCCTCCTCGCGCGTCGGCGTCGGCGTCGCGGTGTGCAGGAGGTGTC
>CAIRNV010000190.1 GCA_903880005.1 uncultured Verrucomicrobiota bacterium | reverse complement strand
GATCGGTCGTGCTTGCTGGATCTTCTTTCGCAAGAGCTTCGTCCTTCGCTCGTTACGGGCCTGGCACTGGCCCGCGCCTCGCTCACTCCTCGTCTTGCGAAAGAATCTGCGGCGCAATCACTTCCCTCCCAACTGAATCGTTCCGGCTAAGGGGTGGTTTAGGCCCCGTGTTGATGGTGCTGCTCGTCGATGCCCGCGCGGGCGATCTCGTCGTTCGTGAGCGCGTTGTACACGATCCACTGCTCGTTGTGGAAGGAGCCGTCGGGGCGGAACGTGAGCTTGGCGAAGAAGCGCTTCTCGAGGTCGATGAGGAGGCGTTCGTCGCGGGTGCGCAGGCGGTCGAGGACGCGGGGGTTGCAGACGACCTTGACCTGGAAGTCGGAGTCGTCGCGTGGACGAGCCTTGAGGATGGCGGTGAGCTTGCGCTGGATCTCGACGGACATGGTCTCGGCGGACTTGATGAAGCCCCGGCCGCGGCAGTGGACGCAGTCCTCGTAGAGGGAGGACTGGACGGACTCGGTCTGGCGTTGCCGGGTCATCTCCATGAGGCCGAGGGGGGAGAGGGCGAGGACGTGGGTCTTGGCCTTGTCGCGGCGGAGGCCCTCCTTGACGCGCTGGTACACCTGCTGCTGGTCGCGGCGCGAGCGCATGTCGATGAAGTCCAGGACGATGATGCCGCCCATGTTGCGGAGCCGGAGCTGGCGGCAGATCTCGTCGGCCGCCTCCAGGTTGACGCGGAGGATGGCGGAGTCGTGGTCCTTGCCGCCCTTGTGCTTGCCGGTGTTGACGTCCACGGCCACGAGCGCCTCGGTCTCGTCGATGACGAGGTAGCCGCCCGACTTGAGGGAGACCTGGCGGGAGAAGGCGGACTCCAGTTGCCGGGTGATGTTGAAGCGGTCGAACAGGGGCTCGGCCTCGTTGTAGAAGTGGATGCGCCCGGACGACCGCTTGGAGATGCGGGCGATCGCGTCGCGGATGTATTCAAACTTGCCGTGGTTGTCGATGACGATGCGGGTCACGTCCTCGGTGAGGAAGTCGCGCACGGTGCGCTCGATGAGGTCGGGCTCCTGGAAGACGCAGGTGGCGAGCGGCTGCTCCTTGATGTGCTGTTGCACCTCCTTCCACTCCTCCAGGAGCATGGCGAGGTCGCGGATGAAGTAGCGCTTGAGCTTCCCCTCGCCGGCGGTCCGCACGATGACGCCCATGCCCTCGGGGATGGAGAGCTCGCGGACGATCTTCTTCAGGCGCTGGCGTTCCTCGCCGCTCTCGATCTTGCGGGAGATGCCGGACTGGTCGGAGTTGGGAAGCAGGACGAGGTAGCGTCCGGGCAGGGAGAGGTTGGTGGTGACGCGGGGCCCCTTGGTGCCGATGGCGTCCTTGGTGACCTGGACGATGATTTCCGAGCCCGGGGGGAAGAGGCGGGGGACGTCCTTCTGGGTGAACTTGGGCTTGTCGTTGCGGCGCGCCCGGCCGTCATGGCGCTCCACGATCTCGACGTTGGAGTCCAGGGAGCTGGGCACGATGTCCCAGTAGTGGAGGAAGGCGTTCTTCTCGAAGCCGATGTCCACGAACGCGGCCTTCAGGTTGTCCTCGAGGTTCTTGACCTTGCCCTTGTAGATGGAGCCGACGAGCCGGGCGTCGTTCGTGCGCTCGACGGTGAACTCCTCGAGCCGGCTGTCCTCGAGCACGGCCACGCGGCTCTCGAGCGGCTCCGCGCTGATGATGACCTCCTTCGAGACCTTCGGCTCGGGCTCCACGGGCTCCCGAACCTTGCGGGCGGCGTCCCGGCCGCCGGACCTCTGAGGCTCGGCGTGGGCACGCGACCGTTCGTCGCGTCGCCCGGAATCCTCGTCGCGATCATCGCCCCCGGCCCGTTCCTGGCCCTCCCCGCGGCCCTCGCGGTCGAGGCGCGGCGCGTCATCCGAGTCGCGGCCGCGCCCGCGCCGACGCGGGGAACGGCCTCGTCGGCCGCGTCCGCCCCGGGCGCGGTCGCGCCCTGCGTCGGAGTCGCCCTCGCGTTCGCCCTCGCGTTCGCCCTCACGATCCGCGTCGCCATCTGCCCCGGCCTCGTCGCGTTCCCCCTCGTCGTCGCGGTGGACGGCGTCGCCGCGCTCGTCGTCGCGACGGTCGCGGTCGTCGTCGGGCCGGGCGCCCGTCCGCCGGGGCTCATGGGACTCGTCGTCGTCGTCGATGGGGCGCCGGTACGACTGGTCGCGCCCGGAGGCGGCATAGTCCGGGGCGGACTCGGGCACGGCGTCCTCGGGGAGGCCGGCGGCGAGGTTTTCGGCGCGGCGGATTTCCTCCTCGAGGCGGCGGCGGTTGCGGCGTTCCTCGGCGTGGGCCGCGGATGAGTCCCGGGTCCTGGGCGGCGGGGACGACTGCGAAGATTGTTGCGGGGTGGCGGCCGGGCGGGCTGGCCCGGCGGCGATGCCGCCCGAGGGCTTGAACGTGGATCCTCCGCGGCCCTTCTTGAAGACTTGGTAGCTCATGGTGGAAAGGATGGTTGACTAGTAGTTCTTGCGGTTCTGATGGATGTTTTGGAGCACGCCGATCGCCAGGAGCGAACACACCACCGAGGTGCCGCCTGCGGACAGCAGGGGCAACGGGATGCCCGTGACGGGCATGAGGCGGATGTTCATCCCGATGTTGACGAACACGTGCGTGAAAAGGAGGGCGACGACGCCCGAGGCGAGGATGCGGCCGAGGCGGTCGCGCGCCTGGCCGGCGACCTTGATGCCGGAGAAGAGGACGGCGCCGTACAAGCCGAGCACGACGATGCACCCGGCAAAGCCAGTTTCCTCGGCGATGACGGAGAAGATGAAGTCGTTGTGGGCGACGGCGCGGGGGAGGTATCCCAAGGCGCCTTGGGTGCCCTGCCGCCAGCCCTTGCCCCAGAGGCCGCCGGAGCCCACGGAGATGAGGGCCTGGTCCACGTTGTAGCTCTTGTTGGCCTTCTCGGCCCTCGCGGCCGTCCGCTGGGCCTCGGAGGCGCCGGGGTCGGCGAAGTCCATGTTGAAGTACACGAGGAGCCGGTGGCGCTGGTATTCCTCGAGCTTGATCAAACGCCATTGCGGCGGGAGGAACAGCACCTGGAGGAGCACCAGCAACACGACGCCGGTGGCCCCGCCCAGGAACCGGCCCAGAAGCCGGCCCGGCACGCCCGCCACCAGCAGCATGACGATCGCCGACGGCATGAAGACGAGCGCCGAGCCCAGGTCCGGCTGCTTGAGCACGAGCGCGAAGGGGAGGAAGGCCATGCCCAGGGCCTTGGCAAAGATGGCGCGCGAGGCGAGCTCGCCCTGGGGGCGGGACAGGAAGTTGGCGAAGGCGAACAGGAAGGCGAGCTTCGCGAACTCCGAGGGCTGGAACTGCACGGGCCCCAGGGCGATCCACCGCTTCGCACCCAGCCGCTCGACGCCGAAGAGGTACACGCACACGAGAAGGGAGATGGACACCCAGTACGCCACCAGCGACCAACGCGCGAGCCGGGAGTAGTCCACCAGGCACGACGCCACCACCAAGCCCGCCCCAAGGCCGTAGGCGATGGCCTGGCGCACCGCGAGCCGGTCGAACCACGCGGCGCCCCGGGCGGTCTCGCTCGCCCCCGTGGCGGAGAAGATGAACGCGAAGCCCACCAGCATCAGCCCCAGCACGGCGATCCAAAGGGACCGTTCCACGACGTGCTCGCGTGGCAGGCGGGGCAGGGGAAGGGGCACGGCGGGGGCGCTCATGGGGACATCCCTCCTTGCGAGAGCGTGCCGCGCTCGCGATCTCGCAGGTGCTCGTAGATGCGTTGCGCCACCGGCGCACAGGTGCGGCCGCCCGACCCCCCGGACTCGACCATCACCACGACCGCATACCGGGGCGACTCGAACGGGGCGAAGCTGGCGAACCACGTGATGCGGTCCACGAGCTTGCGCCCGGACTTCACCTCGGCGGTGCCGGTCTTGCCGCAAACCGCGAAGCCCGGCACGCGGGCGGCGCGGCCCGTCCCGTCGTCCAGGGCCACGTCGTCGCGCATCGCCGCATGGACGATGGCGAGGTGGGGGCGCGGGATCTCGATGCGGTCGCGGAGCTGGCCGGACCGCACCGACTGGTGTGCCTCCGTCGAGAGGGCCTCGCCGGGCTCGACGTGATCCACGAGCCGGGGCCACCAGACGGACCCGCCGTTGGCAACGGCGGCGAAGACCAGGGCCAGTTGAAGGGGGGTGACGGTGAGCTCCTGGCCGATGGAGAGGTTGGCCGTCTTGCCGGCGGCGAACGCGTTCGGGATCCCCGACGCCTCCGGCAGGATGCCGCTGGTCTCCTCCTGGATCCTGAGGCCGGTCTTCTCGCCCAGGTGAAAGCGCCGGGCGTAGGACAGCAGGGGACCGAGGCCCAGGCGAAGGCCGTGCTCGATGAAGTAGGCGTTGGACGACTTGATGAAGGCGCGGTTGAAGTCGTAGTCACCCGCCGGGGCGGTGTCGTCGATGACATGGTTCCGGCCGAGCCGGTAGTAGCCGAGCGTGTGCATGCGCTCGTTCACGGACGCGGGCGTCAGCACCCCGGCGTCGAGGCAGGCAAGGGCCGTGATCACCTTGAAGGTCGAGCCCGGGTTGTAGGAGCCATACGTCGCCCGGTTGAACATTGGCCGCATCTTCGGGTCCAGCAGCCGCTCGTAGTCCGCCCGGCGGATCCCGTCGATCCATCCATTGGGGTCGAAGGACGGCGCGGACGCCATGGCGAGGATGTCCCCGTTGCGGACGTCCACGACGACGGCGGCGCCGCGCTCGTCCCCGGAGACGAGGGAGAGCGACTTCTCCACCATGCGTTGCAGGGGAAGATCCAGCGTGGTGACCACGTGGTCGCCCGGGACCGGGGCCTCCAGCAACACCTCGCCCTGCCGATGCCGGTAGCCGGAGGAGTTGATGAGGATGCTCTTGGCGCCGGCCACGCCCCGCAGCACCCGGTCATAGGCGGCCTCGAGGCCGATCTCCCCTCGGTAGTCGCGGAGCCGGTAGTCAAAGTCGCGATCCTCGGCGGGGTCGGGGTCCTCGGTGGACTTCACGTAGCCGAGGACATGGGCGGCCAGCGGGCCGTGCGGGTAGAGCCGGCTGGGCACCAGGTCCAGCTCCACGCCCGGGATGGACGAGCCTTGCTCGGTGAGGATGGCGACCTGGGCGGGCGCGAGGCGGTTGACGAGGGGGAACGGCAGGGCGCGCTGTTGCTGCCAATGCCGGAAGAGGTCCTCCTCGGTCTTCACGATCTGGAGCCCGAGGCGTTGGTTGACCTGGCCGACGATGTTGGAGACGACGGCATGGCGGGCGGCGCGACGCAGCCACTCGCGCTCGTTGGCGCTGAGGGAGGGCCGGCGGGGCTTGCGTCCGAGACGCGCGGCCAGGCGTTCCCACAGGCCGGCGGGCGCGGTGTTGGTCAGGCCGCGGGCCGCGAGCTGGAGGTTGCGAAGTCGCTTCTCCTCCGCCGCGAACTGCGGCAGCAGCTCGTCGAGGTACACGTCCAGCCGGTACCGGGGCTGGTTGTCCACGAGCGCAAGGCCGTTGCGATCCAGGATTCGCCCTCGCAACGCGGGCACACGCACCGACCGGAACGACTGCGTCTCCTGCCGCTCGCGGTATCGGTCCCCTTGCATCACCTGGATGCGCCACAGCCCGGCGGCGAGGACCAGCAGGCCGGCGGACACCCACCACGCCACCAAGCGCAGGGATCCGTCGCCCTTGTTGATTTGGTCGAGGACGAGCATGGCCTAGGAACGACCTCGCTTCATTTCCCGCAACCCCGCCTGGAACGAGGTGGGGGCCGCGGGGTATTCGAGGGATTGGCGTAGCCGGTCGAACGCCCAGAAGAACGCCGGGCACGCCGCGCCGTTGAGGACCCCGAGCACGAGCAACTGCCGCACCGAATGCCACCCGATGGCCGGCTCGGCATGGGCGGCCACGAGGATCCAGCCGTGGCCCAGGGGCAGCGCCACCCCGGCCCCCAGCCCCAGCCAGAACTGCGCGTAACGCTCGTCCCTCAGCAGCAGGTGCTGCCGCGTGCTCAGGAAGAAGGCCGCCGCAATTGGCATCAACGCCCCCAAGCCCAGCCGGGAACCGGACAACGCGTCGGACCCCAGCCCCAGCATCGCGGCGAACAGCGTCGCCGTGGGAAGCCCGTGCGTGAACGCGGCATAGACGACCAAGGCGGGTCCCAACGACACGGGCGCGCCCAAAAGGTCGCGCAACACCACGAACTGGGTCGGGGCGAACGCCGCCAGCCAGCCCGCCACGAACAACACGATGGGGGAAGCCCAGTTCATGGCGCCAACACCCACACTTCCTCCAGCCGGTTCAGGTGCGCGCCCAGCCGGATGCGCGCGCTCGTGAAAAGGCCCGACCGCGCCGGGCGCGCGTCCACCACCGTGCCGACCACCAGGCCCTTGGGGAACACGCCGCCCTCGCCGCTGGTCAGGACGACCTGCCCGGACACGATCCCGGGCGTCTGCTGGAACGTCGTCATCTCCACCATCCCGGCGTCGGTCGTGGATTGCCCGCCCGCCACGATCCCGTGGTCGCGCGTCTCGGAAACCAGCACGGCCACGCCGCAGGAGGCGTCGCCCACCAAGGCCACTTGGCTGTGGCTGTGGCCGACGGATGCAATGCGGCCGACGAGGCCCTGGGCGGTGACCACGGGTTGGTTCACGACGGCCCCATCCCGGGACCCGTAGTCAATCAGGCAGGTGCGCCACCACGTGGAGGCATCGCGTCCCACGACCCGGGCGAGCCGCGGGCGCCAGGCGCCGCGGGGCAGCGACCCGAGCTGGGCTCGCAGCCGCTGGTTCTCCGCCGCCGCCTCGGCGCCCAGGGCGGCCTCGACCCGGAGGGCGGCGTTGTCCTTTTCCAGGCGTTGGACCTCGGCGATCAACGTGGCGCGGGGCAGCAGCTCGTAGCTGGCGCGGTCCACGAAGGACTGGCTGGCGGAGGAGATGCCCAGGAGGGGGAGGAACAGGCCGCCCAACGCCAGCTTGAGTCGCGCGGCCGCGCCGGCCGGCAGGTTGAGCAGCAGCACCAGCAGGAGCGCGACGGCGGAGACGACAATGGTTTGGGGTCGCTTCAGCAAGGTTCGTCCCGTTTGGCGGGGCGAACGCGGTGGGCCGGGGAGGAGGAAGGATGGCGCATGGGGGCTAGGTGCTGGAGGAGGCGACGCGCCTGAGGAACGCCAGCTCTTGCAACACCCTGCCGGTACCCGTGGCCACCGCGCTGAGCGGGTCGTCCGCAATGTGCACCGGCAGGCCGGTCTCCTGGGAGACCAACCGGTCGATGTTGCGAAGCAACGCGCCGCCGCCTGCCATGACGATCCCCCGGTCAACCAAGTCGGCCGAGAGCTCGGGCGGGCAGCGTTCGAGCGTGATGCGTACGGATTCCAAGATGTTGGAGAGGGGTTCCTGGAGCGCCTCGCGAATCTCCTCCGAGCGCACCGTGACGGTGCGCGGCAGACCGGCCGACAAGTCCCGCCCCTTCACCTCGAGCGTCAGTTCTTGCTCGAGGGGAAAGGCGGACCCGATGCGAATCTTGATCTCCTCGGCGGTGCGTTCGCCGATCATGAGGTTATGGGCCTTCTTCATGTGCGCGACGATGGTGTCGTCGAACTCGTCGCCGCCCACGCGGACGGAGCGGCTGAACACGATGCCCGCCAGGGAGATGATCGCGATCTCGCAGGTTCCCCCGCCGATGTCCACGATCATGTTCCCGGCCGGTTCGTGCACCGGCAGCCCCACGCCGATGGCCGACGCCATCGGCTGCTCAATGAGATAGACCTCGCGGGCCCCGGCGTGGGTGGCGGAGTCCTTGACGGCCCGCTTCTCCACCTCCGTGATCCCGCTCGGCACCGCCACCACGACCCGTGGCGCGATCAGCTTGCGATGATGCACCTTCTGGATGAAGTGCCGCAGCATCGCCTCGGTGATCTCGAAATCTGCAATGACGCCATCCTTCATGGGACGGATGGCGACGATGTTGCCGGGCGTGCGGCCCAGCATGCGCTTGGCCTCCTCGCCAACGGCCAGGACGGTCGTCGTCCCCGCCTGGATCGCCACGACCGAGGGTTCCCGGAGCACGATGCCCTGATCCCGCACGTAAACGAGCGAGTTCGCGGTTCCCAAGTCGATGCCGATATCGTTGGAGAATAAGCCCTTTAGCTGCGCAAACATGAAGAGTGCCCAACGAGCACAACCGCACCCTGCTTCACTCGCCGCCAAGGGGTCAAGGACGCTCTCCACCACACCCCCGTCACCCCGTCACGTCCGCCGTCGCGCCGCCGGCACCGGGCCCCGACGGAGCCGCGTGACCGTGACGGACCGGGCCCCCAGCGCGCGTCGCAGGTGCAACCGAACGGCGGCCGCGCTCAATCGCGGGCTGCACGAGAAGACGTCCACCGCCGCGTAGCCATGCTCGGGCCACGTGTGAATCGTCAGGTGGGACTCCGCGATCACCACCACGCCGCTGACCCCCCACGGGCTGAACGCGTGGAACACGGAACGTACGATCGTCCCGCCCGCGAGGCGGGCCGCCTCCCGCATCGCCGCGCGAATGCCCGCCACCCGACGGAGGCGCTCCGGGTCGCACCCGCTGAGTTCCATGAGGACATGCCAACCCAGGGTCTTCGGCTTCATGAAATCCCCTGGGCGTGGAGGATGCCTCGCGCGGCCCTCAGGCCTTGGGCGTGCGCCTCCTCGAAGATGGAGATGCCGCCATGGTCCGTGTGGGCGAGCCAGACGCGTTCGCCCGCGCGCCCATCCACATTGCGATCCCCTCCCCAAATTCCCCCCGGCGTGGGCGTCGCCATGCCGTGGCCCCAGACGCGCACGTCGAGGCGGCGCGTGATCCCGCCCAGGCCTGGGTGGACGCGATGAAGGTCCTCCAGGACGAGGTCCCGCGCGGTGCCCCAGTCCCACGCAGCCGCCTCACGGCGCGCGGCCTGGGGCTCCGCATGATCCAGGGGCAGGTAGTAGGTGATGACAAGGCCATCGTGGTTGCGCCGAAGGAACTGGTGGTTGGCCACCACGTAGCCCAGCCCCCGGCCTTCCATCCAGACGTTGTCCCACGACAGCGGCGCGCCGCGCCCGTCCGGGGCGCGGTCCAGCCAGAGGTTCGCCACCAACCAGGGGGCGTGTTGGACCGGGGGCGTCGCCACGGGGCGGTTGCCGGACATCAACCGGGCGGCGACGAAGCTGGGGACGGCCAGCACGACGTGCCGCGCCTTCCAGCCCACCGCGCGCGACTGGCGGACGTCCCAGCCGTCCACGCGCACGGCGTTGGGCAATGCTTCCACGCGCGTGGCCATCACCCCGGGGCGCAGCGCGTCGGCGACGGCCACCGGTTCGCGCAACCGGCCGGCCAGCCAGGCGTTGCCCTCGGGCCACGTCAGCACCGAGTGGGACGGGGCGTTGGCGGCCAGCCCATCGCGCGAGGCAAAGTAGTGAAGCCCGGCCCACGCGCTCACCTTGGAGGCGTCCATGCCGAAGTCGTCGCGGCAGCAGTAGTCGATGTACCAACGCAACGGCGCCGAGCGAAACCCCTCCCGCGACAGCCACGCGGCGAACGTCTCGCGATCCAAGTCCCGCCACCGGGCGTCGCCGCTGCTCGCATCCACGGGGATGGCAAACGCGCGTCGCCCGTCGGCACCCCGGGCGTCGCGCAGCACATTCATGCGCTCCAGGAACTCGCCGATCTCGGCACGTTCACGCGCCGACAGGCCCAGGTTGGGCACCAACCCGTCCTGCCAGCGGCCGTGGAGGAACAGGCGCTCCTCCGGGTCATGGCACAGGTACTCCTCGCGGTATGCCGGCCGTCCCGCCGCGTCGATCCCCGTGACCACGCCCAGCTCGCGGAGGAGCCCGACCAAGTCCTGGGCTTCGGGGGAGGGGATCGGGACGTAGTGGGCGCCCCAAGGATGCGGGATGCCGGCGATGTTCCCGCCGGAGGAGTTGCCGCCGGGCTCGTCGCAAAGCTCGAGCAGGCGGACCTTGAGGCGGCCTTGCGCGCACAGGGCCCGCGCGGCAACCAAGCCGGAGATGCCGCCGCCCACCACCACGACATCAACATCCTCCAGGGCCGCGGCCGACGGGGCGTGGCCGTCCCGCCAACGATGCCCGGCGTCCATGCCCGGGCGTTGCAGCGAGCCCTCCATGCGCCCCCGAGGCGTGCAGGCGGCGAGGCTCGTGGCGAGCCCCGCGCCCGAGGCGATGAAGCGGCGTCGGGAGATGGGTGGGGCACCCGGGGACGGGGACGGGCGGGCGGGGCGTTTCGGGGCGGGCGGCATGGCGTGTCAGCGTCCCGTGGCGCGCGCCCAGTCCTCCTCGAAGTAACGGACGAGCGACTGGTTGTTGAGTTGGTTGGGCTCGGTGGGCACACGCGCCATGTCCGGCGGGAACTCACGCATCGACCGCAGCGTGTCGCCCGTGACGAAGCGAAGCCCGTCGGGCAGGCGGGGGCTCCCGGCGAGGGGCCGCGCGGAGGCGAGGATGAAGCCCCATTCGCCAAAGCTCGGCACGTAGGCGTGGTACGGCTCCGTATGAAACCCGGCGGCACGAAGGGTGGCATCGACGCACCAGAACGCGCGGCGCGCGGCCCATGGGGACGTGCATTGCACCACGCACGCGCCCTCGGGCGCGATCACGCGCGCCAGGCGACGGTAGAACGTCGTGGTGTAGAGCTTGCCGAGGCTGAAGTTGGTCGGGTCGGGGAAGTCCACGACCACGAAGTCGAAGGTGCCGCGGGGTTGCTCCAGCCAGGCAAACGCGTCCTCGTTGACGACGGACACCTTGGGCGATGCGAAGGCGTCGCCGTTCAGCCCCTGGAGCATCGGCTGCGAGCCGAACAAACGGGTCATGGCCGGGTCGAGATCGACCAGCGTGACCTGCTCCACGCCGGGATGCCGAAGGACCTCGCGGATGGCGAGGCCGTCGCCGCCACCGAGCACGAGGACGCGACGGGCGTCCGGCAGGCGGGACAACCCGGGATGCACGAGCGCCTCGTGGTAGCGGTACTCGTCGCGCGAGCTGAACTGGAGGTTGCCGTTGAGGTGAAGCCGCAGGTCCCCCGCGCCGCGGGTCAGCACGATGCGTTGGTACGGCGTGGACACGGCGTGCACGACGGGGTCGGCGTACATCTGGGACTCGGACCATGCGAGGATGTGGGAGGACGCGGCCATGCCGGCGCCCAGGAGGGCGAGCAGGAGGGCCCCGCACCAGCGGGTGGCGGCGGCCCATGGGCCGTCCAGCCGCAACACGCGGGCGCTCAGCAGCGCCACGACCACGTTGAGCATGCCGAACAGGCATGACGCCCGGATCAGGCCCAGGCGCGGGACGAGGACGAGGGGGAACAGCAGCGACGCGAGGAGCGCGCCGACGTAGTCGAAGGTGAAGACCTTGGCGACGAGGTCGTTGAAGGCGATGCGGTCCTTGAGGATTCGCAGGAGGAGCGGGATCTCGAGGCCGACAAGCGTCCCCACCGTCAGGATCAGGCCGTACAGCACGGGCCGGAACGCGTCCACGTGCGGGAACACGGCAAACAACAACGCGGCGGAGCCGCCCCCGACGAGCCCGACAAGGAGCTGGACCTGCACGAAGAGGCGCGCCTCGTGGCGGGTGACAAACCCGGAGAGCCACGACCCAACGCCCATCGCGAACAGATAGACCCCGATGACGGTGGAGAACTGCGTGACGGAGTCGCCGAGCAGGTACGAGGCAAGCGTCCCCGCCACCAGCTCGTAGATGAGGCCGCAGGTGGCGATGACGAAGACGCTCGCCAGCAGCAACAGGCGCGTGGCGCGCTCGTTCATGGAGGGGTCAGCCGTGGAGGCACGCGGCGATGATCAGGCTCATGCCCAGCGCCAGGAAACCGAAGAAGATAGCGACCGCCGTATTCTTCTTCTCCACGAGCTCCTTCCACAGGTCGCCCGGGGTGAGCTTGTCCACGATCCAGAAACAGGCGAGGAACGTGCCAAGCCCGATGACGGAGTAGATGACGCTGGCGGCCGCCAGCCCGAGGATGCGTGAGGCTTCGAGGTTGTTCATGGCTTCCTTACTTGTGCTGGAGCCCCGGCGTCGAGGACCGGAGGCTCGTGGGCCCGCCAAAGGCCAGCGGGCTAAATCCGTACCGGCTCGCCGCCGCCACGAGGGCGGACAACGCGAGCCCGTACACAAGATAGATCGGTGTCCGGGGCTTCATGCGTGCTTCCTTGGCTTTCCTTGTCGCTGGCGTGATCGGTCCATGTTCGTGGCCTCGCTTCGTTTGCTTCCTGCATGCCCCGCTCAGTTGGTGGACGACAACGAGTCGTCGTCGTCCCCGTCCCCGGACGGGTCCGCCTTGCCTGACGGCTGGAACTCGCTCAGGGACCAGCGGCCATGCTCGAAGGACGCCTCGCGCGCCCAGCGGTACACGGGGTACGCCATCAAGCCAACCAGCGCGAGCCACACGTTCGACCAGATCATCACGTCCCGCCGCACGGACACCTGCACCGGCAGGTCCGGCAGGCTGGGCTCCATGGACGTCTCCATGACGAGCCGGTACCGGCCCGGCGGCACCGCGCCCAGCACCACCGAGCGCCGCGTCTCGCCCTCCTGCCATGCCTCGCCGCCCTCGACTCCGCTGTAGTAATCCACCCCCAGGACAAACTCCCGCTCCACCTGGCCCGAGGCGACGTTGACCAGGTCGCCCTCCACCTCCAGCCAGCCATTGGACACGGGCGCGTCGAGCTCCACCTCCACCGCCTGCCTCCGGGCGCCCTTCAGCACGAACGGCTCGCCCACCACGGCCCCGTTCGTCCCGGCGTCCCTCGGCTGGAAGTGCCACCGCAACGCCAGCTCGTTGTCCTTGCCCGCCGCCGCCATCAACGCCAGCACCAGCGTCGCCCCCGCCAACACGGGAAACAGCCAACGCAACGTCCGCCCCTTGTCGCGGTGCGGGTTGGGTTGGTTCAGGTAGATCCCCAAGGGCTCGCGCGGCGTCCCCTCCAAACCGAACGCCGCGAACACCTCCGCCCCCGCGAGGTACTCGCCGCGCGACCACGTCTCCTCCGACAACGCCCCGAACGACTCCCGGGACACCACCCATGGCGGTGCCACATGGTCCTCCGTGGCGACCTGCTCGCCGTGCCTCACCTGCCAGTAGAACTCGCCCAGCACATGCGTGGCCGTGGCCATCCCCCGCGAGAACAGCCTGTATTCACGGCCCTCCACCGTCACCCGGCCGCCCTCCTCCCGGGGCGCCTCCAGCAACATCTCCACGAACGACCAATGCCCGTCGTACGTCACGAGCCAGCGAAAGCCCGCGAAGGGGTTGAACAACAGGTACTCGTCCCACGAGTACCCCTCGCCGTCGCGCCGACGCAGCAGCCCGATGCACTCCCACTCGACGCCGCGCAGCGTGCCGCGGCGCCCGATCGGGACCTTGGCGGCCACGGCCGCCTGCCGTTGCATGGCCGTGTCCACGAGGCGGACGTCGGGATGGCTGGTGTCCAGCAACGCCCCGCAGCCGGCGCAACCGGCCGTCATCGTCTGCCCCGCCGCCCGCAACGCCATGGCGGCCCCGCAGGACGGGCAGTTCAACGCCCCGATCCCCTGCGCGCCCGCGTCCGCCGCCCCGGCCGTCCAGCCGGGCAGGGGACGCAGTTGCGTGAAACCCAGTTCCCCGAAGGTGCACACCGACCCGATGAAGACCCGGATGCCGTCCTCGGCGTACTCGACATTGGCGAAGCGCCGGCCCGGTGCGCCGAGGTCCGCGCTGATGGCCGAACGACCCGGGATGGCCGTGAACGGAAGCGAGCCCTCGGATCCCAGCACCACGGTCTGCTTCGTGTCGCGGACGCGGTACGCGACGCCGGCCACCTGGATCGTCGCGCCGACCCGCATCGCCTCGCGACCCCGCGTCAGTCGGGCATCCAGCAGGGAATAACCCTCCGCGGCCGCGGCCGCCTCCTGCTGGTTCCGCCATGCGGCGACCCCGGGCAGGTCGTCGGGCGGGGCCACCTCCAGGCTCGCCATGAAGAAGCCCTGCGCCTCGGCGATCCAGCCCCATGTCCCGTCGCCGAAGTCGGCGCACCATTCGTTCCAGGTGCCCTCCGCGTAGCCGACGCGGACGCGCCCGACGAGGGTGAAGGCCTTGCCTTGCCACGTGCCCTGGGTGCCGACCTGCAAGGGGGAGAGGTCCGGCGGGAGCTGCGCCTGCCGTCCCATGGACTCCACCTGGGCGTCCCGCCGGACCACGGACGACCGGCAGAACCCGCACACGGCGAACACCGCGATGGCCGAAGCGAACGGCACCGGCGCGCCGCAGTTGGGGCAGGGATGCGAGGAGGCGTACATCAAGCGGCCGGCGGCCCAACCGCACGGCGGCCGGACGCTACCGAGGGACGAGGGGATTGCCAGCCCGGGTTTGAAGGCCCAAAGGCTGGCACTGGGCGGCGGCGTGGTGGCACGATGGGCCCATGAAGGCTTCCCCGCGTTGGCTCTGGACGGGCGTGCTGTGCTGGCTGGCGTTCTCGATGGACGCGGCCGGCCCGCTCCTCATGAAGGCTCGCATCCGCACGCGGAGCGGGCCCGGCACCAACGACTGGGCCGTGCGCGAGACGGCGGCGTCGTGGGAGCCCTCGCGGACGGCCGTGATCGTGTGCGACATGTGGGACAAGCACCATTGCCCGGACGCCACCGAGCGCGTGGGGGAGATGGCCCCGCGCATGAACCAGCTCGTCGCCGCCCTGCGTGCCCGCGGTTGCCTCGTCATCCATTGCCCCAGCGACACGATGGACTTCTACAAGGACCACCCCGGGCGGGCGCTCGCGAGGTCGGCCCCCAAGGCGCCCACGGCCGTCCCGCTGGAAAACTGGTGCTCGCTCAAGCCGGACGTGGAGGGGCCGCTCCCAATCGACGACTCGGACGGCGGCTGCGACGGATGCCCCGACTGCCCGTCGTTCAAGGCGTGGAGCCGGCAGCATCCCGCCCTGGAGATCCGCGAGGGCGACGCCATCACGGACTCGGCCGAGGCCTTCTACCTGATGCGCCAGCGCGGCATCACCAACGTCCTGGTCATGGGCGTGCACATCAACATGTGCGTGCTGGGCCGCCCCTTCTCCATCCGACAGATGGTCCGGCAGGGGCAGAACGTGTTGCTCGTCCGGGACATGACCGACTCGATGTACAACCACCGCCGGCCGCCCTTCGTCTCGCATTTCCGCGGCACCGAGCTCGTGGTGGAGCACATCGAGAAGTTCTGGTGCCCGAGCGTCACCAGCGCCGACGTCCTCGGCGGCGAGCCCTTTCGCTTCCGGGGCGACCGGGCGCGCCGGGTGGCGCTGGTGATCGGCGAGAACGAGTACCGCACCTGGGAGACGTTGCCTCGCTTCGCCCGGGAGCACCTTGGGTTTCGTGGCTACCACATCGACCTCGTCGAGGCGTCGCAAAAGGAGGGCGACGGCGACTTCAAGAATTGGGAGGCGCTGCGCGACGCGGACCTGGTGGTCGTGAGCGTCCGCCGTCGGCCCGCGCCGCCGGGCATGATGGCGTTGCTTCGGGCGCACCTTGCGGCGGGCAAGCCGCTCGTGGGGATTCGCACCGCCAGCCATGCCTTCCAACCCGGTGGCAACGCCTCCGCCGACCAGTCGTGGCCGGGGTTCGACGAGGAGATCCTCGGCGCAAGGTACGAGAACCACTACGGCAAGGGGCCTGGCCGCCAGACGGTCGTACGGCAGGTGACCGAGACGGCGGGCCATCCCGTGCTGACGGGCGTCGGGCCCGAGGAGACGTTTGAGTCGCACCTGTATCGCAGCCGGAACCCCTACCGGACCGTGACGCCGTTGCTGGTGGGTCGCACGGCCGACGGCAAGTCCGACGTGGAGCCCGTGGCGTGGGTCAACACGCGCGACCATCGACGCGTCTTCTACACGTCCCTGGGGAGCCCCGAGGACTTTGCCAAGCCCATGTTCCAGCGGTTGTTGCTCAACGGGATGCTCTGGGCGCTCGACGACTTCATCCCGCCCGCGCCCGCCGCCCCGCCCCGGGCGGCCGAGCCCGGCGCGGCGGCGCCGCCGAAGCCCGCGACGGCCCCGGCCGGGCCCTTGAAGCCGGCGGACGCGGCGGGTCGCTTCGAGGTCATGCCGGGCCTCGCGTGGGACCTCGTGCTCTCGGAGCCGGACATCGCGCAGCCCGTGTTCGTCACGTTCGACGAGCGTGGCCGGATGTGGGTTGTCGAATACCGCCAATACCCCCACCCAGCCGGGCTCAAGATGGTGTCGCGGGACAACTTTTGGCGGGCCGTCTATGACCGCGTCCCGCCCCCGCCCCCCCACCACTTCAAGGGCGCGGACCGCATCAGCATCCACGAGGACCGCGACGGCGACGGGACGATGGAGACGCACAAGGTGTTCGTGGATGGACTGAACATCGCGACCAGCGTGGCGTTTGGACGGGGCGGGGTGTGGGTCTTGAACCCGCCGTACTTGCTGTTCTACCCCGACCGCGACGCCGACGACGTGCCGGACGGCGACCCCGAGGTCCGGTTGTCCGGGTTTGGTCTGGAGGACACGCACTCGGTGGCGAACTCGCTGCGGTGGGGGCCCGACGGATGGCTGTACGGATGCCAGGGCTCGACCGTGACGGGGAACATTCTCGTGCACGGCGCGGACGGTCGCCCGAAGTCCCAGCGGCCCGTGTATTCCCAGGGCCAGAACATCTGGCGCTACCACCCCGGGCAACGCGTGTACGAGGTGTTCAGCGAGGGCGGGGGCAACGCGTTCGGCCTGGAGATCGACTCGGGTGGGCGCGTGTTCTCGGGGCACAACGGCGGCAACACGCGCGGGTTCCATTACATGCAGGGCGCCTACTTGCAGAAGGGCTTCGACAAGCACGGCCCGTTGTCGAACCCCCATGCCTACGGGTACTTCCCCGCGATGCGGCATCCGGACGTGGACCGATTCACCCACACGTTCGTGATCGAGGACTCGGGCGGGCTGGGCCCCGAGTTCGCCGGACGCCTGCTGGGCGTGGAGCCCTTGCAGGGCCGCGTGGTCATGTCCGAGATCGTGCGCGAGGGCTCCACCTTCCGCACCCGCGACGTCGGCCACCCCGTGCGCACGATGGACCCGTGGTTCCGTCCCGTGGACATCAAGCTGGGGCCCGATGGCGCCCTCTACGTGTGCGATTGGTACGACCGCCAGGTGAACCATTACCGGAACCACGAGGGCCAGGTCGATCCCTCCAACGGGCGCGTGTACCGGCTCCGCAGGAAGGACGTTCGCCCGGGGCGCATGCCGTCGTTGGCAGGGCAGGGGCCCGACGCGCTGGTGGACGCCCTTGCCCACACGAATCGCTTCCTGCGCCAGACGGCGCTCCGGCTCCTCGCGGACAGGAATGCCCGGGACGTGGTGCCGCGGCTCGAGTCGATGCTGGACCGGGCCGAGGCGCCGGGCGTGGAGGTTCGACGCGAGGCCCTGTGGGCCTTGTGGCAACTGGGGTGGCTCGACGAGACGCGCGCCGCGCGTTTGCTGGGGCACGTGGACCCCGTGGTGCGCGCATGGACGGCCCGCTGGATCGGGGACGGTGGCCAGGCCGGTCCGGCGCTGGCGGGGCGCCTCGCGGCGTTGGCCTTGTCGGAGCCCGACGTCGAGGTGCGCGCCCAGTTGGCGTGCTCCGCCCGGCGGTTGCCCGCAGCCCAGGGGTTGCCCGTCGTCCGGGGCCTCCTCATGAACGACGCCGACGCCAAGGATGCGCGCCAGCCGTTGCTCCTGTGGTGGGCCGTCGAGGGCTGGTGCACCTCGGACCGCGCCGCCGTGCTGGGCCTCATGTCCGATCGCGAGCTGTGGCGCGCGCCGCTGGTCCAGGAGCACCTCCTGACGCGCCTGGCCCGGCGTTGGTCCGCCACGGGCGCCACCGACGACTTGTCCGCGTTGGCCCGGTTGTTCCGGGCGTCGCCCGACGCCGCCGCGACGGCACGGTTGGTCCGTGGCATGGAGGAGGCGATGCGCGGCCGTGCGTTGCCTGCGTTGCCGGAGGACCTTGTGTCGGCCATGGAGGCAGCCCGCGCGGAGTCGTTGCTCATCGGGTTGAGGCGCGGCAAGGCGGACGCCGTGGAGCGGGCCCTCGCCGTGGTCGGGGACGAGAAGGCGGACGCGGGCATGCGCGCGCAACTGGTCCAGGTGCTGGGTGAAACGCGCGAGCCGAGGTCCGTCAACGCCATGATGACCCTCGTGCGCGACGGGAAGAACACGGACGTTCGCCGTGCGGCCATCGGGGCGTTGCAGGCGCACGAGGCCCCCGCCATCGCCGTGGAGCTGGCGACGATGTTGCCGTCCCTCCCTGTTGCGTTGCGAACCGCCACGGTGTCGGCGTTGGCCACCCGCCCCGCGTGGGCCGTCGTGCTGCTGCGCGCCGTGAAGTCCGGGTCCGTGCCCGTCGCCGCCGTGCCCATGGACGTGGCGCGTCGCCTCAAGGCCCTCAAGGGCGACGAGGTCGCCCGGTTGACCTCGGAGCTGTGGCCTGCGATGCGGCAGGCCACGTCGGCCGACATGGAGAAGGAGATCGGGCGCCTGGTGGAGGTCGTGGGCGCGACCACGGGGAACCCGTACCCCGGCAAGAGGCTGTTCATGGAGACGTGCGGCGGCTGCCACCGGTTGTTTGGCAAGGGCGGCGAGGTGGGGCCGGACCTGACGACGTACCAGCGCACGGACCTCGCGAACCTAGCCTTGAACATCGTGAACCCGTCGGCGGAGGTACGGGAGGGGTACGAGGCCTACCTGGCGGAGACGCGGGACGGGCGGAGCCTTTCGGGGTTCGTGGTGGAGAAGGACGCGCAACGGGTGGTGTTGAGGACGGCGGACGGGCAGGCGGTGGCGCTGGGGACTTCGGAGCTGGCCGGGATGGAGCCCATGGGTGGCAGCCTCATGCCCGAGGGCTTGATGGCCGGCCTGACGGACCAGCAGGTGCGCGACCTGTTCGCCTACCTGCGATCCACTCAACCCCTCAACGATTGACCCGCCAGGTCGTGTGGGCTTGCCTCGGGAATGTGGACGCCGACGGGGTTGGTTTTCGGGGCCAAATTCAGGCCGCAAAGTGGGCAGGGCACGGACGACACGGATCGGTCGCAGTCGGGGGGCGTCATCCATGGAGCATGCGCCCGGACCCAAGGATGCCGATGAATCGACTCGGGGATGCTGCCGTGGACGGTTCCGTTGACCCGAGGGCGCGGGCGGTGCTTGCCTTAGCCGGGACGATTCAGTTGGGTCGGTTGTGCTTGCTCGATCTGCTTGCGCAAATCCTTCGTCGTTCGCTCGTTACGGGCCTCGCACCGGCCCGCGCCTCGCTCACTCCTCGTCTTGCGAAGGAATCTGCTGCGCAATCACTTCCCTCCCAACTGCATCGTTCCGGCTAAGCCAAGGGGACGCCGAGGCCTACAAGTGGTGCTTGCTGGCCGGGGCCCAAGGAGACGAACAGGCGCGGAGGGCCATCGACCTTATCGAAAAACGCCTCACCACCGAGCAACGGGCCGAGGGCCAACGGATGGCGCGCGAGTTCAAGCCGAAGGAGTCGAAGTAGGCACGCCGCCGTTCCCACCGGGATCGGGTGACATCGCGACGGACCGGACCCCTCCATCGGTCCGGATGCCATGCCCCCCGGGGGACCGGGCCGGGCATGACCCCGAGGGCTCTTTCGGGACGATCCGACGGGACGGAGGCGGGTCCATCGGATCGGGCCGGTGGGCGGAACCTTCCTTCGCAAGAGCCTTGTCCTTCGGGTGTTGCGGGGTCGGGTCGGGCGGCCCCCACGCTTGACGTGCGGGGAGGGTGGCGGGAGCGTGGGGTAGGACATGGAACCGAGCCTTCCAGGAATCCATCTCGCATGCGCCGGTCGGGTGGCCGTGATTCGGATCAATGGCCGCGCGGCGGTGGAGCGGGCGCGGGACTTCGACGCGGCGGTGCGGCAGATGGCCGCGCAAGGCGTGCGCGAGGTTCATCTGGCGTTGGCTGGATGCCCCCTGTTGGACAGCACGTTCTCCGGGACGTTGGCGGGGTTGGCCGAGGCGTCGCACGACGGCAAGCCGCTCGTGCAATTCGTCCTGCATGACGCCCGGGCGCGCATCGTGGACGGGCTGGCGAACCTGGAGGTCCTTCCGTTGCTGCGCGTGGCGCCCGAGGGGGAGCCGTTGCCCTTGGACGCGCCCATGCATGCGTTGCCGTCCGGCGTGGCCAGCCGGGAGGACATCGGGAGGTTCTGCCTGGATGCGCACGAGAACCTGGGGCGCCTGAGCCAGGCCAACGAGTCGCGGTTCGCGGACCTGCGCCGGATGCTCGGCGAGGAGCTGGCACGCGGCGGCGGCTTGGGACCGGGTCAGGCCAAGGGGACGGGCGAACCCACGGCGACGCCGGCCGCGCCGTAGGCCACGACGAGCGGGATTGCATCATGTCGCCCGTCACGCCCAACACGCCGCCCGGACCTCGCAGGCGGCTGCCGCGGTCGTTCAAGGAGCTGACGCCGTCGAACCACTTCAATCCCAAGACGTTCTTCCGCGAGATGGTGTGGAAGGCGTGGCTGACGAAGCGGACGGGCTCGACGAAGACGCCGGAATTCCCGCCGCTGGGGGAGGACGGGCTGTCGTTGACGTGGATCGGGCATGCGTCGTTTCTGGCGCGGTTCGACGGGTTGAACGTCCTGGTGGATCCCAACTTCGCGAACTGGCTGTTCCTGTTGAAGCGCCTGCGCCGGCCGGGCCTGCGGATCGAGGACCTGCCGCCCATCGACCTGGTCTTGCTGACGCACGCGCACTTCGACCACTTCCACAAGCCGACGCTCCGGCGGCTGACGTCGCCCAAGGTGGCCGTGATGCCGTGGGGGTGCGGGCCCCTTGCCAAGCGGCTGGGTTTTGCGCGGGTGATCGAGCTGCGCTGGTGGGAGTCGTTTGGGTCCGGCGACTGGAAGGTCACCCTGGTCCCGGCCAAGCACTGGGGGGCGCGGACGCTGCGTGACGAGCACCGTGGGTACGGCGGGTTCGTCCTGGAGCACCGTGGGCGCCGTCTCTACCACGCCGGCGACTCCGCCTACTTCGATGGGTTTGAGGAGATTGGCCGGCGCCTGCGCCCAGAGGTCGCCTTGCTTCCCATCGGCGCCTACTACCCCGACAGCTTTCGTCGGGTCCACATGGGGCCGGACGAGGCGTTGCGGGCCTTCCTGGACCTTGGGGCCCGTTGGTTCGTGCCGATGCACTTCGGGACGTTCAAGCTGAGCTTCGAGTCGATGGAGGAGCCGGCGCGATGGCTGCGGGAGCTGGGGGGCAATGCTGGCGCGTTGGATCGCATCCGCTTCCTCGAGGAGGGCGTGCCGGAGACGTTTTGACGACCCCAACGTCCCGCGCGCGCATCGCGGGACCGCGAAGCTCCCGTGACATCACCTTCCCTCCCATTCCATCGTTCCGGCCAAGGTCGCGCGTCGCGCGCCGGGCGCCGGGCAGCGTTGGGCGTGTCCTTGGTCGAGTTGCTGTGCGTGATGGCGATCATCGGGATCCTGGCCTCGCTGATGCTGGCGCCCATGGGCAAGGCGTTGCGGAAGGCGCGTGGGGTCGCCGGCGTCGCCAGCGCCGGGACGGCCACGACACCGGTCGCCCTCGCCGAGATCCGGGGTCGCTACTCGGCGTTTCGCACGGCCCATCCGGGCCACGGGAAACTGTCGTTGACCGGCTTCATCGCCGCGTGCCAACTCAGGTCCACGACCTCCGAGTGGCTGCGGCTGGGATCGGTGGTGTTC
Source organism: uncultured Verrucomicrobiota bacterium (assembly GCA_903880005.1). GTDB lineage: Bacteria > Verrucomicrobiota > Verrucomicrobiia > Limisphaerales > UBA9464 > UBA6176. Next base: position 14,748 of record CAIRNV010000190.1, on the reverse strand, counting down.
CATCCCTTCGCGGCCGACGCGGCGGCGGACTTCGTGGTGTTGGACGTGGGCGCGTCGCCCGCGACCGGCGAGCAAAACCTGAGAATCCGCGTGATCGACCTGTTGCAGGACTGAACGAGCCCTTCGCCACGAGCCCGGGCCCAAGCGTTCCCATCCCATCAACCAAGGCCTCCCGATGTCCGACGCGCCTCCCAACGCAACGCCACAGCCCCCTTCGTTGCCGCCGCCCTTGCCGCCGTGGGCGCGGCCCGTCCCGCCGCCGCTGCCGACGATCCGGCGACGCCGTTCGCCTTGGTCCGTGGCGTTCACGGCGTTGCTGTGGACGTTCCTGGCGGTGTTGGTGGGCTACAACGTGGTGACGGAAGGCCGGTGGTTTCGCCCGGAGGATCATCCGTTGGCCCAGCAAGGCCGATGGCGCGGCGGGGAGGGGCGAGGGCCGCGGCGTTCCCCGCGCATGGACGCACGGGCCCTCCAGCCGACGTCATTGCCCACCAACCTGGCACGCATCCGCATCGAGATGTCCGGCGAGGCCGAGGACGCGCTGCGCTCGCAGCCCCACCGTTTTCGCGGGTTTGGCATGGGGCTTGACCCGGACCGCCCGGAGGTGCGCGCGACGGTTCGTTGCGGCGACGAGGTTTTCACCAACGTGGCGCTGCACCTCAAGGGCGCGGCTGGCAGCTTCCGACCGTACGACGACAAGCCGGCGTTCACGCTGAACTTCGGCAAGCACGCGAAGGGCCAGGTGTTCCGCGGGATGCCCAAGGTTTCGCTGAACAACTCGGTGCAGGACCCGACGTTCGTCAGCGAGACGCTGTGCCGCGACCTGTATCGACAGGCGGGCGTGCCGGTGCCGAGGACGGACCACGTGACCGTCGAGGTCAACGGGCGCGACCTTGGCCTGTACGTCCTGGCCGAGGGCTGGGGCAAGGCCTTCGTCCGGCAGCATTTCGAGGACGATGACGGCAACCTCTACGACGGGGGGTTCGTGCAGGATGTGTTGGAGCGGCCGTTGGAAGTGGTGTCGGGCAAGCACAAGGACCAGCACCCGGGCCTGGGGCGCCTCGGCAAGGCCTTGGAGGAGTCCAACCCCGGCCGCCGCTGGGCCGCCCTTACCAACACGCTCGACGTGGAGCGATTCATCTCCCTCGTGGCCGTGGACGTCTTCGTGTGCAACTGGGACGGGTACGCCATCAACCGGAACAACTACCGGATCTACGACGACCCGAAGACGGGCCGGCTCGTGTTCATGCCGCACGGGCTGGACCAGACGTTTGGCGTTGGGCAGCGCATGCCGACCTCGGCGTCGATCCGGATGCCCATGCGCGCCCAGGTGGCCGCCGCCGTCCTGGAGCATCCCGAGGGACGCCGGCGATACCTGGCGCGCATCGGGCACCTGGCCACGAACGTGTTTCATGAGGAGGCGTTGCTCCGGCAGGCGCGGGACATCGCGGCCCGGATCCAGCCTACGTTGGCGGCGTACTCGAAGTCCGCGGCCGAGGAGCATGCGCAGTGGGTCGAGGAGTACTGCCGCTTGATCCAGGCCCGCGTCCAGTCGGTCACCCAGCAGGTGTCGTGGGTCGTGGCGAGGCCCAAGCTGGTGGCCAAGGGCGACTCGGCCATCCTCCGCGACTGGACGCCGCAGGCGCGGCGCGGTCGCAACAGCCGCCCCCAATGCGAACGCGTCGTCACGGAGGACGGCAACGCCTTGTCCATCCGCATGACGGGTGGCTTCGGCGCCGCCGCCTGGCGTTCCTCCCTGCTGCTCGACCCCGGCCGGTATCGCGTGACGGGCCGCCTCAAGGTCCGCGGGGCCGATCCCTCGGCGCACCTTGGGTTCCGGGCGGCGGGCCATGAGATGCCCGAGATCGTCGCGGCGGCGCAGGGTTGGACGCCCTTGTCGGTGGAGTTCGCCATCGGCGAGCCGGAGACGGAGATTGATGTCGTCGTGGAATTCGCCGCATGGCGGGGCGAGGCGTTGTTGGACGCCGACGGCTTCGTCATCACGCGCCTGGAGGAGAACGAGGACAAGGCCAAGCCGTGACGCGGGCATCGCTTGAAGCAACGCCGGCGCCCACGCCCGACGTCGCCCTCCTCGACCGGCCACCGGGGGGATGTTGGCTGCGATGGGAACCCGACGCGGCGGTCGCGGGGGCGAGCGAGCGATCGCTCGTGGCCGCAGGGTTCCTCCTGGTCTTCTCGGTTTTCTGGAACTCCGTCTTGGGCTCCTTCGTGGGCGTCTGCGCGTCCTGGGCCGCGCGGTCCGTCGGGATGACGTTGCCCGAGGGGTGGGCGGAGGCTCGGCTGGCGGGAGGCGGCGAAGGGTTGCTTGCCGTCTTCCTGCTCCCCTTCGTCGCGGCGAGCTTCATCCTCGCGGTGCAATTGTGCCTCGCGCTGGCCGGGAAGACGGAGGTGGGAAGGTCGGGGCCGAACGCATGGATCCGGAGGTCCGTGGGCCCGGTGGGGTGGACGCGACGGTTTGCGGTGGCCGACGTGGAGGATGTGCGGTGGGTGACGAAGCGTTGGCGCGACTCGGATGGGGACGCGCGGGAGACGACGGTGTTGGAGGTGGTGCTGCGGGGCGGCGGCGTGCGGCGGCTCGGCGCGGGTCTGACGGTGGAGCGACGAGCATTCTTGCAGGTGGCGGCGCGGCGGGTCCTGGGGGTTTGAGGAAGGTTTGGGACAGGTGGCAGAGCCGTCTCGGCTCGGGCTGGGTCACGAACCGCGGGGGGATGCCGCTGCCACCTTCACTCCGGTGCTGTGAGGACTGTAGGCCGGGTGCCCTCACCCGGCGCACGGAGGTGCGGCATCTTGGCCTGGGAGCGCGGCTGTCTCCGGCCGCTTGGGCAGGAGGGAGCGCCCGGGGACGGGCGCGGTCCCAGGGGTGTGCCGGTTGCATGGCTTGAGGTTTGCTGCCCACGGGCGTTTCATGGGGGTTTCCATGAAGAATTTGCAACGGGCGACATGGGTGGGGCTCCTCGCCGGGGTGCTGGGTGCACGGGTGATGGGACAGGTGGTGCTCACCGAGTTCCTTGCCAGCAACGGCAAGGGGTTGGTGGATGCGGACGGGGATCGACCCGACTGGATCGAGCTGTGGAACGGGGGCACGGCGCCAGTCAACTTGCAGGGCTGGTCCCTCACGGACGACGCAGGCGCCCCCCGCAAGTGGGTGTTTCCCACCGTCACCCTTTCACCCGGCGCGTACCTCGTCGTGTTCGCCTCGGGCAAGAACCGGACCAACAACGCGGCGCCCCTGCACACCAGCTTCAGCTTGTCGGCCGATGGCGAATACCTCGCGCTGTTCCCGCCCGAGGGGCCGGCCGCGACCGAGTTCGCGCCCTCGTATCCGTCCCAGCGGGCGGACATCTCGTATGGGACGCGGGCCGGCCAGGCCTACTACTTCAACCCGCCGACGCCGGGCGCGGCGAACGCGGGGGGCGTGGGCGACTTCGTGGCGGACACGAAGTTCAGCGTGGACCGGGGCGTGTTCGACCAACCGTTCGACCTGGCCATCACGTGCGCCACGGCGGGGGCGACGATCCGCTACACGACGAACGGCGCGCCGCCCACGGCGACCACGGGGACGGTGTATGGGGGGCCGGTGCGGGTGTCCCGCACGACGGTCATGCGGGCGGCGGCGTTCAAGGCGGGGCTGCAACCGTCGGACGTGGACACGCAGACGTACTTGTTCCTGGGGGACGTGATCCGTCAGTCACCGACCGGGGCGGTGCCATGGCCGGAGTGGCCGACGCCGGGAAGCCAGTCGCAAACGTACAACTATGGCATGGATCCGCGGATCGTGGACTCCCCGACGTATGCGGCGCAGATCATCCCGGCGTTGAAGGCGCTGCCGAGTTTCAGCCTGGTAACGACGCTCTCGAACCTGTTCGACGGTGCGACGGGCATCTTCTCGAACCCGGGGCAGGACGGCCGCGACTGGGAGCGGCCGGCGTCGTTGGAGCTGATCTTCCCGGACGGGCGAACGGGCTTCCAGGCCGACTGCGGCGTGCGGATTCGCGGGGGGTTCAGCCGTTCCACGGGCAACCCGAAGCACGCGTTCCGCTTCTTCTTCCGGGAAGCCTACGGCGTGGACAAGCTTCGGTTCCCGTTGCATGCCGGCGGCGTGGAGGAGTTCGACGCGCTCGATCTCCGGACGTTCCAAAACTACTCGTGGAGCTTCGACCCCGGCGACGGTTCCAACGGGGTCTTCATCCGCGACGTGTTCTCGCGGGACACCCAGTTGGCCATGGGACAGCAAGGCGAGCGCGGCAACTACTACCACCTCTACATCAACGGCGTGTACTGGGGGATCTTCAACTCGTGCGAGCGGCCGGAGGCCAACTTTGGCTCCGCCTACTTCGGCGGACGCCCCGAGGACTACGACGTGATCAAGGTCGAGGCGGGGCCCTATGCCATCAACGCGACGGACGGCACGCTCGACGCGTGGACCCGGCTCTACAACCAATGCAAGGCCATCACGGCATCCAATGCCGAGACGACCTTCTGGCGCGTCCAGGGCCGCAACCCGGACGGCACGCCCAACGCCGCCTACGAGAACCTCCTCGAGATCGACAACCTCATCGACTACATGCTCGTGATCGTCTTTGGCGGCAACCTCGACGCCCCGATCTCGAACTTCCTCGGCAACACCCGGCCCAACAACTGGTACGGCCTGCGCGACCGCACCGGCGCCCACGGCGGCTTCCGCTTCATCTCCCACGACGCCGAGCACACGCTGCTCGACGTCAACCAAAACCGGGTCGGGCCCTTCGCCGCGGGCAACGACTCCGTCGTGTACTCGAACCCCCAATACATTTGGCAGCGACTCTGGCAAAGCCCGTCCTTCCGCCTTCGCGTCGCCGACCGCGTCCAACGCCACTTCTTCAACCAAGGGGCCCTGACGGCCGCCGCCGCCCAGGGCCGCTTCGCCGCACGCACGAACCAACTCTTCCTCCCCGTGGTGGCCGAGTCCGCGCGATGGGGAGATAGCAAGACATCCACGCCCCTGACCCGCGACGGCCACTGGCTCCCCGCCGCCAACCGCATCCTCAACGCCTACCTCCCATCCCGGGGCAACATCGTCCTTGGCCAGCTTCGCGCCGCGAACCTCTTCCCGGTCATCGCGGCACCCTCCATGTCGCCCTTCGGCGGGATCGTCGCCCCCGGCTCGGTCGTCACCCTGGCCAACCCCGGCGCGGGCTTCGTGGTCTTCACGTCCGATGGCTCCGACCCGCGTTCCCCGAGCGGCGCCGAGTCCGCCGCGTCGCGCCGCTACACGGACCCCATCGCCCTGCGCTCCGCGCGCGTCATCAAGGCACGCGTCCACCGGGTGGAGCCCGGCATCGACGAATGGAGCCCGCTGGTGGAGGCCACCTTCCACGTGCGCCAAGACGTCTCCGGGCTGCGGTTTTCCGAGATCCATTACCGGCCAGCTGCCGACCCGTCCGGGGCTTTCACCCGCGACGAGTTCGAGTTCGTGGAGCTGCACAACATCGGCTCGTCCGCCGTGGAGTTGTCGGGGTTCCGCTTCGTCGATGGCATCGGGTTGGAGTTCCCCATGGGGACGTTGCTGGAAGGGGGCTCGTTCCTGGTGCTGGCGGAAAACCGGGCTGCGTTCACGAATCGCTACGCCGGCGTCGCGCCGGACTTTGTGTACACCGGCCAATTGTCGAACACGGGCGAGCGCCTGGCGTTGGCCGACCCGGCGGGCGGGCTCGTGATGGAAGTGTTGTACGGCGTGGGCGCGGCGTGGCCTGCGGGCGCGGATGGCCTCGGCTTCTCCTTGGTTCCCACCAACCCCATTGCCCAGCCCGGGCCCGGGGACGCGGCGGCGTGGCGTGCCAGCTCGCGCGTGGGAGGATCGCCCGGGGCCGAGGACGTCTCTGCGGGCATCTTGCCCGTGATCGTCAACGAGGTCCTCGCCCACACGGACCCGCCGGCGCTGGACACCGTCGAGTTGTTCAATCCCAACCCCGTCGTCGCGCCCGTGGGTGGCTGGTGGCTGACGGACGACCCGTCACGCCCCGCCAAGTATCGGATCCCGGCTGGCACCCTGCTTCCGCCGGGCGGATGGCTGGTGCTGGATGAATCGGCCTTCCATGACGTCAACCAGGGCACCAACGCATTCCGGCTCTCGTCGTTGGGCGACCAGGTGTACCTCCTGAGCGCCGACGCCGAGGGCCGTCTCACGGGCCATGTCGATGGCGTGTCGTTCGGGGCCTCGTTCAACGGGGAGACCTTCGTGCGCTGGACGAACTCATCCGGCCACGTGTCCATGGTGAGGTCCGCGGCTCCCACGCTGGGCGCGGCGAACAGCCCTCCCGAGCTCCCGCCCGTCGTGTTGCAGGAGATCCACTACGCCCCCGGCCCGGGTGATCTGCCATTCGTGGAGCTGTGGAACCGTTCCGGCCTCGACGTCCCGCTGTTCGACCCGGCGAACCCCGACAACACCTGGGGGGTGTCCGGGATCGACTTCGCCTTCCCACGGGGATTCGTCCTCGCATCCGGCGCCCACGTCGTCATCGCCGGGACGGATCCCGGGCGGTTCCGCCAAGCCTACGGCCTGCCGGCGTCGGTCGTCGTGCTGGGCCCTTGGCAGGGCACCCTCCAGTCCGATGGCGAGTTCCTCCGCCTCCAGAAGCCAGACGGGCCCACGACCGTGACCCTGCCCTCCGGCGCGGTCTCGGTCGTGGTGCCGAGGGTGACCGTGGACGAGGCGCGTTATGACGGCGAAGCGCCATGGCCCATCGCGGCGGGGCTGGGCGGCGTCTCGTTGGAACGACGCGCGCCGGCGTTGTACGGGAATGACCCGAATGCCTGGCGCGCGGCCACGGGCGGGCCCACGCCCGGCGCGGCGGCCGGTTCCAATCGATCGCCGCGCGTGTCCGCCGGGCCCGACCGAGAGTGGTTGTCCGCGGCGTTTCCGCTTTCCGTGGCTCTCGAAGGTTGGGCGACCGACGACGGCCTTCCCGAGCCGGCGCGCTTGTCCGGCGAATGGACGCAGGTTTCCGGGCCGCGCGGCGTCGTGTTTCGCGCGCCCGGGGCAAGCAACGGCGTCGTCGAATTGCCCGGCCAAGGCACCTACGTCCTCCGCTGGCGGGCGTCCGATGGCGAACGCGAGGCCACGGACGACGTGCAGCTCACCGTGGCGCGCCCCGGGGAGGCCGCGACCCTCGTGCCGTTTGGATCGACCTGGCGATACTTCGACCAACGACAGGACCTGGGCAGCGCATGGCGCGAGCGAACGTTTGCGGACACGGGATGGAAGACAGGCAAGGCGCGCCTCGGGTATGGGGGCGACGGCGAGGTCACGACGATTGCAGGGGGCAGCATTCTCGATCGCATCCCGACGGCCTATTTTCGCCTGAGGTTCAACGTGCCTTCGGCGGCGGCCGTCAAGGACCTCAAGGTCCAGTTGATCCGCGACGATGGCGGCGTGGTGTACCTGAATGGAGCCGAGGTGATGCGGTCGGCGATGCCCGAGGGCGCGATTTCCTTCGGCACGTTCGCCAGCCAGACCATAGGAGGAGCCGACGAGACGACGCCCGTGGAGGGAACCGTGTCGCCGGCGTTGCTGGTGGATGGTGACAACGTGCTGGCCGTGGAGATTCACCAGGTGAATCGCACGAGTTCGGACCTGGGGTTTGACCTGGCCCTGCAAGCGACCGTTCTCGGGGCCAACGCAGCCCCCACCGCCAAGGCCCCGGCATCCGCCGAGATCCGGCTGCCCGGCGTCGCCAGGCTGGTGGCCGGCTTCACGGACGACGGCCTTCCCGCCCTTCCCGGCGTCCCGACCTTCTCCTGGAGCACGGTCAGCGGGCCCGGGACGGTGACGTTCGACCCGCCGGATTCCCCGGCCACGTCGGCTGCCTTTGGCGCGGCCGGCACCTACGTCCTTCGCTTCACCGTCCACGACGGCGCGCGGACGGCCTCCGACACGGTCACGGTGGTGGCCCGGGCCGCCGTGAGCCCGCCTGTCCTGTCCATGTTGCACGGCCCGCCCCCGGCTCTTCGCCTCGGGACGCAGGCAGGCGTTGCGTATTCCGTGCGCTGGCGCACCCGCCTCGTCGATGGCTCGTGGGAGAAGCTCTCCGACATCCCTGCCGGCGACGCGCGCACCGTGGAAATCCCCATCCCGTCCGCCGACGACACGCGGTTCATCCAAGTCATCGCAGGGCCCTAGCCGGGACGATGCAGTTGGATCGGTCGTGCTTGCTCGATCTGCTTGCGCAAATCCTTCGTCGCTCGCTCGTTACGGGCCTCGTACCGGCCCGCGCCTCGCTCACTCCTCGTCTTGCGCAAGCATCTGCTTCGCAATCACTTCCCTCCCAACTGAATCGTCCCGGCTTAGCCGGAACGATGCAGGAATGAGAGTGGCAGCGGCATCCTGCCGCTGTTTCGCGACACAGCCGGCGCCGGGATAGCTCTTCAACGTGTCCGAATCGTCCTGGCGTGGGCTCACCCGGGCAACCGGACGCCGGCGGCCTTGGCCTTGCGGGCTGCTTCCATCACCCCGTGGGCATGCAGCTTCTCGTAAATCCGACGAACGTGGCTCCGGATGGTGTTGTGACTCAGGCCGAGCCTTGCGGCGACCTCCTTGTATCGACACCCCGTGGCCAACGCGCCCAGGACCTCGATCTCACGAAGGCTCAGGACCTCTGGGTCATTCGGCTCCTGGGAAGGCTCGTCGGACCGGACCTGGGACGAGCCACCCGAGGCCAAGGCCGCACCCCGATGGAAACGCTCGATGACCATGCGCGCGATGGAACCAGTCATCGGGGCCCCGCCGGCCGCGACCTCCTGGATCGCCGCAAGGATGGCCTCGGACGTGGCGCTCTTGAGCAGGTAGCCGACCGCGCCGGCGCTCAGCGCGTCAAAGACCACCTTGGGCTGGTCGTAGAGGGTGAGCACCAAGACCATCGTGGCCGGGAACCGGCTTCGGACCTCGGCGGTGGCCCGTATCCCATCCATGGTGTTCCCAAGCTGGAGGTCCATGAGGACGACGTCGGCGGGTTGGATCGCCAGCGCCCCGAGGAGGTCCGGCAAGGTGGCAAAGCCGCCGACCAGTTGGAATCCGGCAGCACGGGAGAGGACCTGGGCGAGGGAATCCCGCATGGGCGCGTAGTCCTCCAGGAAGGCGACTCGAATTGCCTGGGCAGGCGGGCAAGGGGACGGGGCACTCACACCGCGTGTTGTATCCAGACCCAAAGCGGCATCGCAATAGCATCATGATGCGGTTTTGAAGGGAGGGGTTTCGTCCGGATCAGGGATCAAGGCGGCGTCGCCCGGACGCTTGAGGACGGCACGAGTCTGGCTAGCGTCGAGGACGTGAACCCCGCGATGTGCTTCCGGTGGTGGGCGCGTTTCCTTGCGTTGTTCGTGTTGATCCAGGCCCACGGCGCGGAGCCTTGGAAGACCCTGCGGCTGCGCAACGAAACCATCCAAACCCCGCCCAAGACGGCGGTCGGCGCCACGCCGAGCCGGGTGGAGGCACCCACCGTGGACGGGCTTTGGCTCGTCCAATTCGAGAGTCGCATCCAACCCGCATGGGCCGAGACGTTGGCGGCGGCCGGCGTGGACCTGCTGTATTACGTCCCCGACGACGCCTTCGTCGTGCGCATGCGCGGGGCAAGGCTCGCATCGGTCCGTTCCCTCGACTTCGTGCGGTGGGTGGGGCCGCTGCAACCCCGGCACAAGGTCCACCTCGGGGTGATGCGCGCGTTGGCCGGCAACGCGTCCAACGCCGTGGCGGTCAAAATCCTCGTGCGGCCCGGCAGCGGAGGGGTCGCCGAGACGACGACGGCGTCGTTGCTTTCCGCCGCGCACGTCCATGCGTCGATGCCCTTGGGGCCGGTGGTCTCGGGCAGGCTGGACCGGCGCGGGTTGGTTCAAGTGGCTCGGTCGCAAGACGTCGTCTGGGTGGAATTGGCCCCGCGCATGCGCCTCCAGGACGAGGTCTCCACCAAGGTCGTCGCCGGCGAGACGGGCGAGGCGGGCGACCTCGCGTGGGTGCACCAGCTCGGGTTTGACGGCTCGGGCGTGACCGTGGCCGTCGCGGACTCCGGCCTGGACTTGGGATTCATCGACCTGATGCACCCAGACCTGGATGGGCGCGTGGATGCCTTGCTGGCCTATGACGGGCTGGAGGACGCCTCGGACGAGCACAGCCACGGGACGCACTGCGCGGGCATCGTGGCGGGCAACGGCGCGCTGGGGCAGAAGGATGATGACGGCGCGTTGTACGGCCTCGGCGTCGCCCCGGGCGCCCATATCGTGGCCCAGCGCATCTTTGACGGCCAAGGCGGCTACCGCCCCCCTCCCACGTTCGAGACCCTCACCCGGGACGCCGTCCGGGCCGGCGCGACGGTGGGCTCCAACTCGTGGGGCGACGACACGCAGGGTCGCTACGACCTGAGCGCGGCCGAGTTCGACGGACTGGTACGGGATGCCGATGCCCTGACTCCCGGCGACCAGGCGTACGTCCTCGAGTTCAGCGCGGGCAACTCAGGACCAGGGGGGCAAACCATCGGGGCGCCGGCCGTCGGCAAGAACGTCATCGCCACCGGTGCGTGCCAGAACAACCGCTTCACCTTCGGCATCTACGCCGACGGCCAGGAGGTCATGGCGGACTTCTCCAGCCGCGGCCCAGCGGAAGACGGTCGTATCAAGCCGGACGTGGTCGCGCCCGGGACGTGGATTGCGTCGTTGAAGTCCCAGGCGGCTGGCGAGGAGAACGCGTGGTCGCCCATCAACGACAACTACCTGTATCAAGGCGGGACGTCGCAGGCAGGCCCCCATGCCAGCGGCGCCTGCGCGGTCTTCATCCAATGGCATCGCGAGACCCGGGGCGGCTCCACCCCTTCACCCGCCCTCGTCAAGGCCGCCTTGATCAACTCCGCCGACGACATGGGCACGGCCTTGGTGCCGTCGGACCCGGACGACCCGGACGACGCCGGCGTCTTGGTGGGGGACACCGCGCCCGTGCCGAACCCGGACGAGGGCTGGGGCCGCATCAATCTCGAGACCCTGATCGACTCCGAGCGTCGCTTCGACTTCACCGACCAACCGGTCGAGCTGTCCGTTGGACAGGCGTGGGAAAAGCGCGTGGTGGTGGCGGCGGGTGAACCCTTGAAGGTGACCTTGTCCTACACGGATGCGCCCGGGCTGCCCGCCGCCATCCCGGCCATGGTCAACGACCTCGACCTCGAGGTCGTGTCGCCGGCCGGAATCCTCTACCGAGGCAACGCCTTCGCCGAGGGCGAGTCCGTCGCAGGCACGCCCATCGGGGACCGCATCAACAACGTGGAAGCCGTCCATCTCGCGTCCCCTGCCGCCGGGGAATGGCTCGTGCGCGTCCGGGCCGTGAACGTCCCCAAGGACATCCGCGGCCGTCCCGGCACCCCGCGGCAGGACTTCGCGCTCGTCGTGTCCGGGCGGCTGCCCGCCCCCGGCGAGGGATTGCTTTCCTGGGATGCCGCCGCGTTCCAAGCCCCTTCAATCGCCACCTTGCGGTTGCTGGACGACGGCTTGAAGGGCCAGTCCACGGCGACCGTGTCGGTGAGCTCGGGGTCGCCCACCAACGTCCTCGCCTTGATCCTGCGTCGAACGTCCGCCGCCAACACGTTCACGGGATCGGTGGCGTTGGTGACGGGGACGCCCGGCCCGGGCCAGTTGACCGTGGCGCACGGCGACGCCCTCCTGGCCTCGTACACCGACGCGCAACCCCCGGGGGTGCGGTCGGCCGAGGCCTCCGTGGACAACGTGGCGCCGGTGACGAGCGACGTCGGCTCCGTCGCGGAATTTGGACGGGTCACGTTGTCATGGCTGTCCAGCGAGCCATCCCGGTCGCGGGTCGTGTACGGGACGACCAACGCCGTGACGAACGTGCTGGAGGACCTGGCGTACCGGACGCAGCCGCGGCTGTCCTTGCCGCCGCTGGAGCCGGGCCAAACGATCTTCTGGAAGCTCCTCGCCATCGACCGCGCCGGAAACGTGTCCACCAACGACAACGGCGGCTTCTACTTCCGCGTCGTCACGCCGCGACCGGCGACCGTCCTGTTGGTGTACTCGCCCGAGTCGATCTTCTCCGAGCTGCTCGCCGAGACGCCCTATCCCGGGATCGAGACCTGGACGGACACGCTCGCGGCGCTGGGCGTGGAACACGATGTCTGGAACACGGCCGAGCGCGGCGGCGCGCCCACGGCGGAGCAATTGAGGCCCTACCGGGCCGTCGCGTGGCGGCCGGAGGAACTCCAGGCACCGCCGCCCGGGATGACGGCCGCGATGGAAGCCTACGTCGCGGGCGGGGGGGCGTTGTTCGTGAGTTCGTTCGACCTGCTGACCCGGCTCAAGGAATTGAACCAGTCAGCCTTCGCCACGCGGACGCTGCGGGTGGCGGGCTTCCAGGAGGACCAGGGCGCCGTGCGCGTCGGCGGCGTCCAGGGCGACCCCATCGCGGGGCCGTTGTCGATGGACCTGGACTACTCGGCGTTCCCCAGCGGCTTCCTCATCGACTTGCTGGGCATCCGATGGGAGGACGGCCCGGATCACCTCCAGGCATCGACCAACGCGGCGCCCATCCTGTTGCAGGAGGACGGCCGCGTGGTGGGGCTGCGGTTCCCAAGGACTGGCGACGACAGCCAAGGCCGCGGCGTGTTCCTGACCGTGCCGTTGGAGGCGTTTCCTTGGGACGCCGCGGCCCCGAACAATCGCTCGACGGTTCTGGGCAACGCGCTCGAGTTCCTCGTCCCGGGCCTGCGGGGATTGTCCACGGTCGCCCTCAGCAGCGAGGCGTTCACCGTCCCGGGCACCGGCGTGGTGGAGGTGTCGGACGCCCGCCTTGCCACCAGCAATTCCATCGTCGTCTCCGTCGCCACCGCCTCGGCGGCCGCGCCCGCCCGGCTCGAATGCTTCGCAACCGCCGTGCGCGGCGTGTTCCGAGGCACGTTCGTCCTCGCGTCACCTCCCGTGTCCGGACCGGCCCCGGTCCCGGGCGCCCCAGTCCGGTTGCCCGCGCGCGACCAGGACTGGATCGAGGTCCGGTATGCCGACGGCGCGGGGCGCGAGGTCTCCACGACGGCCATCGTGGACACGGTGCCGCCCCGGATCTCGGGCGTGTCCGTCGATCCCGCCTACAACGAGGTCCTGGTGTCATGGACCACGGACAAGCCCGCCGACGCGCTCGTCCGGTTTGGGGAGGGAGGCGGCGACGAGAAGTTCCTGACGCGCGCCGCCTACTCGGCGGAACGAGGGACCACGCATGAGGTGCTCGTCACGGGCTTGCTGCCGGACAAGCAGTACTACTTCGTCGTCGTCAGCCGCGACGTCGCCGGGAACGCCATCACGGACAACCGCGACGGCACGTTCCACACCTTCAAGACCCTCACGCCCATGAACCCGCCTTGGCTCGACGACCTGGAGTCGGGCATCGAGGGCTGGGCCGTGTACAACGACGAGGGGGTGCTCGTGGGTGGGGGCGACGACGAGGAGGGCGGCGGTGGATTCGCGCTCGCGGGCTGGAGCCATGGCACGCCGGTGAATCGCCACGGCGTCACGGCCCACAGCGGCGACGCGTGCTGGGGAACCAACCTCGAAGGCGCGCCCGTGGACTTCGCCATCACGGACCTCGTCACGCCCGCCATCAACCTCGGCGGTGGCAACCGCGCCCGGCTCACCTTCTGGCATGTGTTCGACTTCCGAACCCCCGAGGACTCGGACGACGAGTTCGGCGACCTGACGATCGAGGCGGCCCAGGTTGCGGTGACGACGGACAACGGCGCGACCTGGCGGCCCTTGTATGCCAACTCGACGGAGGACTCAGGCGGCTGGGTGCAGGAGTCCATCGACCTCACCCCCTATCTCGGCGGCGTCGTGCGTTTCCGCTTCAACTACCAAATGTTCAGCTTCAGCGCCACGGACCGCCTCGGGTGGCTCGTGGACGACGTGGGCGTCAGCATCCAGTCCGTCGCCGAGACCGGCATCGTGGTCAGCAACAGCCTCGCCCAGGCGCGGTTCGTCGTGTCGGCCGGCACCAACCAGTGGGTGGGCGAGGGAACGTCATGGAGGACCAACCTGCCCCCGGGCCAGTACACCGTCGCATGGGCGCCGGTCCGCTATTACCAGCCACCCGCGCCGCAGGCCTTCACGATCGGCGCCTCCACCAACCTCACCGTCATCGCCGGTCGCTACGCGTTCCCCGACGCCAACGCCAACGGCATCTCCGACCTTTGGGAGTCGCGCTTTTTCGGGTCGTTGCTGTCCACGCCGTCCTGGCACGACAGCGACGGCGACGGCGCATCCGACCTGTCCGAGTTCATGGCTGGCACGGATCCCAAGGACCGGACCTCCACGCTCTCCATCACCGTGCCGCGCGAGCTGGCGAATCGCACGGTCGCCCTGCGATGGCCCACGATGGCCGGTCGCGAGTATGTGCTGGAGATTTCGAGCGACCTGCAATCATGGCTCCCGTTTGGCCAGCCTGAACGAGGGGACGGGACGTTCATGACCGCCGTGCTGCCCGCGCTGGACCCCAAGGTCACCTACCTGTTCCGCGTTCGCGTCACGCCGTAGGCGGGACGATTGAACCTAGAAACGGCAGTTGAAGAGGGCTTCAGGGCGAGGAAATGGCCGTCCCATTCGGGCAAAGAGGCCCTTTTGGATGAATTCTAGACCTCACCCTGCAGGTGAGGTTGGGGCGGGGCGCAGGCGGCCGCTCGTGGGCCTGGACGCCGGCCGAGAGCGGCAAAGGGCCAG
>CAIRNV010000189.1 GCA_903880005.1 uncultured Verrucomicrobiota bacterium | reverse complement strand
GATTGCGCCGCAGATTCTTTCGCAAGACGAGGAGTGAGCGAGGCGCGGGCCGGTACGAGGCCCGTAACGAGCGAAGGACGAAGCTCTTGCGAAAGAAGATCAAGCAAGCACGACCGACCCAACTGAATCGTTCCGGCTAAGGATTGGCATCCCTGCTGCTTCCCGTTTCCATGACCTGGCCCGCAGGCACGTTTGTTCCATGTCCATCCACGTCGCACTCCACCATCGGACCCACTACGTGTACGACCGCCCCGTCCGGCATTCGCCGCACGTGATCCGGCTTCGACCCGCCCCGCACAGCCGCACGCCCATCCTTTCCTACTCGCAGCGAGTCCTGCCGAAGGAGCACTTCATCAACTGGCAGCAAGACCCGTTTTCAAACTACCTGGCGCGCGTGGTGTTCCCGGGCGTGGCGACGGAGTTGTTGATCGAGGTGGACTTGGTCGCCGAGATGTCGGTGTACAACCCGTTCGACTTCTTCCTCGAGGAGGCGGCGGCGGAGCACCCCTTTTCCTACGAGGCGGCGCTGCGAAAGGACCTGGCGCCCTTCATGGCATGGCCGGGCGCAGGGCCCAGGTTGCTGGCCTTGATCGATCGTTGGCGCGGCAAGCGGATGCGCACCATCGACTTCCTCGTGGAGGTGAACCGGTCGTTGAGCGAGGAGATTCGCTACCTGATCCGGCTCGAGCCGGGCGTCCAGACGGCCGAGGAAACCCTGACCCTCCAGTCGGGATCGTGCCGGGACTCGGGCTGGCTGCTCGTCCAGTTGCTGCGCGGGCTGGGCTTCGCCGCTCGATTCGTCTCCGGCTACCTCATCCAGCTCAAGCCGGACGTGAAGTCCCTCGACGGCCCCAGCGGCACCGACTCGGACTTCACGGACCTGCACGCATGGTGCGAGGTGTACTTGCCCGGCGCGGGCTGGATCGGGCTGGATCCCACTTCGGGCCTCATGGCGGGCGAGGGGCACATCCCGTTGTCCTGCACGCCCGAGCCCGCCAGCGCCGCACCCGTGACGGGCGCCGTGGACCCCTGCGAATCCACGATGTGCCACGAGATGAAGGTCACGCGCATCTTCGAGTCGCCGCGCGTCACCAAGCCCTACACGGACGAGCAATGGCAACGGATCGAGGTCCTCGGCCATCGCGTGGACGCCGAACTCGAAGCCGGCGACGTGCGCCTCACCATGGGTGGGGAGCCCACGTTCGTGTCCATTGACGACATGGACGGCCCGGAGTGGAACACGGAGGCCGTGGGGCCCACGAAGCGGTTGCGGGCGGGGACGCTGATCAAGCGGCTTCGGACGAGGTTCGCGCCCGGAGGCCTGTTGTTTTATGGCCAAGGGAAATGGTACCCCGGCGAACCGTTGCCACGCTGGGCACTTGGCTGCTACTGGCGCAAGGACGGCGAGCCCGTGTGGGCGGACGACGCCTTGATTGCGGATGAGTCCAGGGACCTCGGCCACGGCGCCGCCGAGGCGGAGATCTTCGCACGGCGGTTCGCCCAGAACATCGGCGTGGCCGACCGCTGGCTCATGCCGGGCCACGAGGATGTCTATTACTACCTCTGGAAGGAACGTCGCCTGCCGGTGAACGTGGACCCGTTGAAGTCCAACCTCGCCGACGCCGAGGAGCGGGCGCGCATGACCCGCGTCTTTGCCGGCGGCCTGGGCAAGGCCGTCGGCTACGCGCTGCCCGTGCGGCACGGCGACGAGGGCTGGGAGACGGGGCCGTGGTTCCTGCGCGACGGCACGTTGTGGCTCATACCCGGCGACTCGCCCATGGGCTTCCGGTTGCCCCTCGACTCGCAGCCGTGGGTCAAGGAATCGGATTACCCTTACATCCAGCCCCACGATCCCATGGCGCCGCGCGGGCCGTTGCCGTCGGCGGCGACGCTCGCGGGCCGCGCGCAGTCACTGTCGTCTGCCGGGCGCATGGGGCCGCGTTTCCAAGCGTCGCCGGGATCGGGCCATGCCGGGGTGGCAAGCCTCGGCGATGGCACGAGCAAGGCCGGGGCCGAACGCGACGTCGCAGGTGCCGAGCGAACGCCCATGGCGGGCGAATCCGCCTCGTGGATCGTTCGCACGGCCGTTTGCTTCGAGCCTCGCAACGGACGGTTGCACGTCTTCATGCCGCCCGTCTCGGACCTGGAGGACTACCTCCAACTCGTGGCGGCGGTCGAAAGGACGGCGTCGGAGCTGTCGATGCCCGTGGTCATGGAAGGGACGCCGCCCCCCCACGATGCGCGGCTGAACGTGCTGAAGGTCACGCCCGACCCCGGCGTGATCGAGGTGAACCTGCACCCGACGCGTTCGTGGGGTGAGTTGGTGGCGACGACGGAGACGGTTTACGAGGAGGCGCGCCAGACGCGGCTGGGGACGGAGAAGTTCATGCTCGATGGCCGCCACACGGGCACGGGCGGGGGCAATCACATCATCATCGGGGGCGCGACCCCGGCGGATTCGCCGGTGCTGCGGCGACCGGACTTGCTGCGGAGCCTGCTGGCGTACTGGCACAACCATCCGTCGTTGTCGTACCTGTTCGCGGGGTTGTTCATCGGGCCGACGAGCCAGCATCCGCGGGTGGACGAGGCGCGGAACGACGCGTTGGCGGAGCTGGAGCTTGCGTTCAAGCAAGTGCCGGACAAGGGCTGGGTGCCGCCGTGGTTGGTGGACCGGTTGTTCCGCAACCTGTTGGTGGACGTCACGGGCAACACGCACCGGTCGGAGTTCTCCATCGACAAGCTGTACTCGCCGGACTCCTCGAGCGGCCGCCTCGGGCTGGTGGAGCTGCGGTCGTTCGAGATGCCGCCGCACGCCCGGATGAGCCTGGCGCAGCACTTGTTGCTGCGTGCCGCCATCGCGCGGTTCTGGAGGACGCCGTACACGCACCACCTCACGCGCTGGGGCACGAGCCTCCACGACCGCTTCTTGCTGCCGCACTTCGTCTGGGAGGATTTCCAGGACGTCGTGGAGGACATGCAGGAGCATGGCTACCCCTTGGAGGCGTCGTGGTTCGGGCCGCACTTCGAGTTCAAGTTCCCGGCCATCGGCGCGTTCGCCCAGCGCGGCGTGAACGTCGAGCTCCGGACAGCGCTGGAACCCTGGCACGTCATGGGCGAGGAGGGCGCGGCGGGCGGCACCGTCCGGTACGTGGACAGCTCGCTGGAACGATTGCAGGTGAAGGTCCAGGGGCTGGTCGATGGACGACACATGGTGACGTGCGGCGGCCGACGCGTCCCGCTGCATCCGACGGGCGTGCAAGGCGAGTTCGTGGCCGGCGTGCGCTACCGCGCATGGCAACCGGCGACGTGCCTGCACCCCACCATCGGCGTGAACACGCCGCTGGTGCTCGACCTGTTGGACACGTGGAACGGGCGCAGCCTCGGTGGCTGCACCTACCACGTCATGCACCCCGGCGGACGCAACTACACGACCTTCCCCGTCAACGCCTACGAGGCGGAAAGCCGACGCCTCGCGCGGTTCTTTGCCCATGGCCACACGCCGGGCCGCATGGCCGTGCCGGGCTTGGTCGTCGATCCGGAATTCCCGCTCACGCTGGACCTGAGAAGGTAAGGCACGCGCCGGACCGAGGCCCGCAACGAGAGCACGACGACTTTCCTGCGGAGGAAGATCCAGCCAGCACGGCCGGCCCGATTGCATGCTTCCGACGCAATGGGGTCACATCTAAACATTTGACATTTGGCCTTTGAACCAGCGGGTGATCTTATCCGAAACCATTCATTTGGATCGGTCGTGCTTGCTCGATCTGCTTGCGCGGATCCCGCAGATCCTTCGTCGGTCGCTCGTCACTGGCCCGGGATGCGACGACACCATGCAACCCGCCACGCCTCGGCGGTGGCGCATGCAAGCCCCATGCCACCCAACATCCCGATCGTCATCCCGCACCATGCCGCCACGAATTGCCAGGAGCTGAGCGGCGGCAGCCAACGCACCGCCAACCCGCCACCCCACGCCATGCCCGCCACCATCGCCACCGAAAGCCACGCCATGCCCAGGTACCATGCCGCCCGACCCCACGCACTGCGGCCCCTGGGCAACGTCTCCCGCATCCACGGCAGGCCGCCAGCCAACATGCCCGCCCACATCCAGGGAAAGCGCCCGCCCGCCTCAAAGTAATGGTGGGACTGGCAACAAAGGCAGACCCCCTTCTCCATCACCGGCCCGAATCCCGCGTCCGCCCACCATCCCACCAACATCATCAGGTTTCCCGTCCCCAGCATGCCCAACGACATGCGCCACCAACGATGGGTCCCCGTTCCGGCCAAGACCCAGGCCGCGCCGCTGAGGCACGCCGCCGCCATCCCGGCCGCCTGAACCCAGTCCATCGCCCCCAGCCATGCAGACAGGGGGGCCTGCGCCGCCATGCTTCCCGCCACGACCCAGTCCACCCACCCACGCCGCCCGCCCACCGCGTCGTCGGCGCACCCCGCCCCGCGCACCGCCCGCCACGCCACCACCACGCTCGACCCCGTCATCAGCAAGGCCGCCCAAGCCGGATGCAACACGCCCGCCGCCGCCAAGCCCATCCCCAGCACGTTGTAACCCAGCGCAAACAGCAAGCTCCCCTCCACCGCCCGCATCGCCCGCCGCGCCACCCGCATCGCCTCCACCACGCGGTCCAACCGCCCCCATCCCACCTCCCCGTCCGCCAACGCACGCGCCGCCGACATCCCCTCCGAGACCGCCAAGCCAACGTTCGCCGCGCGCAAGGCCAGACCGTCGTTCAACCCATCCCCCACGAACAAGACGCGCCCACCCCCCGCCTGGATCTCGCGCACCCGCATGGCCTTCTCCTCCGGCGTCATTCCCCCGCGACATCGAACCCGTCCCCCGCAACCAAAGGCCTCCAACCGTTCCATCGCATCCCCGCTCAGAACCTCCACCCGGCAACCCATCACCTCCCAATGCCCCACCAACTCTTCCCACCCCGGCAATCGCCGCTCCCGCAGCAACGCCAAGCCCATGCACTTCCCATCCACGGCCAAGCCAACCCGCGCATCCCCCGACGTGCCCTTCACCGCCTCCTCCCACGAAGCCACGCCCCCGCCGCCGGCCCAATCCCTCCGCCCTACCCGCACCCGATGCCACGTCACTCCGTCCTCCCGCACCTCCGCCTCGACGCCGGCCCCCGCCACCCACGTGACATCGCGCACCTCCACCCCGGCCCGTGCCTCGCAGGCAACCGCAGCGAAGGCCTTTCCCCACACGCCGCCCGCCCGAACTTCCACGGCGGCCATCCAAGCCAGCCACCGTTGCCGGTCCGCCTCGTCACCCGCCGCGACAAAATCCACCAGCACCGGCTCCAGCCCCGTCAGCGTGCCCGTCTTGTCCACGCACACGTGATCCACCGTCGCCAAGGCTTCCACCGCCGACGCCCGACGCAGGCAAACCCCACGCGTGGCGAGGACCGACAACGCGCTCCACAGGCCCAGCGGGACCGACAACCCGAGCGCGCAGGGACAGGCCACCAGCACCACGGACAAGGACCGGTAAACCGCCGCCTCGGCACCCACCCTTCCCCAAGACAAGGCGAGCGTGGCCAACGCCACCGCCAAGACCGTCGGCAGGAACCACGACGCCCACCGGCTCGCACGGCCCCACGACACGGTGTCCTCGACGGTCTCCCGCGCCTCGCGCAGCGCGCGCATCAACGCCTCCAGTTCACGACGCCCGCCCCCGTCCGCTTCCCTCGATGGCTCCACCAGCACGTCCAGCTCCCCGTCCATCGCCACGGACCCCGCACGGACCCAATCCCCCGCCCGCTTCACCAACGGAAGCGCCTCGCCCGTCAACGCCGACTCCTGGACCCATGCCTGCCCCCGGGCGACCCGCCCACCCATCACCACCGCGCCGCCCAGACCCACCCGAATCCGGTCCCCCTCCCTCAACGCATCCACGGGAACCGGCTCCTCCCGTCCCGTCGCACCCACCCGCCGCGCCGTTGCAAACACCTGTTCCCAACGCCCCGCCTCCTCCAACGCCCGCGCCCGCGCCGTCGCCGTCAGCGACTTCCCAACGGCGTGCACGGTCACCAGGATCGCCACCACCTCGTAGTACACCGCGCCGCGGCCCGTGATGGTCGCCTGCAACGACGCCGCCAACGCCGCCAACGCCCCGGCGATGAACAATCCCTCCACCGCCACGCGGCCCCTCTGGGCGCATCGGCATGCCTCCCGTACCAACGAGGGCCCCAGCAACCCCAGGGCCACCAACGCCCCGGCCATCAGCCACCCATGCACCCACCAACGTTCCGGCCCCGTGGAACCGTCCAGGTTCCATGCCAGCCCCAGCAACATGGTCTGCCCCGAGACCAACACCCCCACCCCCACCCTCCACCAACCCGATGCACCCCCATGGCCGCCACGCGCCACGGATCCGCCCTCGCCCAGCACCCGGCAGCCATAACAGCAATACCGCCCGCCAGCCTCACCCACCGCCCCGCCGCAGTAGCCGCACACGCTCATGCCCATCCCTCACCGCCCCGTGAATCCATCCCACCCTTGGAATCCATGCCCCAGTCCAGGGCCTCGATTTCAGCTTGGAATCCCACACGGCAACGGCTTCAAATTTCCATCGCACGCCCCATGAAAAGCCGTCGCAACGTCCATCGCGGGTTCACCCTCATCGAGCTTCTTGTCGTCATTGCGATCATCGCCATCCTCGCCGGCATGCTGCTGCCGGCCCTGGGCAAATCCAAGTCCAAGGCCCAAGGCATCGCCTGCATGAACAACCTCCGCCAGATGGGCGTGGCGTTCAAAATGTACCCCGACGACAACCGCGACTGGCTGGTCAAGCCCGGCAACAGCGGGACCGAGGCCTACTCATGGGTCCAGGGCTGGCTCGACTTCAACCCCAGCAACTCCGACAACACCAACACCACGCAGCTGGTGGATCGCAACAAGGCTGCGTTTGCCCCGTACCTCCCCAGCGCCGCCGCCTACAAGTGCCCGGCCGACCGCTCCACCGTCACCATCCGCGGCACGCGCGTCCCACGCGTCCGATCCATGGGCATGTCCCAAGCCATTGGCGGGCCCGGCGGCTGGCTCCAGCCCGGCGGCATGAACGACGGTCAAAGGAAGTACAAGGTCTTCCTCAAGGAGTCCGACCTCGGCACCCCCGGCCCGGCCAACGTGTACGTCCTGCTCGACGAGCACCCCGACTCCATCAACGCCGGGGGCTTTGCCAACACCATGGTCGAGCGGCCCGCCAGCGCGACCATCGTGGACTTCCCGGCCAGCTATCACAACGGGGCGGCCGGCATCAACTTCGCCGACGGGCACTCCGAGATCCGCAAGTGGGTCGATGCCCGCACCAAGCCCCCCGCCAAGTACAACAACTCCCTCCAACTCAACGTGCCCAGCCCCAACAACCTCGACATGGTCTGGCTGTCCGAGCGCACCACCGTCGCCAACTAGCACGCCTCACACCCCTTCACCCGCCCAACCTTCACCCGCCCACCCCTTCCCCCATGAATGCCCGATCGCATGCCCGTCGCCCGGCCGGCTTCACCCTCATCGAGTTGCTCGTCGTGATCGCCATCATCGCCATCCTCGCGGGCATGCTCCTGCCCGCGCTGGGCAAGGCCAAGGCCAAGGCCCTCTCCACCGCCTGCATCAACAACCTCCGCCAGATGGGCCTCGCCTCGCGCCTCTACGCCCAGGATCACCAAGGCAAGTTCCCCTGGACCTTCACCCTCACGGGCAACCAGCAGGATCGTAAGTCCTGGTACAACTACATCATGCCCTACCAGCAAACGAAGAAGGTCCTCCTCTGCGCCGTGCGCCCCAAGAAGGTGTGGGTCAAGGCCACCGGCTCGCCCTTCCTCGCCCCCGCCGATGCCGAGACCGCCTACCCCATCGATGGCACCATCGGCAACTACGCTGCCAACTTCCGACTCGGCGGCTGCTGGTGGCCCACCACCTGGGAGGTCCGGGGCGTCACGGAGGAGTCCGTGCGCAACCCCTCCGGCACCGTCCACCTCTGCGACGGTGGCGTGGCCGCCGCCAACTCCAGGGACCCCCAAAGGGCCGTCACCGCCGCCTCCAAGAAGAAGCCGGGCTGCTGGATCGTCCATGACCCCGGCAACGATGCCCCCTGCACGGGCTGCGTCGCCTCCCCCGACGACCCAAACTGGGGCGGCCCCGACCCGCGCCACGATCAACGCTCCAATCTCCTCTTCGTCGATGGACACACCGAATCCCTCCGCCCGTCCCAGTGGTATTACGCCGGAACGCCCTACCTCGACCCCGCCCGCGGCGGTCCCTGACACCCTCCAGCGCCACATCTTCCTCTGCGCCACGCCCAGCAAGCCCAAGTGCTGCGACCCATCCGCCGGCCTTGAATCCTGGGAGTTCCTCAAGAGGCGACTCAAGGAACTCGGCCTCGTCGGCCCGCGCCCGCTCGTCGCCCGCACCAAGGCCGATTGCCTCCAGGTCTGCGTCCATGGCCCCGTGGCCGTAGTCTATCCCGAGGGCACGTGGTACCGGCACTGCACTCCGGATGTCCTCGAGGTCATCATCCGGGAACACCTCGTCGGAGGGCACCCCGTCCAAGCCCATGCGTTCGCGCATCAGCCCCTGACGGCCCGCTCCCACCCCTGACGCCGCCCCTGCTCGATGGAAGCCAGCGCGCCACTCTTGCTCCCGCTCGGCGAACACCAGGCCACCGTCTGGTTCAAGGGTCATCCCCGGGCGCGCTTCTACCGCCTCACCCTCCAGCGCGATGGCTCCTTTCGCTGCACCATCCCGCGGCGCGGCAACCTCGCCCACGCCCATGACTTCGTCCGGCGCCATCAACCCTGGATGGAATCCCGCCTCGTCCGGCGCTCGCTCCGGCCGGGTCCTCCCCGCGAATGGCGCCTGGGCGTTCTCGTGTGGTTCCGGGGCATCCCAACCCCACTGGTCCGTTCCCATGCCGGCCCCCACCTCCAGTTGGGTGACCTTGCCATTCCGCAACAGGGGCCGGACGAGCACAACCTCCGGCCCCGCGTGGAGCGGGCCTTGCGTGACCTCGCCTCGCGCGAGCTGCCGTTGCGCCTCCAAGCCCTCGCCGCCCTCCACTCGATCCCGGCTCCCACCGTCCAGGTCCGCAACCAACGCGCGCGCTGGGGCTCCTGCTCCGCACGCCGTTGCATCTCCCTCAACTGGCGGCTCGTCCAGGCCCCGCCCGACGTCCTGGATTACATCATTCTCCACGAACTCGCCCACCTCCGGCACATGAACCACTCCCGCCGCTTCTGGGACGAAGTCGCCCGCCTCTGCCCTCGTTACGAGGCCGCCGAGGCATGGATCAAGGCCCACGGCCACCAGATCCTCTAGCCCGCACGACCCGCGCTCACTCCTCCTCCTGCGGGGCAATCGGCCGGGCCGTCGCCTTCATGCTGGGTCGGTCATTCCGCAGCAACCGTTCTGGCCCTTGGCCAACCCGACATGGCACGCTTGCACCCACGTGCGAGCCCGCTGGCAACAATTCCTCGAGGATGCGGAAACCCGCCTCCTCCAGGTCATCTTCGAGCAACGGCCCACCCGCAAGGAGGCCGTCCTCCAAGGCATCCTCTTTGCCCTGGCCCAGGTCTTCTCCGGGGCCGTCAAGCTCCGCCGCGTCCTCTACAACGCCCGCATCCTCCGCGACGCCACGCTCGGCGTGCAGGTCATCGCCGTCGGCAACCTCACCGTCGGCGGCACCGGCAAGACCCCCGTGGTCGAGAAGTTCGCCCGGGCCTTGCAGGACGCCGGGCGCAAGGTCGCCATCCTGTCGCGCGGCTATCGTTCCAAGCCCAAGCCCCTCCATCGTCGATTCCTCGACACCCTCCTCCTCCGCGACGACACCACCCCGCCCCGCATCGTCAGCGACGGCCAATCCTTGCTCCTCGATTCCCTCTCCTCCGGCGACGAGCCCTACATGCTGGCATCCAACCTCCGCGACGTCGTCGTCCTCGTGGACAAGGATCGCGTGAAGGCCGGGCGCTACGCCGTGGAGACGTTCGGTTGCGACACCCTCCTGCTCGACGACGGCTTCCAATACTGGCGCCTGCGCGGGCGCCGCACCGACGTCGTCCTCGTGGACGCGCAGCAACCCTTCGGCAATGGCTTCATGCTGCCACGGGGCACCCTTCGCGAGCCGCCCTCCCACCTCCGTCGCGCCAACGTCGTCTTCCTCACCAAGGTGGATCGCTCCGTCCCGGCCCGCTCCCGGTCCGTGGACGAGCTCCGCGCCAAGGTCGCCCAGCTCAACCCCACCGCCGAGATCATCGAGTGCGTCCATCGCCCCCTCTACTTCGAGAACGTCTTCTCCGGGGAACGCCACGGACTGGACCTCGTGCAAGGCCGCCAGGTGGCCTCCCTCAGCGGCATCGCCCAACCCGAAAGCTTCGAGTCCAAGCTCGTCGAGCTCGGCGCCGAGATCGTCCTCGCCCGTCGCTTCGCCGATCACCATCGCTTCGACCAACAGGAGATCCTCGAGGCCATCAACCGGGCCAAGAAACGCGGCGCCACCTGCCTCCTCACCACGCAGAAGGACGCCGTCCGCTTCCCCAAGCTCGACCGCCGCGACCTCCCCATCTTCTTCATGCGCGTCGAAATCCAGGTCATCGCCGGGGCCGAGGGCTTCGAGGATTGCGTCTCGCGGATTTGCTTCCGCTAGGCGTTGGCCGTCACGATTCAGTCGGGAGGGAAGTGATTGCGAAGCACATGCTTGCGCAAGCCGAGGAGCGAGCGAGGCGCGGGCCAGTTCCAGGCCCGTAACGAGCGAAGGACGAAGCTCTTGCGAAAGAAGGTCAAGCAAGCAAGCACGACCGACCCAACTGAATCGTTCCGGCCTGGTGCCTGCCCCGCCGTGAGCCCCTTGCACCCCAAAAAAACCTCTTGAAGCCCGAGCGGTGCGCCATGCAGCATTTAAGACCTAGCGGTTATGCGCGGTTAGCTCAGTGGTAGAGCACTACCTTGACACGGTAGGGGTCACAGGTTCGAACCCTGTATCGCGCACCATCTCCCCATGGCTGGCACCCTCACGAAAGCCAATGCCAGCGCGGGTTTGAGCGTTCCCGCGCATCAACCTGACACCGACGCCCTATATCGCTCCCTCCTCTCACCCTCTCAATCCCCCGAGGTGCCGTTGGCCACGACAGCCGCCGCAGGGGTGGAGTGCCAGAGGGGGTCCCGCCCGCGGGCTCGTCCGGAGAGAGGAGGAGTCGCAATCGCATGACGAGATCACCCTGTCACTCGGTCACCCTGTCCGAGAACCCGACACGCCCCCCCATTCCACACTCTCACGCACACTCAGTCAGTCACTCACCCCTTGCGCGCGCGCACACGCGCACGCGTGCAGGGGGAAGTGACTGACTGAGGATTTTCTTCTGACTGCCCCCCCGGGCCTCCTCAAGAGGGGGAAATGAGTCTCCCTCTCTCACACGCTCACACCAGTGAGTAGCCAAAATCACAGTGACTGACTGACGCTCTTTCACGTGCGCCTTGCTGGCAGGCTCAAAAGTGCTACACTTGTGCACTCATGAACGCACTATTCCGGGCCAGATTGCCCGTCGAGATGTTGGCTGGGATGGAGAAGGTGTGCGCTGAGATCGGCACATCGCCTCAGGAAGTCCTAAGGATGTTGTGCGCCGAGATGATTCGGCG
>CAIRNV010000188.1 GCA_903880005.1 uncultured Verrucomicrobiota bacterium | reverse complement strand
CGTACCCCGCCAGCCTCCCGATCACCTCCCACGGGAACTCGATCCCGACAAACAAATCGCCGTGCTCCGTGTGCTCCAGCCCGAAAAGGTCCGCCGTCGAATACAGCATGGGCGCAGGCTATGAGGACCACCCGTCGCGGCAACCATGAACGCGTGGCGCACGAGGTGCATCCAAGGCACGTCCACGCAGCAAAACAAAAAGCCCCTTGCGACGCGGGACATGCCACAGCATAAATCGCCCGTCTTTTAACAAGAGCGCCTATGGCTGACATCGCGAATAGCTATCCCCAGAACGTCCCCGGCAAGTTCTACGTCGATAACCAGTGCATCGACTGCGACCTGTGCCGCGAGACCGCACCCGACAACTTCACGCGCTGGGACGAAGGCGGCTACTCCTACCTCAAGAAGCAGCCCACCACGCCGGAGGAAGAGGCGCGGTGCGAGGAAGCCCTCAAGGGCTGCCCCGTCGAGGCCATCGGCAACAACGGGACCGCCACGGCCTGATCCCAGCGTCGGCCGCGGGGGAATGCCATCGCGCCATCGGTGGATGGCTTCCCCTCGGAGCGGCCCTCGGCATTCCAACGGGTCTGCCGCGAGATTCCGGCCCAGCCCGTCCAACGTTCTCCCCTCCCCTTTCCGAGGGCCATCTCCAAGTGCCTCGGACACGGAAACCCAAGCCAACGGGTTTCCACCGCCGCACCCAACTTCTGCCCCCTGCCCTCAGGCCGGCGTCTTCATCCGAAGCCGTAAACGTTCGGCCTCAAGACGACATTCCGTGCTGAGGTCGCCCGGCCTTTCTATCGGATCCAGACGTCGAACATCGAGCCACAGCTCGCCTGCCCGTGAGGGGCGGCAGGATGCCGCACCTCCATGCGTCGGGGGCAGAGTGGCAGCGGCATCCCGCCGCGGGTGCATGCTGGGCAAGCGGCTGGAAGCCGCTTCCACTTTCACTTGGCCTTCATGGAAGGTGGCAGCGGCATCCTGCCGCTGGAGGTGATCCAGCCAGAGCCGAGACGGCTCTGCCACGTTTCCGCCGGATGAGGGCACCCGGCCTACAACCCTGACCGGCCCATTCCAACCTCACCCGCCGGGTGAGGTCTCGGATGGCTCCCTCAGGGCCACTCCGCCTTGATGGAACGGCCATTTCCTTGTCTGCAAGCCCACTTCAACTGCCGTTTTTAGGTTCACCGGTGGCCCACGCCTCACTTTCCAATGCAGAAGGAGCTGAAGATGCGGTCCAGGAGGTCCTCCGTGCTTGTCTTTCCCACG
Organism: uncultured Verrucomicrobiota bacterium; assembly: GCA_903880005.1. Taxonomy (GTDB): domain Bacteria; phylum Verrucomicrobiota; class Verrucomicrobiia; order Limisphaerales; family UBA9464; genus UBA6176. The sequence continues at coordinate 6,181 of CAIRNV010000188.1, read as the reverse complement.
ACCTCGCCGACCGCCTGCACGGCCACCCGAAGGTCTGCCGCCACCAAGTCCAGGGCCTGGCCCTGCCGCATCGATTCCAACACCTGGCTCATGGATTCCATCGCACGCCGCAGGGCGTCGTGATGCCGCGCCGACACCGCCACCTCGTCGCCCGCGCCCAAGCCAACACCCGCGCCAGGCCCGACGAGCCGCGCCGCCATCGCATCGCGCAACGCATCCAATCCGGCGCCCGTGCGGCAGCTCACGCGCAACCAAGCCGGGTCCGAGGCGAAGCCGGGGTGCTCCGCCAAGTCGCACTTGTTCGCCACCCGCAGCCATGGGGCTCCCGCACCCGCCTCCAACTGCGCGTCCTCCGGCGGCGGCAGGGTCACGTCCACCACTTGCAACACCAAGTCCGCGCCACGCGCCGCCTCGCGCGACCGACGCATGCCCTCCTTCTCGATGGCGTCCTCGCTTTCCCTCAATCCCGCCGTGTCCACCAACACCACGGGGAACCCCGCCATCGTCGCCATGTCCTCCACGGTGTCGCGGGTGGTGCCGGGCACGTCCGACACGATGGCGCGGTCCACGCCGAGGAGGGCGTTGAGCAGGCTCGACTTGCCGGCGTTGGGCGCGCCGACGATCGCCACGCGCGCGCCCTCTCGCAGGAGGCGGCCCTGGCGCGCCGAGTCAACGAGGCGTTGCGCCTCGCCCAAAGCCGCCTCCACGCGCCGGGCCAGCGCCGCGCCCGTCTCCGGGGCGATGTCCTCGTCCGGGAAGTCCACGTGGGCCTCCACGTGCGCGAGCACGTGCATCAAGGACTCCCGCAGCGACTCGATGCGGCGTGACAAGGCCCCCGAGAGTTGCGCGTTCGCGGCATGGACCGCGCGCGACGACCTCGCGTGGATCAAGTCCGCCACCGCCTCGGCCTGGGCGAGGTCGAGCCTGCCGTTGAGGAAGGCGCGCCGCGTGAACTCGCCCGGCCCCGCCGCGCGGGCTCCCGCCGCGAGGAAGGCGTCCAGGACCATCCGCGCCACGTGGCTTCCGCCGTGGCAACCCACCTCCACCGTGTCCTCGCGCGTGTAGGTCCGGGGCCCGCGCAGCACGGTCAGCAACACCTCGTCCACCTCGCGGCCGCCGGCGACCACATGCCCATGATGAACCGTGTGCGAGGCCGCCGCCGAGGGCATCAACCCGTCCCGGCGCCCCGGCCGGAACACGGCGTCGGCCACGGCCAAGGCACCGCGCCCCGAAACGCGCACCACCGCCAACCCGCCCGAGCCCGGCGGCGTGGCAATCGCCACGATGGGGTCGTCGAGGAACATGCGACGCTAGCGCGGGCAAGGCCCGGCCTCGGGGTCATGGCCTTCGAGGAAGAGCCGGGCCTTCCCGTAGGAACGTCGCTGCAAGTAGTGCCGGAGATCGGCGGGGGCATCGGGCGGCAGGGTGCGTGCCAGTTGGTCCAGCTCCTGGAGGACGGGCAGCACGCTCGATCGTTGGGCGGCCGCCTCGTCCAGGCGGCGCAAGGCGTCGAGGACCGGGGCAAAGGCTTCGTGGCTTGGCATGGGTTCGGGGGATTCCGGGGGCACGAGGGGTCGTGGGCAAGCTCGGGCGGCCCGCGCTACTTCCACGTCCACGAGGTCAACTGGTACGGGTCGGGCGTGCGCCACGGTTGCCACCAGACCACGGCCTGGGCCGTTCGCTCGGCCTTGTCCTTGCCCTCGCGGACCTGGATTTGCAGCCGGTAGTTCGTGCCCGCCACGACCTGGGTCTCGGCCTTTTCCACCTTCACGAAACGCAAGGCAGGGGCGTTCGTGGAGGCCTTGGAGCGTGCCTCCACGGCGAAGCGCGCCGCCTTCAGCACGTCCTTGCTGTCCGAAGGCGAAGCGGTGTAGCCGCCCACGGACGGGGCGCCGGCCGCCATCGTCATGCCGGCCAAGAAGAACTGGAGCCCCAGGGCGCCCGCCGCCCAACGCGCAGTCAATGTTCCCATGGGCCGACCCTACGGACGCGCCCCCGCCTAGCGGAAGAGCGATTTGGCCAGCAAGCCGGACACGGTCACGAGCGGCGTGTTGACGCACTGGCTGATGCGGAGGTCGAGCGCGACGCTGCACAGCGCATACGCCTGCTCCGGGGAGAGCCGCCGCCGCGCGACGAGGAAGTCCACGGCGCGGCCGATGACGCCGCGCGCGGCATCCATGGGGTGCTCGGCGGACTCGATGAAGGCCCAGCTCCCGAGGTCGGGCCCGCGCGGGGGTTGCGGCGGGAACTCGGCCAAGGGCTGCGAGATCCGGAAGTCGCGTCGCACCGTGAGCTGCAATTCGGCCGTCATGGGTGCCTCGATGCCATTGATGCAGACCTCGCCGTCCCCTTGCGCCGCGTGGCCGTCGCCGGCCGAGAACAACGCGCCGTCGTTGAACACCGGCAGGTACAACGTCGCCCCGGGCACGAGCTGTCGCACGTCCAGGTTGCCCCCATGGGCCCCCGGCGGGCGGGTCCGCATCTCGCCATCCTCTCCGGGCGCGACGCCCATGATGCCGAGGAAGGGCGCCAACTGCAGCGTGATGCCGGGCATCGATCGGGACTCGCCGCCCTCCAGCCGCCACAGGAAGAGAAACGGGTTGCCGAAGCGGGCCGGCAACGAGCCCAGGCCCGGAACGATGCTGGTCCATCCCCATCCATGATGCTCCACCCGACGGACCCGTACTTCGAGCACGTCCCCCGGACGCGCGCCCTTCACGAAGACCGGCCCCGTGATCGTGTGGATCTTGCCCCGGTCAATCCGCATGTACTCGTCGAGCGTGGTGTGCGGGGTGACCTGGCCGCCGCTCGAGTCGAGGCAGTCGAACTCCACCACGTCGCCGGACTCCACCTCCAGGCGCGGCTCCAGGCTTCGATTCCAGCGGTCGTGCACGGCCGGCGGGCCAATGTGATGCAGCATGTTCTTGCCTCAGGGTTCGGGTTGCACTTGCACCAGCATCTGGACCTCCACGGCGGCGTCCTGGGGAAGCCCCGCCACGGCCACGGCCGCGCGCACATGCCGCCCCGCGTCCCCATACAACGACACCAGCAGGTCCGACGCGCCATTGATGACCTTGGGCGAGTCCGCGAATCCGGCGACGCCATTCACGTAGCCGTTCACGGACACGACCTGGCGCACGCGGTCGAGGTTGCCAATCGCCGCGCGCAGGTTGGCCAGGAGATTCAGCGCGCACAGCCTCGCCGCCTCGTACCCCTGCTCCACGCCCAGGACATCGCCCACCTTCCCCCTGAACCTGAGCTCGCCGTTCCACGCGGAAATCACCCCCGGCAGGAACACCAGATCACCCACCGTGCGAAACGGCAGGTAGTTGCCCCCGGACGCCGGCGGCCGCGGCAGCTCCAGGCCCGCCGCACGAAGACGCTCCTCGATCAATGACATTGGCTTCTCGAAAGCAGTCGGTTTGCCAATCCACCCGAAGGCGTCGCAATCGTGACGAACCCGCCGGAAATGGAACGTTCCCCTTTCGGGCACCAGCATTCCCGGGCCACGGCCACGACGGCGCCGTGGCTCGGTTTGACGTCGATGGCAACATCGAGCCATTCCCCTCGGGCGCGACGCCCGGTAGCGTGCCCGCATGTTGACGGAGTACATCACGGCGGTTCAGGAAGGCCGCGAGCTGACACGGCCGGAGGTTGCACGGGTCGTGTCCCTGCTCGCGGATGCGGCGCAACCGGTGGAGGACAAGGCGTCGTTCCTGGCCTGCCTGGCGGCCAAGGGCGAGACCACGGCCGAGATCGCGGCGTTCGCCGAGGAACTGCGGGGGCTGTCCATCCGGTTGCCATGGGATGCCTCCGAGGCCGCCGGCGAGGTCCTCGACGTCTGCGGCACCGGCGGCGACCGGCTCGACACCTTCAACATCTCCACGACCGTCGCGCTCGTCTGCGCCGCCGCCGGCGTCACCGTCGCCAAGCACGGCAATCGCGCCGTCACCTCGAAGTCGGGGTCGGCCGACGTGCTGGAGGCGCTGGGCATCCCGGTGGACCTCGCGCCCGACGAGGCGGCGCGCAGCCTTCGCGAGCACCGTTTTGTGTTCCTCTTCGCCCCGCGGTTCCATCCGGCGTTCCGGAACATCGCCCCGGCCCGCGCCCTGTGCGCGCAGCGCGGCCAGCGCACCCTGTTCAACTTCCTGGGCCCGCTCCTCAATCCCGCGCGCCCCACCGCGCAACTCGTGGGCGTCCCACGCCCCGCCCTCGTCGAACCCATGGCCCGCACCCTCCAGCAACTGGGCGTGCGCCGCGCCATGGTCGTCTCGGGGTCCGTGCCCGGGGGCGGCTACCTCGACGAGTTGTCCACCCTCGGCGACAACGCCGTCGCCGAGTTCTACCAGGACCGGGGGTTCAGCACCTCGACGTGGTCCGCGCGGCCCTTTCCCCTGCTGCCCGCGACGCTGGAGGATCTCAAGGGTGGGGATAGCCGCGACAACGCCGTCTTGCTGGCCGGGTTGCTCCGCGGCGACGACGCCGGCCCCCGGCGCGACGCCGTCCTCCTCAACGCGGGCGCGGCCTTGTTCGTCGCAGGCGTCGCGCGGTCCATCATGGAAGGGTGGGAACGCGCCGCCGACGTCCTCGCGTCCGGCGCGGCATGGCGCCTCGTGGAGTCGTTGCGGACCCGTCGGCCCTAAGCCGTAACGATTCAGTGGGGATGGAAGTGATTGCGAAGCAGATTCTTTCGCAAGACGAGGAGTGAGCGAGGCGCGGGCCGGTACGAGGCCCGTAACGAGCGAACGACGAAGGATTTGCGCGAGCAGATCGAGCAAGCACGACCGATCCAACTGAATCGTTACGGCTAAGCCGTTTCCCCAATCATTAGCGAGCCTGACAAATCATCACCGACGGGTGAAATCGTGCTTGATTTCATGCCACCACTGTGGTGTTATGAACTCGTGCCTGCCTTCAAGAAGAAATCCACCCGATTCCACCTCGAGGTCGCCACCGCAGAGCAACTCTCCTCCCACGGCGGCCAGGTCTTGGTCGATGCCCTCGCTCGCCGCTTCTCCCTCTGGGATCGCCTCGCCGCCATCGACTCCCTCGACCCTCGCAAGCGCAAGTCCTCCGGCTTCTCCCCTACCGCCATCGTCGCCCAGATCCTCCTCGGCTTTTGCTCCGGCGCGACCTCGCTGGCCGACATGGACCGCCTCGGCTCCGACCCCGTCCTCCTCGGCCTCTTCGGCCTCGATGCCGGGGCCGACCAGTCCACCCTCGGCGAGTGGCTCCGCGCCCAGTCCGACGCCAGCGTCGAGGCCGTGATGAACCTCAACCGGACCCTCGTCGCCGAGGTCCTCGCCAAGGCCAAGCCCGCCCGTGTCCTCCACGCCGGCCGGCCGGTGGTCTTCTTCGACGACACCGAGATCGAGGTGGACGGAAAGACCTTCGAGGGGGCGCGCATCAACTACGAGGGTTCCCGCGCCCTGAGCTGGCAGACCCTCTGGGTCGGCCCCTTCGTCGCCGACGCCATCCTCGACGGGGCCACCGACCCCAGCCAGCACCTCGGCGAGTTGCTGGCGGCCAACCGGCATCTCTGGGCCGGGCAACAGGCCCACTTCCACGCCGACAGCGCCTCCAGCGCGGCCAAGTTCCTGGCCCGCATCGACCAGGCGGGCTTCGGGTCATGGACCGTCAGCTACAACAAGTGGACCGAGAAGCTCGACGCCCTGGCCGCCGAACTGCCCGAGTCGGCATGGACGTCCGAGGCTCCCGGCGAGGACGGCCTGCAGGAGGCCTATGGCTGGCTGAAGCACCAGCCGGGCGAGGCCGAGGTCAGCTACCGCTTCGCCTGCGTGCGTCGCAAGGCGGCCGGCGAGATGTTCTGGCGCCACGCCTACGTGGTGGGGGACGACACCACGGAGAAGGCGTCCTCCCGCGGGCCCAAGCTTTGGCTGGAGCGTCACCGGCTCAAGGGGGCCTCCGAGCAGGGGTTCAGCCACCTGCTCCGGGACTTGGACCTGCACCATCCGCCCTGCCAGAAGCTGGTGGCCAACCAGATGTACTACGCGCTGGGCATCCTCGCCCACAATCTCCTGGCCGCCCTGAGGGTCCTGGACCTGCCGGACGACGCCCAGTCGTGGCGGCCGCGCACGCTGATCCGGAACCTGCTGATCGTGCCGGTGAAGGTCAGCACGCACGCCCGCAAGGTGCGGGCGACGATTTGCGTGCCGGCGGG
>CAIRNV010000187.1 GCA_903880005.1 uncultured Verrucomicrobiota bacterium | reverse complement strand
CCCCCCCCGCTTCACCGGCACGTTCACGTCCATCGAGCGCATCGTCCCCACCGCCTCCACCCGATCGGTCTTGTGGTGAAAAACCGGCCTCAGCCCCATGTCGCCCTTCGCCGTCCGGAACGCCGCCTCCGCCTGCGTCCGCTGCATGGACCACCGCCACAGCTTCACAGGGTCCGTTTCCGTGCAGTTCGTCCGCAGCAGGTAGGCCCCTTGGCCAGCGTCGGATGCTCCCCCTCCTTCACCGGGCAGCTCAGCTCCAGGTCGACCGCGCGTCCCGCCCCATCCCGGATGATCTCCTCCCTTACCCATCGCGCCGCCGAAGGGTCCTTGTCCATCCATCGCCCGATCCTCCGCTCCACCGACCCGATCTCCGTCGCGGGCCGACGCCGCAGCAAGGCGTCGATCTTGGCCAACTCCTCCGTCAGCCGCGTCATCGGACGTCCCAGCATGGCCCTCTCCTCGGCCCCCCACCGTGCCGCGCTCCGGCACAGCACCATGCGGTCCGGTCCATCCCCGTCGGGTCACGCTGTCGGGCCACTGGCTGTCCCGGGATGCCTGCCCCTGATTCGTCCACGCGGGGGGATGGCTCGGCGCGACGTCGGCTCTCGGCATCCACGCCTTGGCGAGCGACAGGGTCGCATGCGCCCGCCCTGATGCCCCGGGCCGCTCGGATGGCGTCAGCGGTCGAGTGACGGCGGCGTGGGAAGTTCCTCCCCCGCGGGCAAGCCAACCATCCAGGTCGCCAGAAATGTCAAACGTTTAGATGTGACCCCATTGCCCCTTCCTCAGGACGCAGGGCGCCTCGGACCAAACGAATCGGGCTGCTCCTGCCTACCACCAATCGAAACTAGGATCCGGCTTGGCATCCCAGAATGCGCCGTCTTGCGGATACGGGTATTGGTTGAATGGCAGCCTGAACTGTCCTGCATGCCCATCCGCCCAAGCCATAATCACTAGGCTCTTTCCTTTGTAGTTGTGCCAGACGCTCTTGGGATCGCTTACGCCCCGCGTGACATACCAGATCCAGTCGCCTTGGACGAGTTTGTTGCTCGGGCTCGCGATTTCACTGGTCTTCAGCGATTTGCCTTCATCAGTGGCTGGATTGGCCAACGCATCGCCGGTAACCCTGCGAATGCGGAACTGATCCCACTTCCACTGCATTTGATAGCTGTTGCCGTAGGTTTCGTAACAGTTCTTCACTTCCTTTCCGAAAAACTCCAAGCCCTTCTGGTCGCCTTTGTCGGAGGGACACCGAAAAACCTCCGGCGATCCCTGATAGCGGTACAGGGGCCGATTGGTCATCGCGACGAACCTGCCAAAGGTGCCGTCCTTTCCGCCTGAGGCGGACCAATCCCGGCACAACGGATAGCTGTCGTTGTTGTCGTCGGCATACATCTGGAAGGCGAGGATGACCTGCTTGTTGTTGGCGACGCACTTGGTCTGGTTCGCCTTCTTCTTGGCGTTCCCAAGCGCCGGAAGCAGCATGCCGGACAGGATCGCGATGATCGCGATCACGACCAGTAGTTCGATCAGGGTGAATCCCTGGCGCGTCAGCCCTCGGCCTTCCGCGCGGATCACATGAGATGATAGCAAGGTGGTTTTGGGCTTCATCGGTGGCAGGGCTTCCGGCTCGTCGAGTTGGCTAACCGGGCCCTGTGCCCGATTAGCCAACCCACCCGTCCAAACCTCGCGGCTATGCGTCCGCAAGAGATGAACGGCCCGTTCCTCAGAGTCGAACCCAGCGGTAGAAGCGAATGGCCGTGCCCTCCGTGCTGTAGAACCGCGTGACTCGCGCTCCGGTGCCAACGACGTTGTTCTCGATCGTGGTCCAGGACTGGAGGTCGGCTGAGCCTTCGATACGGTAGCGTTGTCCGCTCGCGGCATTGAACCGGAACTCAACCGCGGTACGGATGTTCATGTCCGATTCGGGCGTGCTGGCGGCGATGGTGGGATTAAAACCCTCTTGGACCTCGACACCGTCATTGAACCCGTCGGCGTCCGTGTCCGCCTTCACGGGGTTCGAGCCCGTGTTGCCGGCGTCCGCGAAGACGCCGGTGTTGGTCTCGACGCCATCCTTGAGCCCGTCGCCGTCGGTGTCGGGGTTCAAGGGGTCCGTGCCTGTGTTGTCTGCACTGACCCAGTTCCCGGTTTTCGTCTCGACACCGTCTTTCAGACCGTCGGCATCCGTATCCGGGCTGTTGGCCTTGGTATTGGCCAGGTACTCGCCAAGGTTTTTCAGCCCGTCGTTGTCGAGATCGCCATTGGCGTCGCCGGCGTTGGGGTTAAGCCCATTCTTGCTCTCCCAGACGTCCGGCATGCCGTCGCCGTCGGTGTCCGCCGGGAGGGCGATTTGCTCGCACCAGAAGCCGTAGCAGTGGAAGCTGTCGCCGGGATTGATCGAACGCAGCGTCAACACCAACGTGCCGTCCTCGGGTGCCACGAACGTATAATTAATCAAAGCCCCCCATCCGTAACTCGTGGTCTGCACAGTCATGTCGTTGGCCGGGTCCGGAATCCATCCCTCCCCGTTACGAGCGATTTGCGGGGAAGGCTGGTTGGTATCATCGCTGGCCGCGTACGCCTGAAACGCTAGGCCCCATCCGCTGGCCGGGAGGGACAGCCGGTAGGTGTGGGCCTCCTTCAATCCGGTGAGCGTCAGCCTCTGGATGCCAGCCGTGCCACCCTCGGTCACGCCCGCGAAGAAGAAGTCGCTGAAGAAGTCCGCTAATCCGGTGCTGTTCGGTCGATTTGCCCAATCGCCCGTCGTGTTGTTCTGAAAGCTCCCATTTGGATCATGGACGAATGTGTAGTTCGGGCCGGCCGCCGCCTTCGTGTTGAACTGGACCCCGTTGATGGTCGCCGCCGAAGCGTCGGCGCCAAGATCTACCAGGTGGCTGTAGATCTTGGAAGGGGCGAGCTCGGTGTCGGCGTCGCTGTAGAGCGGGGTGAAACTCCACGTGCCGGCCGCCGCGGAGAGCGGCAAGAGGCCGAGCGCCAGGAGGATGGAGCCGGATGTTTTCATGTGTTTCCTTTTTATGCTGCCTTGATGTTATGATTCGTTTGCCTCTTCTCTGCGCGATGAACCATGGCTTCCATCGAATCCGCAGCTGAAGCTTGCCGACATCGACAGAATGAATGGAACAGGCGCAAAGCAGGGGAACCAAAGAGCAACATACGCGCATCGCATCCGAATGTTCCATGCACAGACTGGCCATTCGCAATGCACATTCTGGCGACTGAAAGCGGGCCCAATGCGGCGCTCAGATTGGCGTGATCCCGGTCTCAATTTGAGGCTCTCAATGATTGTGTGTGTGGTTGGGGGGAGCTGTTTGACGGCCGACCGCGCCGGTGGCGCGAGCTGGGGTTCGCGCAGCCGCCGCTGGGCTTGCGTCATCCGGCGGGGAGTGTGGTGGACGGATGGGGCGTGTGCCGGTCAACTTGTGGGCCCATGGATCAGAAGGCTCTCTTCGCCCTCGCCTTGGGCTTGCCCGGCACGCCGTGGAGGGTGGTCGAGATCCGCTTCGACTGGGTCTCAAGCGGCTCAACATGGAGGTGGATATCCCGCCCGGAAGCCGCCTTCGGCATCCCGAGATCGGCGAGGCCTGCGCGGTCTATGACAGCGAGCGTCGCCCCTGACGCCACCTGAACTTCTTCCAGTTCGAGCGCTACGAGCACGCCCACGTGCCGCGGGTGGAGGGCGGCCCCGGAACGGGCTTGAGGCGGGTGGAGGTGCCGTGGGCGCCACCGCACAGTGGATTCACCCTGTTCATGCAGTTGATGGCCCTGCTCCTGGCCCGCAGCGGCATGACGGTGGCCGAGGCCGCACGCACCGTCGGGGAGTACCCCCAGAGGGTCTGGACGGGCCTGCTCCACCACGTGGCCTAGGCCCACGGGCGAGCCCCCACCGAGATGCAGAAGGCCGCCAAGACCATCCGGGCGCAGGGGGACGGCGTGCTGGCCTACCTGAAGACCCGCGTCACCTACGGGGCCGCCGAGGCGCTCAACGGCATCATCCAGACCGTCAAACGGAAGGTCCATGGTTGCCGGACGGCCGAATACTTCACCGCCGTCATCTACCTCGTCGCCCCCCAACTTCTCCCTCAACCTCCCAAGCAAACCCGCTCCCGGTGACCCACACAAAGTCGCCTTGAGCACAATTGGGGGCGGACCGGAACTTTAGTTTCCAATGCTGGTTGTGTTCGCACGCCAGCGCTCGGTGACCGCCCATAGATTGATGGGGGCCAGAGAACGACCATGTCGGAGAAATCGAGCGCTGCCGTCGGCGAACGAATAGTTGGAGCCGCCGCCCTTGCCGCCCTTGTCGCCACGGGAACTCGGCCCATGCACGCCTTGGTTCAAGACTTCGACATCGTTGCCGAGTTGCCCCTCGAGCAGGTCCATGGTGTAATCCCT
>CAIRNV010000186.1 GCA_903880005.1 uncultured Verrucomicrobiota bacterium | reverse complement strand
TGCACCGCCATGCCCTGCTCGGGCGTGACGGATTGGCTGCCCTTGAGCGCCTGGAGGGAGTCCACGGCGGCCGGATAATCGCCCGAACGCAAGGCCTCGGCCGCCGCCCGCGCCGCGCCTTGGAACTCCGGCTGGGCCTTCCCAAACGCCGCGTCGAGCTGGGACGCCGCCTGGCCCGGGTTCTCGGCGACGCGCGGGCCGGAGTCCTCCTTGCCGCAGCCACCGCACGCGGCGGCAAGGCCCAGCAGGACGCCCAGGCTCGGCCCCAGCCCAAGGCGGCGGGAATCACGCGAACTCATCAAACGGGCCGCCCACGGCACTCGCGCAACCGTGCGGCCCAGCAGGGTCAGGGTGTTCATGAAGACAACATCCGGCGTGGAATTGAAACGAACGGTGAAACCGTCGCCGCCACCTAGTCCCCGGTGCGAGAGCCCGGGTTGCACCAGAAGCGGCCGGGGCGCACGCCACGGAAGCCGCCGATCCCCGCCTCCTGGTAGTAGGTCTTGAACCGCATGTACTCCGTGTGCCCCCCGAAGTTGCCCATCACGGTGCCCGTGTTGTGCCGCTGCGTGACGCCCTCGTCCGGGCGGCTGGCGACGTTGTCGTAGTTCGAGGGCTGCTTTTCGTCCGCCTCCCAAAACAGCATGGCGTCGGGCCTGAAGTCGCTGAGCTTGAACGTGGTATAGTTCCCGCGCGGGCCGGTGCTATAGGCAGAAACGGCCCCGTTCATCATGTAGCTGGACACCTTCATTTCCCGGGCGCGGAACAACGGCGTGTTGGTGCGGTCCAACGGGCACCACAGCAGCTTGCGCGTCTGGTGGTAAGGCCACAGCAAGCCGCGCTCGACGGTGTGGTCGGGACGATTGGTGCTGACCCGCTCGTAGGCCCAGTTCGGGACGTTGAACGCCCCGGAGCTCCACGACGTGTACGGGAGGTAGTCCCGGAAGTCGTTCACGTAGAGGTGCGTGGACAACAGCATCTGCTTGATGTTGTTCAGGCACGCCGTCCGGCTCGCCTGCTCCTTCGCCTTGGACAAGGCCGGGAGCAACATGCCCGCCAGGATCGCGATGATGGCGATCACCACCAGCAACTCGATCAAGGTGAACGCCCGCCACGCCGTGGCCGGTCGCCTCGGGATCCAAGGCCCAAGCCGTGACGATTCAGTTGGGAGGGAAGTGATTGCGCAAGCAGATCGAGCAAGCACGACCGATCCAACTGCATCGTTCCGGCTAGGCACGTGTGTCGCCGTGGATTCATGGCCGTGGGACGCGCCTGCGGCATGGCCGGTCGAGGGAGGGCTCGCATTCATGGACAAGAAACGGGGAATTGCTCAGGCAAGCTATCGTCATGGCCATCGCATGGAAGACCAATTTCAGGCCGGATCAGACCGCCCCGACGGTTCCGTTGGCGGGAGGGATCGCGCGGGATCGCCCGGCCGCGCCAAACGCCTTGTCACCGCATGGGTTCAATCTATAAAGGTCGCGATCCCCCGCAGGAATGCATGTGCACCCGTCGTTGGTTCCGACCTGTCCCAGGTTGGGCGTCGGTCTGGCGTGCCAACGTGCTCGGGATCCCACATGCGATGAATCGAACCACGAACCCGCTTCAAGGCTGGGCCGCGCAACTGGGCGCGGCGCTCCTCCTAGCCTTGTCCCCCCTCGCAGCCCGGGCCGGAACCCACGCCCAGGCCACCGGCGCCACCCACGTCGCGTTCAGCGCCACCACGGCGACCCTCCTGAAGGGCACCCCGGAAAACTGGGGCCTCTCGAACGTGGTCGGCGCCGGTGGACGCGTCGCCCTCTATGCCCGCGGCAACAACAGCACCGCGGACTCGCCCCACAGCTTCGCCCAGCATTCCATCCAGTTCCGCACGGCCGGATCCTACCGGCTCTACTACCGATGGAAGGCCGACGAGTCCCGCACGGCCGGGGACAACGCCACCGCCAACAGCTCGTGGCTGGGCGCCACCTTCGGTGCGTTTTCCACCCCGGGCGACACGTCCGCCTTCTACCGCTCGGATTCCAACAACTCGATGGCGCCGGCCAGCAATGCCTTCGCCTGGCGCAAGGAGCCCAACGCCACCTATCTCGTCGGCGCCGCCGAGCTCGCCGCGCCCGTGGCCTTCACCGTGGGCACGCGCGAGGCCGGCATGATCTTCGACCGCTTCGTCTTCAGCACCGAGGACGGCCTCACCGATGCGCAGCTTGACGCCTTGTCGGGCAGCCTCTCGCAGGTCGCGCAAGGCCAAGGCGAGCCGCATCTGGCTTGGTCCGCCGACGGCCCCGTCACGCTGCTCCAAGGCACGCCCGAGACGTGGGTGTCCTCCAACATCGTCAGCGCCGTCGGTGGCACCGCCCTCTACGCCTCCGGGAGCAACTCCACGGGCGATTCCCCCCACTCCTTTGCGCAGTACCAGCTCGTGTTCCGGACGGCGGGCACCTACTCGATCTACTACCGCTGGAAGGCCGACGAGTCGCGCACGGCCGGGGACAACGCCACCGCCAACAGCTCGTGGCTGGGCTCGTCCTTCGGGGCCTTCGAGACCCCGTCGGATCCATCCACGTATTTCCGCACCGACTCCAACAACTCCATGGCGCCGGGCAACAACGTGTTCGCATGGCGCATGGAGCCGGCGGCCACCTACGCCGTCGCAGCAGGGGACGTCGGGGTCCCCGTGATCCTCACCCTCGGCACCCGGGAGGCTGGCATGGTCCTGGATCGCTTCGTCCTGAGCACCGACTCGACCTTGGCCGGGCCGCAACTGGACACCTTGCCGGACTCCGGCACCAAGCCGCCCGCCCCCGAGGTGGCCTCTGTGGCTGGCTCGGCCTCGCTCAACCAAGCGACGTTGGTCTTCACCCGCCCGCTCGCCGCCGGCTCCGTGCTGCCCGCGCGCTTTGCGTTCTCCCCGGCCCTTGCGGTCACCGGGGCCGCGCTGGACCCGCTCGACGCTCGCATCCTCCGGCTCGCCACCGCCCCGCAGGCCCAGGGCACCCGCTACACCATCACCGTCTCGGACGTCACGGACACGGTGGGAACCGCCATCAAGACCGGGACCCAGGCGGCCTTCTCCGCTTGGAAGCAGGTCTCCGGCTGGGCCACGCGCGAGATGTGGCTCGGCGTCCCCGGCAACACCCTCGCCGACCTGTCCAACAGCCCGCTGTATCCAGACAAGCCCGACCGCGTCCAATTCGTGCGCGGGTTTGAGATCCCTCGTTCCGGCGCGTTCCTCGACATGATCACCCGCCTCTCCGCTTGGTACACGCCGGGTGCCTCGGGTTCCTTCGACCTCCTCGTCAACAACGACGACGAGGCCGAGGTCTTCCTGAGCTCGGACGCCACGGAGTCCAACCTTTCGTCCCTGGGCCAGCTCGTGCTGCATGCCCCGCCGTTCGCGGACGGGGTCGGCGTGACGACCCCCACCCTGACGGCCGGCCGGCGTTACCTCCTCCGGGGCGTGCTCAAGCAGGGCGGCGGCGACGCCTACCTCGCCGTCGCAGCCCGTCCATCCGGGGCCTTCGACCCTGGCGCCGAAAGCCTCGCGCCCCTCTCGGGGTCGGCCATCAGCACCATGATCAACCCCGACCTCGGCGTCGTCGCCTTCGAGGCGCAGCCCTCCAGCGCCGTCGTCGTGGCCGGCGGGCGAGCCCGTTTTGCGGTCAAGGCCAAGGCGATGACATCGCCCGTCTATTACCAATGGCGCCGCAACGGATCCCCCATCCCCGGGGCCACGAGACCTGTCTTCACCACGCCCGTCCTTTCCGCCGCCGACAACAAGGCGTCCTATGACGTCGTCGTGTCCGTGGCCGGCATCGACACCCCCAGCAACGCGGCGACGCTCACGGTGACCCCGGGCGATGCCGGGCCGCTCGAGCCCTTCATCGGCGTCAACTTCACCGGCGGCGGCTACGTCAGCGAGGACTCCACGGCCCTCGCGCCCCACGACGTCGCCGGGGCCATCCCGCAGGAGAACTGGAACAACACCGGCAGCCAACCCGGCCCCGTCGCGCTCCAGGACGCCTCCGGAAACCCCAGCCCGGTCTCGCTGACCGTCTCCACGCCCGGCGGCGCGAACGCCGGCCAGTGGTCCTCCGGCTCCCGCTTCCAAGGCGACGCCGACGGCGACCTCATGCAGGGCTTCATCATGTTTGGCACCGGGACCGAGCCCGTGAGCTTCACCTTCGACTCCGTCCCGGCCGGCACGTACCACGTCCTCGCCTACACCCTCGGGTTCGACTTCCAGGGCGACTACAAGGAGTCCTTCTCCGTCGCGGGCGCGGGTTCCTACCCCATCTACTTCGCCCAAGGGGAGACCGGGATTGACTACAGCCTTGCCCCCGCGTTTCGACGGGTCACCAACACCTCCGAGGGCACCTGGCAAAAGGGCAACTACGTCCAGTTCGACAACGTCCGTCCCGCAGCGGACGGCACCCTCACGCTCGTCGTCCAGTGGCTGGGCTCGGGCGGCTCCTACTACCCCGCCGTCAACGGCATCCAACTCGTGAAGGTCAACCCGGTGGTCGAACGTCCGGTCCTCGCCATCGCGCCGGGGGCTGCCTCCCTCGGCCTCTCGTGGAACGCCGCCGCCGCAGGGTTCACCCTCGAATCCGCGGCCGACCTCGGCCCCACGACCCCATGGTCCGCCGTCTCCGGACTTGCCTCGCCCCTTCCGGGCGCGGGCTCCGTCTCGGTCCCCGCGACCGGCAACGCCCGGTACTACCGCCTCATCAAGCGATAGTCGCGAGGTCCGTCGCCGTCCCCATGCCCCTGGCGTGGGGACGGCGGCCATCGAGGCCCTAGGCCGTGGCCCTAAGCCGGAACGATGCAGTTGGGAGGGAAGTGATTGCGCCGCAGATTCTTTCGCAAGACGAGGAGTGAGCGAGGCGCGGGCCAGTTCCAGGCCCGTAACGAGCGAAGGACGAAGCTCTTGCGAAAGAAGATCAAGCAAGCACGACCGATCCAACTGAATCGTTCCGGCTCAGGGCGGTGGGGTGGGTCGGATGGGGTGGGCCGGGAGCGAAGGGAGGGAACCTTGGACCTGTTGTTCCTGACGCCGCCGGGGCCTCCGGACGCCCGTGTTTTTTGGCTCCACGAAAATGAGTCGGCGTCACACGGTGACCCCATGGCGAACGAGCGCATCCAGATCCCGTACAACGGGGACATGGAGGACCTTGAGGCGGTGTTGAAGGGGGTGATTCGGCCGGGGGAATACTTCACGCAGGGGGCTCTGGAGATGCCGATGCCGCGGGTGGAGGTGGAAGGCGTGGGGACATTGGCGTTCCCGGTGCCGGCGTCGCAGGTGGCACAGTTGATGGCCGTTGCGGCGCGGGCTCCCTATGGGCGCGGGGAGCACACGTTGATCGACGAGTCGGTGCGCCGGACATGGCAGTTGACGGCGGACCAGGTGCGAGTGGGTGGCGCGGCGTGGTTGAAGGTGTTTCCGGAAGTGGTTGGCCGGGTGGTGGCGGGGCTGGGGTGCGACGGCGTTTCGGTGAAGGCCGAGCTGTACAAGCTGCTGGTGTACGAGACGGGCGGTTTCTTCAAGGCACACCGCGACACGGAGAAGACGCCGGGGATGTTCGGGACCTTGGTGGTGGTGTTGCCTTCGGAGCACGAGGGCGGCGAGCTGGTGGTCCGACATGGCGGGCGGGAGGCGGTGGTGGACATGGCAGCGCGGGAGTTCACGGAGATTCGGTTCGCCGCGTTTTATGCCGATTGCGAGCACGAGGTGCGGCCGGTGACGAAGGGGCATCGGGTGTGCCTTGTGTTCAACCTGGTGCAGCCAGAAGAGGCGGGCGCGGCGCCGGGCGTGCCCGGCTACGCCCAGCAGGTGGAACAGGTGGCGGCCGGGCTCCGGGCCGCCTTCGGCAGCGACAATCCACCCCCGAAGCTGGCATGGCTTCTGGAGCATCAGTACAGCCCGGCCGGGCTCTCGTTTGGGACGTTGAAGGGCGCCGACGCGGCGCGAGGACAGGTGCTTCGCGAGGCGGCGAGGCTGGCGGACTGCGCGGTGCACCTCGGCATCGTCCACATCGAGGAAACCGGCGGTGCCATCGTGAACGATTACGGCTCGGGCTACGGCGAGGGGGCGCGCTGGGGTCGTGAGATGCGCATGAAGGAGGTCGCGGGCGTCCAGGACGACAGCTTCGAGATCATCGAGCCACAGGAAACGTCGTTGAAGGTGGATGGCTGGGTGAACGCGAGCGGACGATTGATGGAGTTCGGGCAGTTGCCCATGGGGGAAAGGGAGTTGCTGCCAGCCGGTGCGCTGGATCATGAGCCGCCGGACGAGCAACGCCTGATGGAGGCCACGGGCAACGAGGGCGCCACCTACGAGCGCGCGTACCATCGTGCGGCCGTCCTGCTGTGGCCGCAGGCGCGGTTCATGACGGTCTTGATGCAGGTGGGGCCCGCGCCAGCCGTGGCCCATCTGGAGGAACGACTGGATTCATGTGACCCCGCTGCGGGCCTGGTGGCCCGGCAAATCGTGGAGGGCTGGGACGAGGAGTTGAACCGCGTGGCCTGGTGGCGGCCGGACCCGGCGTTGACACGGAAGCGGATGCTGCAAGCGCTGACGCGGCTCGGGGATGCGGCGTTGATCCGGGATTTCCTGCCCATCTTCCTCCATGGGGACCATGGCACGGACGCCAACGTCGCGGTGCGGGCGATGGAGTTGTTGGGGGCCGAGGATTCGCGGGAGGCGTTGCTGACATTCGTGCGGGAGGTGTTCAAGGAACGCTCGGCGGCGGTGGTGAGGTTGCTGGGCGCGTTGGCCCGGACGGAATCGGCCTTCCAAGGCGGGGCCGCGCGCGAGGTGTTGGGCGAGGCGGCGGCCGCCTTGATGGAGGCCATTCCCGGGCTGGCGGCCGAGGCAAGGCGGGAGCGGCCATTGGCCCAATGGCTGCCTCCCAAGGAGCCATTGCTGGAGGCGTCCACCGTGGATGAAGCGCTCGCGTTCCTTGCGGCGGTGGGCGCAACCCAACTCCGCGTCAAGGCCGCGCGTCTCTTCCTTGGGACGGGATTGATGGAGCCGGTGACGTTGACGGTGCCCGTGTTGGTGCGGATGCACGAACGCCCCGGTGGGTGCTGCGCGGGCGACGAGGCGGCCGAGGTGCTTTGGGTCGATGCAGCCGACGCCCTGCTGAGACGGAGCGGGCATCCACCTGTTGCACCGACCGATTGGCGGCGGGACGCCAAGCTGGGCTGTCATTGCGAGGACTGCCGTGTGTTGCAGGCCTTCATGCGGGACCCCAAGGAGCGCGTCTTGAGGCTCAAGGCGGCGCAACACCGCCGCATCCATGTGAGCATGCAGGGGACGAGCCAACGACTGGACATGGACTGCGTGACGGACGAAACGGGCCGGCCCTATGCGTTGGTGTGCACCAAGAACCGCAATTCCTATGAGGCTGCGGTCCGGGCCCATGCCACCGATTGCGGCGCGATGGCGACGTTGCTGAACGTGATGGAGCCGATGCCCCAGGCGTGCCATGCCCGGGCGGTGCGGCTTGCAGAAGCCCGGGCCCGTGCCGGACACGCAGGTTGAACCCGAAAACGGGGGTCGAAGAGGGCTTCACGGCAGGGAAATGGTCGTCCCATCAAGGCAAAGAGGCCCTGTGGAATCCACCAGAGACCTCACCCGGCGAGTGAGGTTGGAATGAGCCGGTCAGGGTTGTAGGCCGGGTGCCCTCACCCGGCTGAAACGTGGCAGAGCCGTCTCGGCTCTGGCGGGGTCACCTCCAGCAGCAAGACGCCTCTGCCACTCTGCCCCCGGGGCACGGAGGTGCGGCATCGTTGCCGCCGCGTGAGGGCACGCGGCCTACAATCCGGACGGGCTCCAACGGCGGTTCCTGGGGGGACAACGAAACCATCGTGTGCCGACGTCGCGGAACATCGCGCAAGGGCATCGGAACGCCGCGCAAGGGCATCGGAACGTCGAGCAAGCCCATCGGAGCGTCGAGCAAGGGCATCGGAACGTCGAGCAAGGGCATCGGAACGTCGCGCTAGGGTTGAGGTGAGCCTTCCGCATGCAGCGGGGCAGGGTGGCAGCGGCATCCCGCCGCTGATCCATGCTGGGCAAGCGGCTTCGTGTGAGGCATTCCCAGCTTCCTGACTCACGGGATCGCCGAACGAGACGCTGTTTTTATCATCACACGAAGAACGGTTTACGCGGGGATCAGGATGCCTCCCACCCCATTGCACTCGCCCAGCCCCACGAGACCCATGGAAGCAGTGCCCGGGAAACTACCGGCTCGCCATGGTCCAACATGCCGATAGCCTCCGCCCATGGGTCGTTACCCACTCGCCGCATCCATGCTGAGCGACGCAATAGGCACCTGCTCGCCCAAGCCCTTGTCCGGCGAGAGCCTCGCCAAC
>CAIRNV010000185.1 GCA_903880005.1 uncultured Verrucomicrobiota bacterium | reverse complement strand
TCAGTAGCATCCCATAGCCCCTAAAACCGGGGGGTCTGGACGCGATGCTTTGTCGGAAAACATGGGCGTTCCCGTGTTTTCCGTCCCTCGTGAGACTTTTTGATTTAGATATTTGGCCCGTTACCTAAATCCGCCATTTTCGTCGTCGTGCTGTCCCATGGACTTCACGTCATCCCCGGCAAATACGCCTGTGCCGGCGTCGCAAGGTTCTTGTAGCTGCCCTTGCCTGTCCCATAGCGTTCCAGAAGCTTCAACAGGTCGATCCGCTGCCACAGGACTCCCCGCACCATCGCGAACAACCTCACATAGCTATGCGCCCATTGGCTTACCCACGCCACGTAACGCATCAGCAGGTGCAACAGCAGCGCCATCCATATCTGCCAGCGTATCCCGTTGGCCGAGTAGCTGATCAGGTCGCTCAGCTTCAACGTCTGCTTCAATTGCTTGAAGAACACCTCGATCTGCCATCGTGCCCGGTACAGCTCCGTCACCGTGTCCGCGCTCCATTCAAGGTGGTTCGTCAGGAAGACCATCTCCCGGTCCTCCCCGTCCACCTCCACGGTCGCCCGCACCCTTCGGCACCGCGTCCCGTTGCTCAGGTCGATCACCTCGTCCTCGTGCACCCGCCCGCTCACCTCGCGCCGCTCCACCACGGTGTAGGTCGTGCCCTCCTTCATCCTCGTCACCCACGACACCCCTCGCTCGCCGAGGTCCGCGAAGTGCCCGTGGTCCGTGTAGCCCCGGTCAAAAACCACGATTTCCCCCTCTTTCAGGCCGGAAGTGAGCTCCCGGGCACGGCGGACATCCGACTCGCGGGCGGTGTCGACGACGACATATCCAGGCAGGAGGGACTCGAAGTTGAGGCGGACATGGGCCTTGGCGGCGGCCTTGCGGCGACGATGCCTGGCCCAGTCCATGCAGTTGGCGCAGAGCTCGATGACGGTGGAATCCATGATGTGGATGGCCTTGCGCATCCTGCCGAGCTTGCCGGGGTAGGAGCGCTTGCCGAACCCGGGGGCCACGCTCGTCAGGTGGCCCAGGGTCTCCCAGAACAAGCCCTCGCCGATGGCGGAGGGGCGGGTCTTGTTGGCATGGGAGAGGGTGTTGCGATGGGCTGGGGTGGCGCCTCGAATGGAGCGGAAGACGCCGGAGTGGATGTAGGTCTGGTCGCAGAGGTCGTTGAGCCCAAAGCAATGGATGGACTTGGAGGTGAGGAGGGTTAGGGCGTGGCTCCAGTGGGAGAAGGATCGGGCGTCTCGTTCGGAATCATGCTCCCGAACAAGCTTGGAAAGGGCATGGGCCGGAATCCGGTTGCAAGGCTGCTTGAGAACCGCCGGCTTCGACGCGGTTAAGTTTATGTTTTTCATTTTCCCCATGTCTTGTGACATGGGGCCCATAGGCTCAACCAAATTTTCTAATTACGTCCGGAGTCCGGTTTCGTGTGGGATGCTACTAATTATGAATACATCGTCAAAGCCGGTGGATCCAGTGGCGGAGCGATTGAGGAGCTTCACAAGACAGGGCGTCCGGCATCCATTACAGTGGCAACAGACAAGGGCATCTACTATGCTGTGAGTCAGGCAACAGCGCTATGCAAGGGACGGTATGTGCTCTTTCTCGATGGTGGTGATACATTTAGGGATTCCGACGCCCTAGAGCGAATTGCCGAGACGATCGGCAAGGCCGACTATCAATCTTTGCGAAAGTACGTGCGTTTCTAAGCGTAGTATGCATGATGAATGGAATGCTAGGTAAGACGACCAAGAAAGCAGAGGGGACCCACCGTGAACGTCAACGCTTCGAGCTTCGGAAAGTCGGTGGTGGCCGCCGTTCAACGTGGCCAGTCTATCGCAACGGTTGCCAGAGCCTTTGGCGTAGCGGTGCACCGCGTCTTTGACTGCCTCAGTTGGTATCGACGTGGCGGCTGGGACGCCTTGCAGGAAGGGCGCCGTAGTGGTCGTCCCAGCAAGGTATCCGGCCCGGTCCTAAGCTGGCTCTATCAGGCAATCACCCTGGGCGATCCCACCCAGTACCAGTTCGAG
>CAIRNV010000184.1 GCA_903880005.1 uncultured Verrucomicrobiota bacterium | reverse complement strand
TGCTCGACGTCCGCACCAACCCGCCCGCCGGCGTGGCACGCATCCTCGCCGACGTGCCCCCTCCCGCCGTCGAGTTGCGTCGGCATCCCCTCTGGGATCTCTGGCCGTGGCTCGCCGCCGTCCTCGGGCTCCTGTGCGTGGAATGGAGCATCCGGCGTTGGCGGGGCCTTGCTTGACCGCGCCACGCCCTGGATTGGCCGGTGCGATTCCGTCGCGGCCTACCGCGCCCGCCGGTCAGCCGCGAACCGAAACGGCCGCCCACCCACCCAATCGCTGCTGTCGAAGCTCGGGCACCAGTGCCTCTCGACGTGTCCCACCACCAAGTCCGTGCCCGTGAAGTGATCCACGCCCGGGGGGCGCTCCGGGTTGTACATCGTGTCCGTCAGGTCGCGGGCCAACGCGACGTCCTTCCCAAGGCGCACCATTTGCCGGATGGCAAAGGGTCGTCCCAACACGCACATGTTCAGGTGGACGCCGCACAGGACGACGTGCTCGATGCCCCGTGACTGGAGGAGGTTCCACGCCTCTTGCCCGTCGTCCGTCAACGCGTCGCCCGGCAGGATCTCGATCCCCGGGTGTTGGCGCGTCCATGCCTCGCGCACGGTGCACTTGGAGCCCTCGCACGAGCAGCCCATGTCCGTGTCGTCGATGGGCAGGACGCCCTCGTGGGAGGCATCGGTCCAGCACCAGCGCGTGCCCCATCGCTCGGCCGTGGCCAAGGGGACGGGGGTGGGGGAGTAGGGTGCCTTGCGGGCGAGATCGCGGGCCGCCGTTCCCTCATAGAAGCGAGTCACGCTGCTCGGGGCATGAATGACCCATGCGCCCTGCGAACGGGCATGCGCCAGGAAACGGTTCATGGGCGCCACCAACTCGCCCACGCGCGACGACGCCGACTTGCACCAGTGGTCGTCCCACATGTCACAGACGATGACCGCCGTGCGGCGCCCCTCCCACGAGACCGGGCGCTCGTCGGCCTTCCACGCGCCGGACGCCGTGCGTGCTTGCCGACGGACGCGCATTGACAGGGTCCCGGCGTCTTGTCCGCCCCCTTCCTTGACCACCGTCATGCACCCGGTCACGGGCAACAGAAGGCACCAGCACCACCACCAGCGGGAAATCATGCGCCGAGGCTAACCATGGAATGCCCGGGCATGGAAGCCCGGCGGCTGATCCCGACGACGGGGCCAGGATCCATCTACCATCGCGCCAGGACCCGGCGCGCGGCTTGGATCGTTGCCAGCAGGTCGTCGGGCGTGTGGGCCGTGGAGAGGAACCCGGCCTCGAATTGGCTCGGAGCGAAGTAGATCCCCTCGCCCAACATGCCGTGGAAGAAGCGGGCGAACTGCTCCCGGTTGCTGCGCAGTGCGTCCGTCAGGTTCCAAACGGGGTGGTCGGTGAAGTACGCGCAGAACATGGAGCCGACACGTCGCCAATGGATCGGGACGCCCGCCTCACGCGCCGCGTCGGCCATCCCTTGGTCCAGGAGGGTGCCGAGTTCCTCGAGGCGACGATGGCCGTTGACCCTTTCGAGCTCATCCAGCGTGGCGATGCCTGCCGCCATGGCGAGCGGGTTGCCGCTCAGGGTCCCCGCCTGGTACACCGGCCCCAAGGGCGCCAGCCGTTCCATGATGTCGGACCGTCCCCCGAACGCGCCCACGGGCAGGCCGCCGCCAATGATCTTCCCAAGGCACGTGATGTCGGGGCGGACGCCCAGAAGTTCCTGGGCTCCCCCCGGAGCGAGTCGAAAACCTGTCATGACCTCGTCGGCGATGAACACCACACCGTGCCGCGTGCACAGGTCGCGCAAGGTCTCGAGGAAGCCCGGGCGTGGCACGTAGAGCCCGGCGTTGGCCGGGATCAACTCCAGGATGACGGCTGCAAGGTCGTCGCCCCGATGCCGGAACAGGTCTTCAAGCGCCTCCACGTCGTTGAAGGGCAGCACGTGCGTCAACCGTGCCAGCGCAGCCGGCACGCCCGCAGAGTCCGGGGTTCCCAGGGTCAACGCACCCGAGCCCGCCTCCACCAGCAGCGAGTCGGCATGGCCGTGGTAGCAGCCGTCGTACTTCACGATCCCGTCCCGCCCCGTGAACCCCCGCGCCAGCCGGATGGCCGACATGCACGCCTCCGTGCCCGAGTTGCAGAAACGCAGCGTCTCCACGGACGGGAACCGGGCCTTCACCCGCCGGGCCAGTTCCACCTCCAACGGGTTGGGAATGCCAAAGCTCGTACCGCGCGCCGCCGCTTCCTGCACCGCCTTCACCACCACGGGATGCGCATGGCCCAGGATCGCAGGCCCCCATGTCCCCACGTAGTCGATCAACTCGTCGCCATCCGCCGTCCGCACTCGGGAGCCCGAGGCCGAAACCGCGAAGAACGGGTCGCCTCCCACGGCGCGAAAGGCTCGGACCGGCGAGTTCACGCCCCCCGGAAAATGGCCCAGGGCCTCCGCGAACCATGCCGACGACGCCGCGCGGCTCCTGGGTTGAGATGGATGGTTCATGGCTGCCCGTCCTCCGGTTGGGTCCGGTTCAACGAGGCTCATCCGACCAGGCAAACTCCCCGCGCTCGACGGACCAGTCGTTCCCGAAGAACCCGGTGGCGCGCACGCCCGCCGTCCCCCTCGACAACGTCTCGGGCCCGAACACCGTGACGTCCGGGAGCGCGACGCCCGCCATGAAGTACGGGACGCGATCGCAAAGGCGCATGCCCTCCAGTCCCGTGCCCGAGACGACCCCGACGGAGGCGGTGTCGCTGTCGGGGCGCGGCCGGAGGAAGAGGCAGGCGAGCTGGTCGCCCCGGACCTCGCGCCCGCCCATGCGCACGGAGCCCCGCCGCACCTGGATCGGGCTGTCCGCCAGCAACAGTCGCCAGGCGGCATGGGTGTCGGCGTTGCCGTACAGGATCACGCCGCGGTCCTTGTGACGGCGCGGGTCGAAGGCCGTGTCGGGCAACACCTCGAGGCTGGCGTTGCCGCGGTACCAGAAGCTCTCGGAGTCGAAACGCGCCTTGGCGAGCGCCCAGTTGTTCTCGGCCGCCGTGCCGCCGGTGGCGTAGAGAAGGAGGATCCGGTGCGCGAAGGCCTCCTTGAACGGACCGGCGCGATGCGGGCCCTTGTGCGCCCGGGGCGACGGGCCGGCCACCGTCCAGGCCCCGGTGCCGCGTTCAAGCCACACGGGCGTTGGCCTGGCCTTCGATCCCGTCGTGGGCGCGGCCGGAAGGTTCGTGAGAACCTGCCCGTCGAGCGAAACCGTCGGGGACGCGCCCGGCGGGAGCACATCGAGGTGGAGGGCCAGGCGGGCGACGTTCTCGGTCGTCCCGACGATCCGACGCGACGGTGCGTCCCATTCGAGATCGACGCGGCTAGGGGACAACGCGTGGACTTGCGCCTCGATGGAGGCCCACTGGCAGCGGGCGGAGACGCCGGGGTTGGCGGTGACGAAGCGAAGGTGGCGGACCTCGTGGGGAGACGGGATGCGACGCCGCGCGAACAAGTCGAAGATGGGCGGCCAATCGAGGCATTGATTGCCCCACCAATGCCCGGCGCCCGGTTGCTCGTGCCACGCAAAGTCACGGTGAAAAGTCCCCAGCACCTCGCGCATCGTCCGTGCCTCGGTCACGGGCACGTTGTCGTCGGCATCCCCGTGGAGGATGTAGATCCCGTGGTGCGTGTAGTTCGTGGCGAGGGCGAGGGTGTCGCTGGGCGTCCACGCCCGTTGGATCAGGCGTTGGACCTCGTTCGAGGGCGCGGCGCGGCGCCCCCCGCCATAGCTGGCGAAGCTGATCCAACCAGCGCTGGGGGCCAACGCCGCGAACCGGTCGGGGTAGGTCGCCCCGAGTTGCCACGTCCCATGCCCGCCCATCGAATGCCCCGTCAGGTAGGTCCGCGACGGATCCGTTTCGTACAAGCGCTGCACGCGGTCGAGCACCTCGATGGCGTCGCGTCGGCCCCAGTCCTCCCAGTCAAAGCCGAAGGGCCTCCGATTCGTGGGGGCGGCGATGTGCAAGCGCGTCTTGGGCGCGTAGCAGGCCGCCTGCCCCATGCCCTCGACGCCCGCGCCGTGCGTGCTCAGGACAAGGCCGGGCCGCCCCGCGTCGCCCGGCATTGGGCGTGAAGGCACGAACCCGTAGTACTGGACCGAGCCGTCGATCTCGCTCACGAACGTCTCACGTCGCGTCGCCTCGGGCGACACGAGCCCCAGCTTGAACGTGCGCCGGGCCAACGTCGTCCTGCCGCGTTGGAGCGAGAGGTCCAGCGCCACGAGGTTGGTCCGCGACTTGCCCGGGTGAAGGACCCTGAAGGGCGTCTTGTGCACCCCCAACGGCGGGAGGGTGGGCACGGGCGACTCGGTGGCCGTCCC
>CAIRNV010000183.1 GCA_903880005.1 uncultured Verrucomicrobiota bacterium | reverse complement strand
GTTTGGTGAAGGCGACCCACGCCTGGAACGAACGAAAGAGGCAGTTCACACCGCGTCAGATCGAACGAGCGGCGGCTGCTTTGCATGCGCACGGCTGGATCGCACTGCCCGAAGCCGCATGACTGCGGACATTTCAGAAAGAGCTCTCGAAACGCGGATCATGCGGCGCATGCCCAGCGTGGATGGGCTTACGTACGACGGTTCCCCGGTGGCCTTGGATCCCACCGACGCCCTTGCCGCCACCAAGGCTGTTGGCTCCGGCTGGTTCGCCGGCAATCCGAGGGACTACGACCGCACCCACGCGCTCGACGTGCCGCAACGGTTCGGCGTCCTCCACGCCACCCAGGCGGGCACGTTTCAGAAGCCGGGCGTCGTCTGGTACCAGGACGGCAAGGACATCCACTGGCAGAAGTACCTCTCCCAGCTCGCGAGTGGAATCGGCAAGCGCGGCGTGATCGATGTGCCGCTTCAGGGGTTGGCCCAAGGCCCGCTCAATCTCGACCTGAGCCATGGCACAGCTTCGCCCGGCCATGGGAGGTCGCCCCGGTTGGGTGGACCCAACGACAGATCGAGGCCATGCCGTTCTTTTTCCGGGCCGCCCTGCCGGAAAGGGGAGGAGGCCTGGGCTGCATGGGCGGCGGCGAGCGAGGGCGAAGTGGAGGAAGCGGAGTGATTGTCTTTCGACGAGGGGTCCGCACCCTGAGGCCATGAAGTTGCTGCACTACGTCGAGATCGAGAACTTCAAGCGCTTTGGGAAGGCCCAGCGCATTGAGTTGGATCATCCGGCCGTGCTGATTGGCCCGAACAACTGCGGCAAGACGAGTGCCTTGCAGGCCATCGCGTTGTGGAGCATCGGGCTGCGGACGTGGCGGGCGGAGTCGGAGGGCTCCAAGGCGGAGAAACGTTTGGGCAAGCCATTGAATCGCCTCGGGATCGTGTCGGTGCCGGTGCCCAAGACGCGGCATTTCTGGCACGATCTCAAGGCTGGCAATGACCTGCGGATCACCGTGGCAGTGGACGTGGGGGGGCGGCCGGTGCCCGTCACCATGACCTTCACGCATCATTCGAGCGACGAGATCCTCTATTGCCAGCCCACGCCCGAGACCTTGGCCGTGGCGGACGCGATGGAGGCGGCGTCGAGGCTGGACGTCTCGTTGCTTTACCCGATGTCCGGGACTTCCTCGGACGAGCCGGTGATCCAGCCCAACCGTATCAACTACAACCTTGGATTGGGGCGCACGGCGGAGGTGGTCAGAAATCTCTGCCTGATGGTGCGGCAACGGAGCGTGACGGATTGGGCCGAGGTCACCGACCTGATGCGCCGGCTGTTTCGGGTGCGCATGACCGTTCCCGTGGAGAACGAGGTGGGCGCGGTGGACTTGTCTTACGAGCAGGAAGGGGTGGGCGGCGCTCTGGACCTGTCGTTGTCCGGCCGTGGCTTTCAACAGATGCTGCTGATCTTCGCCCACCTGTATTCGCACAAGGGCAGCGTGCTGTTGATCGACGAGCCGGATGCGCACCTGGAGATCCTGAGGCAGCAGCAGGTGTACGTGCTGCTCCGGGACGTCGCGCACCGGAACGGGTGCCAGGTGGTGATGGTGACGCACTCGGAGGTGGTCTTGCGCGAGGCGCTGGCGACCCACCTCACGCTGATCCTGGGAGGCGAGACGGAGAACCTCGCCAAGAAGGCGGACATCACGAACGCGCTGAAGCACTTCGGGGCCGAGCATTACGTGAGGGCGCGGGAAACCGGGCATGTCCTGTACGTGGAGGGTGGAACGGACGTGGACCTGTTGCGTGCCTT
>CAIRNV010000182.1 GCA_903880005.1 uncultured Verrucomicrobiota bacterium | reverse complement strand
GCCAACGCGCCGATGGGGCGTGTGGGGCACACGGCGGTGTGGGCGGGGGACCGGATGATCGGGTGGGGTGGGACGGCGGGCGGGGTGACGCTGGGGGACGGCGGTGCGTACTGCCTTGGGTGCGGCGACTGGAGCACGGTGTCGATGACGAACGCGCCGTTGGCGCGGTCGGGCCACGCGGCGGTGTGGACGGGGAGCGAGATGGTGGTGGTGGGCGGGGCGAATGCGGGCGGGGACGTGTCGGGCCCTGCGGCGTACGACCCGGTGACGCGGGAGTGGAGGGCGTTGAGCGGGCTTGGGGGTCCTTTGGCGCGGACGGGCCCGTTGGCGGCATGGACCTCGACGGAGGTGCTGGTGTTCGGGGGCACGACGGGCGGGACGCCGGTGGGGACGCTGCAACGGCTGGTGCCGCAACCGGAATGGTATCTCTACAGGAAGCTATGAAGAACGAGCGCGAGGCACATGGGAGCGGCGGGGGGGTGGGGGTGATCTGGTGGATCCGTCAGATCCGCCGGATCCGACCGATCGGCCTGATCGCTTTGCTCACCCTGGTGGCATGGCCCACGCGTGCGCAGTGGGTGACGCAGACGCTGAACCTGAAGGCGGGGTGGAACGCGGTGTACCTGCACGTGGACGCGTCGCACGAGACGTTGCAGTCGTGGGTCGCGCCGGACCTAACCAACCCGATCATGGAGGTGTGGATGTGGGCGCCGCCGGTCTCGACGGTGCAGTTCGTGACGTCGCCGCAGGAGCCGTTGGCGGACTCGGGGCAATGGCGGCACTGGAACCGGAACACGGGGGAGGGGACGTTGGCGCGATTGGTGCCGAACGCGGCGTACCTGGTGCGGGTGTCGGCGGACACGGCGACGTACGCATGGAGCATCAAGGGGAAGCCGGTGGCGCCGTCGTACCAGTGGACGACGACGGGGCTGAACTTCATTGGGTTCCCGACGGTGCCGACGGGTGCGCCGACGTGGATGGACTTCGTGGAGCCGTCGGCGGAGCTGCAACAGGCGGACGTGTTTTTCTACCGGGGCGGCGAGACGGGTGCGCCGAGCCCGGCGCAGTTGTACGCGAAGCGCAGCGAGACGGTGAACCGCGGGCAGGCGTACTGGTTGCGTGCGGGGACGAGGTTCAACCGGTACTTCGCGCCGTTTGAGCTGGAGGCGACGGGAGGGCGAGGGGTGCAGTTTGGAGACGGGTTGGTGGCGTCGAACTTCCGGCTGCGGAACCTGACGACGAACACGTTGACGGTGACGCTGAACCTGGTGGCGTCGGAGACGCCGCCGACGGGGCAGGCGGTGATCACGGGGGTGCCGCCGTTGCAGCTTCGGGGTGCGTTGAACCAGACGGACCTGACGTA
This sequence comes from uncultured Verrucomicrobiota bacterium, assembly GCA_903880005.1. Taxonomy (GTDB): domain Bacteria; phylum Verrucomicrobiota; class Verrucomicrobiia; order Limisphaerales; family UBA9464; genus UBA6176. The sequence continues at coordinate 4,391 of CAIRNV010000182.1, read as the reverse complement.
CGACTACTCGGAGTTGTCGGTGGGGACGGCGCGGACGGTGACCTTGCTGCCGATGGGGCAGCCGGGGTCGGACGTGGAGGTGGTGCTGGGGTTGAACCGGACGGCGATGACGGGGGCGGAGGGATCGCTTTACGCGGGGGTGCTGCGGCTGACGGATTCGTTGGGGTTTTCGCGTGTGGAGCTGCCGGTGACGGCGCGGGTGGCGGCGACCTCGGGGTTGTGGGTGGGCACGGCGGAGATCAACCGGGTGGAGCCGTACCTGCCGGCGTTGCAACGGCTGGCCGCCCAGGCGACGACGGTGGGGGAACCGCAGCCGTTGCCGGAGGGGGTGACGCCGCTGCCAATGGAGGAGGCGGGGGCGAACGTACCGCGGACGTATCCGGTCCGGTTGATCGTGCACAACGCGGGGAGCGGCGGGCGGGCGACGCTGTTGCAGCAGGTGTTTCATGGGTTTGATGCGTTCACGAACCAGGTGGTGACGACGTCGGAGGAGGTGTTGTCGCCCGCGATGCTGGGGCAGGCGCGCCGGATCAGCACGAGCAACCTGCCGTGGAGGAAGGGGAACGCGCCGTGGACGTTCTCGGGCCGGCTCGGGGAGGCGGCGACGTTGACGACGGTGGTGGAGACGGACTTTGCGGACCATGCGTCGAACCCGTTCCTGCACACGTACCACCCGGACCACGACAACCTGGACCCGACGTTCAAGACGCAGGTGGCGCGGGGGATGGAGTCCTACGGGATCCGGAGGGAGATCACGCTGCGGGTGACGCCGCCGCCGGCGAACGTGTTTGCGATGACGTCGGGCCAGCGGGTGAGCGGCTGGTACATCGAGACGATCCGGGTGGTGGGGTTGGCGCGTGCGGGCGGGACGTCGGACACGCGGGAGTTCCGGGTTTCGGGGCCGTTCACGTTGAACCGGATCTCGGATGTGGCGGCGCTGACGGTGCCATGAGCGGGCGAGGAGAGAACTGAGGAGTGAGAAGAGAGGAGTGAGGAGGTGATGATGGAAGCGACGACAAAGAGGATGGAAGCCGAGGTTCGGCTTGCGTTGGGGCATCTGACGCTGGTGCTGATGCTGCTGCTGGCGCTGACCCTGAACCCCGCACGCTTGCAGGGCCAAGGCCCGACTCCGCCCGACTTTGTGGCGTATCAAGGGACGTTGGTGAATGGCGACGGCGAGCCCTTGGGAAGGACGGAACCGAGGAACTACGACGTGGTTTTCCGGATTTTTGACGCGTCGAGCGGCGGGACCTTGATCTGGTCGGAGCAGCAGACGGTGACGGTGGACGGGGGCAGGTACAGCATCCAGTTGGGCAGGGGCGGGGCCTTTGGGACCGAGCCGCGTCCGTCCTTGGCGACCGTCTTCCGATCGTCCACGGCATCGGACCGATTCCTTGAGACGACGGTGAAGGCGGTTGGGCCAGGCCGATCGGATTCCACGATGACGCCGAGGGTTCGGATGGTGCCCGGTGCGTACGCCTTGGTGAGCGGTCATGCCATGGTGGCGGACCGGTTGGTGAACAGCGGCGGCGCGAACGTGATCTCGATCGTGGAGACGAGGGTTGGGATCAATGTGACCAACCCGGTGGCGGCCTTGCAGGTGGCAGGGCAGGCAAAGGCATCCGGGGCGATCCGTGTGGGTGGCAATGCAGACGTGCGCGGGGTCGCTACGGCTCGGAATTGGACGGGCAGTGGGGCGGCGCCGGTCGGCTCGGTGATTTTGTGGTCGGGTACGGTGGTGGACAAGCCGCAGGGCTGGGCGCTGTGTGATGGAACGATCGTGAACGGGTTCAGGACGCCGGACCTGCGTGGCAGGTTTGTCCTGGGGTCCGGCGCGGGCGCACTCCTGACGGCCCGGGCCGTGGGTCAAACTGGCGGTGCGGAGCAACATGTGCTGACGCCTGCTGAGCTTCCAGCCCATGCCCATTCGATTCCATCGGTGAGGGGTCTCACGGACACCCCCTGGGGGCATCGACATCTCTTTTTGGGAGAAGCGCACCGGTTCTGGGACAGTTATAAGCCTGCCTTCGACCCAAGAGCGATCATAGCCAGCGGGAACGAGATCTCCGCCAACGTTCGTACTACCATCTCCACGACGGGCGCCTCCGGGCACTTTCACACCGTTTCTTTTTCCCAGACGGGTTCTTCGGCTGAAGGTGGAGGAAGGCCCTTGGACAACATGCCGCCCTACTACGTGCTGGCGTATATCGTCCGAGTCCCGTGACCCGTATTCGGCTTCTCGTAACTCGAACCATGCCTATGAAAGCGCGATTCCAGATTCTTCGGTGCCTTGTTGGGTTCCTCCTTGGGTTGTGGGGGACGTCTGGCGTGGCTGTGGTCCTTGGGCAACCGGTGCCGCGCCCCCCGGACGTCCTTGCCTTCGAGGGGAGGTTGGTGGGGCCGACGGGCCAACCGTTGGGCGCAACGAATGCGGTCAACTACGTGGCGGTGTTTCGGGTGTGGAACAACCTGATCGGAGGCGGCTTGTTGTGGAGCGAGCAACAGACGATGACCGTGAGGGACGGACGGTTCGCGGTCATGCTGGGCGAGGGCTCCGTGTACGCGAACGAGCCTCGTCCATCGCTGGCGTCGGTCTTTGAGTCGTCAAACGCCTCCGACCGTTTCTTGGAGGTCTCGGTCAAGGGGGCAGGCGTGCAGGACGTTTGGCTGACCGTGGCACCGAGGACGCGGCTGGTGGCCGGGGCCTACTCCTTGCTATCCACCCGCGCGAGGTCGGCCCGGAACATCGTGGGCTCGGACAGCCAACCCCGGGTGTCCGCGAACGGGCCCAACGTCGGCATCAACAAGGCCAACCCCACGGTCCCGCTGGACGTGGCGGGATCCATTGCATCCTCGGGCTTGGCGGTGAGTGGCAACGTGACGGTCCAAGGCAACGCCGAGGCCGGTGGGTTGAATGGACTGGGCATGGCGCCGGTGGGAACGATCCTGATGTGGACCGGTGCCCAGCCGCCACCGGGCTGGGTCTTGTGCGATGGCTCGATCGTGGCCGGGGTTCGCACGCCCGACCTCCGGGGCCGGTTCGTAATGTCGGCTGACATCGGGCCCACTGCCGCATCTCCCCAGGAAGTCGTGGGGTGGTTATTCGCGACCTTGGCGGGAACTCCGAACGCGCCTTGGTCGGCAGCGGGTACGGAGACTTACTCGCATCGGCCCAGCGAACTCCCGAGGCATGGGCATTCCGCGCGGTTGCGTGCACAGACCGGCGAGGGTGCCGATGGCCCGCATGCTTACCAAGTGGCGGACGATGGAAAAATGAATGCCCATCAGGACGTCGGCGGAGGGCCTGCCAACTCGACGTTAGACACGGTCACGACGTCCGAGGACGGAGGGCACGGTCACTCCTTCACCCTGCCGTCCTTCGTCTCCCAGGTTGCGGGCTCGGGTGCGCCCCGCAACGTCCTGCCGCCCTTCTATGTCCTCACGTTCATCATGCGCGTCCAATAGCCCATGGCATCCCTTTCCCCTCCCAAGGTTTCGACTGAACCGAGAACCATGAACCCGCATTCTTCCGACGCGACGATCGGCGGCCCCCGTCCGTGGCTTGCAACCGGGCGCGTCTTGGCCCGAATCCTCCTTGCCTGGGCGACATGCCTGCCTGCCGCCGCCGTGCTCCATGCCGCCGAGACCCTGCCCATCCAGTCCGACGTTTCCCGCGAGCAAGTCAACGTCAGGAAGGCATCGGGTTTGCCGCTCACGAGCCAGGCCGGTGTTCCTGCGGGCTCGGATGGCCGCGCGCCGGCAGCGGGCTCCGAGACCGAATCGGGGAGCTTCAATGAGGCGAGCCCGGGTCAGTTCCGCGGATGGGCGCCGTACAGTGGCGGTCCCGTGCCATGGGACTGGGTCACGAGGTCCGGTTCCCCGCTCCTGAACGGGGCCACGCCGTTTGCCAACGCGCGGGTGGACATGCAGCTGCCCACCTTGTCCCTCGGCGGTACCAACCCGCCCGTCTTCCTGGCCGAGGAATGGGCCATTGGCGGATCCTTTTTTGAAAGGGCGGCGCCCTATTCCTTCGGCAGCGTGATCCCGGTGCCGGACCTCGACGAGGCCGGCCTGCCGTTGAACATCCTCAAGGAACGGTACTGGCTGGCGGAGCCCCACACGACCAACGGCCATTCGAACGCGGGCTACTACTGGAGTCCGCACGCCCGGGCCGTGCATGCCATCCAGCCGGGTCCCATCCAGATCACGTGGCGAAAGGCCCAGGCCTACACGACTGCCACCCTTCCAAACTCCTACAAAAACCCCGGCGGCGGCTCCAGCTTCGTCACCAACGGCGCCAACATCTTCCTCCTGAACACCGTGACCTACGTGGTCTCCGGAAGCGCCAGCAAGCCGTCGCGAACCATGTATTGGACCGAACGCGAGTTTCG
>CAIRNV010000181.1 GCA_903880005.1 uncultured Verrucomicrobiota bacterium | reverse complement strand
GCTTCGTCCTTCGCTCGTTACGGGCCTGGTACTGGCCCGCGCCTCGCTCACTCCTCGTCTTGCAGTTGGCCGGCATCTCGATGGCTTTGTCTAAACCTCAAAACGGCAGTTGAAGGGGGCTTGAAGGCAAGGGAAGGGCCGTCCGATCGAGGAAAAGAGGACCTGTGGGATTCATCCGAGACCTCACCCGGCGGGTGAGGTTGGAACGGGCCGGTCAGGGTTGTAGGCCGGGTGCCCTCACCCGGCGGAAACGTGGCAGAGCGGTCTCGGCTCTGGCTGGATCACGGTCAGCGGCAGGATGCCGCTGCCACACTTGCCCCCCGGCGGACGGAGGCGCGGCATCCAAACGAGGTGGTGCGCGTCAGACCTCAACCCAGCGGCGTGATCGGCTGCTGCGCAGGACCGCCTCGCACAACCGCACCTCATGATGCCCGTTGTCGGCCGTGGCAAAGAGCGGGGCCGTGGCTCGGCCCGTCGCCACGTGCTCATAGACCGCCCGGTACTGCATCTTGTGGCTGTCTGGAAAGCCCTCGGGATGCCCACCCGGGGTGTCGGTGAAGCCCGCGACATCGACGTCGAAGCCGGGCGTGCCGCGTTGCAGGACTTGATCGGGCCCATCGCGTCGTCCGACGCGGATTTCATTTGGGTTTTGGAACTCCCATTGCAGGGAGCCCGTCGTGCCGTAGATGCCCACGTACAGGGAGCATTTCCAGCCGGCTGCCACCTGGGATACGGAGGCATTGGCATGGACGGCGTCGGCGTGGCCGTGGGAGGCCTTGCTGAATCGCAGGAGGAGGCTGGCGAAGTCCTCGGTATCCACGTCGTAGGCGATCCAGTCCTTGGCGTGGCCCTTGCCGAACGTCTGGACCTCCCCGCGCGGCCGACGCCGGACCTTGTGAAAGGTTTCCGTGTGGGCCAGGACCGCCTCGGCGCGGGCTCCGAGGATGAAGGACACCGTGTCGATCCAATGCGTGCCGATGTCGCCCACGGCACGGAGCGGGCCGCCTTCGGATGCGAGGATGCGCCAGTTGTAGTCGGTGTCCTTCAGGAGCCAGTCCTGGAAGAAGTGGCCTTGGACGTGGATGACCTTGCCGATGTCGCCGCGCTGGACCATGGCGCGCATTTGCAGCACGGCCGGGAAGAAGCGGCACATGTAGTTGACGGCGAGGACGGGGGCCTTGGGGCGTCGCAGGGCCGCGAGGATGCGGGCGGTCTCGCGCGAGGTCATTCCCATGGGCTTCTCGCAGACGACGTGCTTGCCGGCGCGCAAGGCTGCCAAGGCTTGCTCGACGTGCACCTTGTTGGGCGACGCGATGTGGACCACGTCCACGTCGGGTGATTGGACGAGCCCGAGGTAATCGTGGTCCCCGAAGACGTGGGGGATGCCCCATTGGTGGGCGGTGGCGCGGGCGGACTGGGTGGAGCCGCACACGGCGGTGACCTGGACCCCGAGGCGACGCAACGCCTCGATGTGGACGGGGCCGATGAAGCCGGTCCCGATGATGCCCGCGCGCAAGCGGTGGAGGGGGATGCTCATGGGCGGAGCTTGCCAACGCGATGCTTGGAAGGGGAGCCCGCAGTCCCCGTTTGGGACGTCTGGCTCGCGCGTGGTCTAGCGGGACGCCCTGCGGATTCAGGGACCGACGCCGAATTGCTTGCGGAGGATGGGCTCGAGGTTGGCGGGTGAGCCGATGGAGGGGTTCCAGAGGGCTCCGGCGGCGCCGCTGGCGTAGGCGGTGGCGGTGGAGGTGCCGTTCACGCGCCAGAGATCGCCGTGATAGGAGACGACGCCGGAGCCCGGGAGCATGAGGTCCACGAAGGCGCCGTGGTTGGCGTAGGGGGCGAATTGTCCCTGGGCATTGCCGGCTGTGACGGCGATCACCTCCGGATAAGCGGCGGGGAAGCGCGGGTCGGCGACGGGTTCGTTGCCGGCGGCGGCGAGGAACAGGACGCCTTGCTGCCGGTAAGCCGAGATCATTTGCCGAAGGTAGGGGGCGTCGGTGTCACCGCTCAGGCTGAGGTTGATGACGTTGGCCTTGCGCTCGATGGCCTTCTGGATGCCGAGGGCGACGTCGAAGGCAGTGGTGTTGTCGTTGGCGCCGTAAACATCGACGGAAACCACCCCGAAGTTGACTTGCCCGCCCTTGCCGGCCGTGGCTTCCGCCGACTTCATCAAGTTGGAGAACATGGTGGTGCCATGGGCCAGCGCGGGGTCTGCCGACGCCCCGCCCACGACGGAGTCGCGCGACAGGATGAAGGCCTCGTGCGAGGGGTCGAGGACTTGGACGCCGGTGTCCACGAGGCCGATGACGAGCTTGCCGTTGCCGGTGGAGGCGGGGGTGATGCGAAG
>CAIRNV010000180.1 GCA_903880005.1 uncultured Verrucomicrobiota bacterium | reverse complement strand
TCGCGGTCGATGTGTTGTATCGGCCGGAGTTTGTGATCGAGCCGACGGACAAGTCGGTGGAGGCGGGCGTGACGGTGCGCCTGGCCGCCGGGGTGGACGGGAACCCGGTGCCCGCGTTGCAATGGTGGAAGGACGGGAAGGGGTTGGACGGGGCGACGAACGCGGCGTTGACGTTGGCCGCGGTGCAGCCCGGCAACGCGGGCCGGTACCAGTTGGTGGCGTCGAACGAGGTTGGAACGGTGACCGGCCGGGAGGTGACCGTGCGGGTCGCCTACGCGCCGGTGATCGGGCGTCAGCCGACGTCGGTGACGGTGGATCATGGGCGTGGGTTTGAGTTGTTTGTGGAGGCCACAGGTGAGCCGATGCCGACGTTCCAATGGATGTTTTCCGGGCAGGCATTGGCCGGGGCGACCAACGCGGTCTATCGGGTCGAATCGGCGACGGTGGCGGATGAGGGCACGTACAAGGTGGAGGTGCGAAACCGGCTGGGGGTTGCCTTGAGCGAGCCCGCTTCGGTGACGGTGACGCGGCGGCTGCCGGTGGTTCTGGGTTTGCCGGACTCGACGGAGGTGTTGGAGGGCGGGGACATGGTGTTGTCGGCGTCGGTGCAGGCGATTCCCGGGGCGACCTTGCAATGGTTTCACGAGGGCGAGGTATTGCCGGGGGAGACCCACGCGTCGTTGGCCGTGCTGCGGATGCGCGGGATGGAAGGAGGCCGGTATTCGCTGGTGGCGACGAATGTTGCAGGCGTGACGACGAACAGCGTGGCGGTCCGTGTGAAGGCCTCGGAATGGAGCCTTGGGGAGGCATTGGACACGGGCACGACCTTGGCCTGGCCATGGCCCACGGCCCTGGGATGGCGTCGGCAGGTGGCAGAGAGTTACGATGGCGAGGACGCGGCGCAGTCGGGACGGATCGGGGGCAACCAGTCGAGCGATCTGCGGCTGCCCTTGGAGGGGCCGGGCCGGCTGACGTTCTGGTGGAAGACGTCGTGCGAGGACGGCTGGGATTACGCGGAGCTGTTGCTGGATGGGCAGCGGAAGGGGCGCTTGACGGGGATCCGGAACTGGACGGCCGTGGGCTTGGACGTGCCCCAGGGTCTGCACACGGTGACGTGGCGATACATCAAGGACGGGAGCAAGGACGCCGGGGCGGATGCGGCGTGGGTGGACGAGGTGAGCTGGACGCCGGAGCCCGGGGTGAAGTCGATGCCGTGGGTGGAGGCCGTGGAGTCCGGTGACGGCACCCTGCAAGTGCGGGTGGTAGGACAGCCTGGAGGGATGAGCGTGGAAGCGTCGCCGGACCTTCAGGGGTGGACGGAGGTGGGCAGGGGCGCGTCGAAGTCCGGGGTGTTGCGTTGGAGGGTTGGGAAGGAGGAGGGAGCCAGGTTTTATCGGGGGAAGATGGGCGGGGGGAATTGAGGCGGCGCCTGGGAGCGCGGCCGTCCCCGGCCGCTGCCGCGCGTGGGAAAGGCATGAAGCGTGCGCCCGAGGACGGGCGCGGTCCCAGGGGGGCACGGGGCGACCTGGGAGCGCGGCCGTCCTCGGCCGCCGCCGCGCGTGGGAAAGGCATGAAGCGTGCGCCCGAGGACGGGCGCGGTCCCAG
>CAIRNV010000179.1 GCA_903880005.1 uncultured Verrucomicrobiota bacterium | reverse complement strand
CTTGCCTTGAAGCCCCTTCAACCGAAAAACGGCATTGGGTGTGGGGATCCGTCAAAGCCTCAGGTGGAGCCTAAGCCGGAACGATTCAGTTGGATCGGTCGTGCTTGCTCGATCTGCTTGCGCAAATCCTTCGTCGTTCGCGCGGTACGGGCCTCGTACCGGCCCGCGCCTCGCTCACTCCTCGGCTTGCGCAAGCATCTGCTTCGCAATCACTTCCCTCCCAACTGAATCGTCCCGGCTAAGGCCGAGACGGCTCTGTCACTGATCGAGGCCCCGGGCGGCTTGCGCCGTTCGTCGCGCGAATCCTTGGCTGGACGGGCCGGATGGATAGGCTCGGGCGGCGTGGAGGCGTTGAGGGCATTGGCGCGGTTCTATCGTGGCGACTTGCCGCGCATCGCGTTGGCGTTGCTCCTGGCGGCGCTCACGACGGCGGCGGGGCTGGCCAAGCCTTGGCCCTTGGCCGCCTTGATCGATGGGTGGTCGGATGGGAAGTCCGACCCCGCATCCGGCATCGCCCGGGCGGCGGTGTCGCTGTTCCTGGTGTACACGGCCCACGCGCTGCTGGGCGTGCTCTTGAGCCGGGTGTTGGTCCAGACGGGCCTGGGCGGGCTCCATCGCGTCCGGCTGGCATTGCACGATTGGATGCTGGGGTTGTCGCTGCGACGACTTTTGGCATCGAAGCCGGGCGACCTGCTGTACCGGGCCACGTGGGATGCGTTCGCGTTCCAAACGTTGTTTCACCAGGGGTTGTTCACGTTGTTGACGGCGTCCGGGGCCTTGCTGGCGATGACTTTGGTGATGTGGCGCGTGCATCCTGGCATGACCGGCCTGGCACTGGCGACGGTGCCACCCTTGCTGCTGGTCATGCGTGCCTTCGCACGCGGGATCGGTGCGCGCGCGACGTCGGCGCAGGCCGCCGATGCGAGGTTGTCGGAGCGTTATCAGCAGGCCCTGGCGAACCTGCCCATCCTGCAAGCGTTCCAAGGCGAGTCGCGCGAGTCCGGGGCGTTCGGGGCGGACGCCGCGGTGGCCCGGAGCGCCCGTCGCGCGCAGCACGGGTTTGAGCTGGGCTACCTGGCGGCAGTGGGGACGATTTTCGCCGGGGGAGCGGCCTCGCTCGTGTGGATGGGTTCACGCGAGGTCAACGCGGGGCGGTTGTCGGCGGGCACGTTCTTGGTCTTCCTGGCCTACCTCGCGCAGTTCTACGAGCCGTTGCAGCAACTGGCGAACGTGGGAACGACCTTGAGCAACGCGGGGGCGGGGGCCCGTCGGGTATTGGAGTTGCTGGACACGTCGCCCGGTCCATCGGACCCGAATGAACCCAAGACGCTGCCGGCGCCAAGGACCGGGGGTCGCCGCATCGAGTTCGTGGACGTTTCCTTTGCCTACCGCCCGGGGCAGCCCGTGCTGGATCGGCTCCAACTCTCGATCGAGCCCGGCGAGGCCGTCGCCATCGTGGGGCCGAGCGGGGTGGGCAAGTCCACGTTGCTGGCCTTGGTGCCACGTTTCCTGGACCCGGACGGTGGCGAGGTGCGGATGGATGGCGTGGGATTGAAGGGATTGCGGTTGGCGGACCTGCGGGGCGAGATCGCGTGGGTGCCCCAGGAGCCGGTCCTCTTGCCTGGGACGGTGGCCGACAACCTGGCGTTTGGGCGGCCTGGGGCGAGGCGGGGCGACCTGGAGGCCGCGGCGCGCGAGGCCGGGGTGCACGACTTCATCATGACCTTGCCCATGGGCTACGACACCGTCGTGGGGGACGGTGCGATCCGCATGAGCGTGGGCGAGAAGCAGCGTCTCAACCTTGCGCGGGCCTTCGTCCGGGACGCCCGGGTATTGATCCTGGACGAGCCCACGAGCGCCCTCGACGCCGACAACGAGCGGCACGTCCTCCAGGCCCTGCGCGGGCAACGCGGCCGCCGAACCCTCATCATGGTGGCCCACCGGGAGAACACGCTCGCCATCGTGGATCGCGTCATTCGACTCGGCCCGGCCCAGGGCTCTGCTTGACCGGGACGATTCGTTCGGGAGCGCCGAGCGAATCCGAGCGACTCAGCCCACCAACTCCCGCATCGGCTGGCATCCGTCAGGGACGAGGTACTGAGGGCGTCCGCTGAGGTCGGGCAAGTTGACCTTGTTCACGTCGATGCCGAGCGACGCATAGAGGGACGCGAAGATCTCCCCGAACAAGACCGGGCGCTCGGAGGGTTCGCCGCCGAGGCGGTCGGTGGCGCCGATCACCTGCCCATGGCGCATGCCTCCGCCGGCGAGGAGCGCGCAGCTCGCCCGCGGCCAATGGTCACGCCCACCGTCCTTGTTGATCGTCGGGGAACGGCCGAACTCGCCCCACGCGATGACGGTCACGTCCTTGTCGAGGCCACGATCGTGGATGTCCTCGATCAAGGCGGACAAGGCTTGGTCGAGCATGGGGAGATCGTTGCGCGCGTTGCCGAAGTTGTTGCCGTGATAATCCCAGAAGCCGTAGGCCAACGTCACGAAGCGTGCCCCGGCCTCCACGAGCCGGCGGGCCATGCAAAATTGCTCGTTGAGCATCGGGGCGGCGTCACCGTGCACCTTGGAGTCACCCTTGCCATAGCGCTCGAGCACGCGGGGATCCTCCTTGGTCAGGTCCAACGCGGAGAGCAACCGGCCCGACGTCAGCATGCCAAACGCCTGCTGGTTGAACTCATCCAGGCCCGCCATCAACCCGGAGCCATCGACGTCACGCCGGTATCGGTCGAACGCCTGCAGCAAGGCCCGGCGGTCCGCCAGCCGATCCGAGGAAATCCCGTTTAGGACCATGTCGGCCTTCGCGTCGGCCGCCGGCTTGAACGCGTCGTGCGCCACGCCCGCGAACCCGTGGGTCGCCGCGTTGTAGGGCCGGTGCTGCATCCGGGGTTCCAATCCAATGAACGCGGGCACCGCCGGGTTGGCCGAGCCCAGCACTCGCGAGACGCAGGCACCGATGGTGGGCCAACCGCCCGGCGGCGCATTCTGCTTCCGCCGCCCCGTCTGGCACATGAAGTCCGAATGATCGTCCACGGCGTCGGCGATGGACCGGATCACGGTATAGCGCTGGGCCAACCGAGCCAGCCGCGGGAGATGCTCGCAGATCTGAAGCCCGGGAAGGGTCGTTGATATCGGCCGGAACTCACCCCGGATCTCGGCGGGGGCATCGAGCTTGAGGTCGAAGGTGTCTTGGTGCGGCGGCCCGCCGGGCAGGTACACCATGATGACGGACTTGTGGGACGAACGAATCCCGGACTCGGACTCGGCCCGCAGGAGCTGGGGAAGCGCGATGCCACCCATGCCCAGCGCCCCGAGGCGCAGGAAGTTGCGCCGCGTGACGCCATCGCAGTAACGACGCGCTGGACCCGGAACGGCTAGCATGTCCCCAGTAAACGTCCCGGCCCATGGACATGGCAACCCCGAAGGGGCAAAGCCGACCGGTCTTCGGCAACGCTCGTCCTTGAAAGCAACCTTGTCGCCGGGGCATGGCCCGTGTGGTGTTGGGCCCATGATGCGACGCTGGATCCTTTGGGCGTGGCTGCTGGCTGCCCCGGGTTGCTTGCGCGGCTCGAATCAAGACGCCCCGCGCTGGTGGAAGGGAAACCTGCATACCCACACGTTGTGGTCCGACGGCGACGAGTTCCCGGAGGTCGTGGCCACGTGGTACAAGGGCCGCGGTTATCACTTCCTCGCGTTGTCCGAGCACAATCGCATGGCCATGGGCGAGCGATGGGTGGCCGAGAAGGACGTGCTCGCCCGGGCCCGGAGCGAGCCTTGGCGCGCCTCGGTGCGTCCCCGGGACGCCGTCGCCGAGTACCTTCGTGCCTGGGGCCCCCATTGGGTCGAGCGCCGCACCCATCCCACCAACGGCGCGCCCGAGATTCGGCTCAAGCCCTTGGCGGAGTACCGCGCCCGCCTTGAGCAGGCCGGACGTTTCCTCCTCGTCGATGCCGAGGAAATCACCCAGAACGCCCGCAACGGTCGAGCCATCCACATCGGGGCCGTCAACCTCGACCGGCCCGTCCCCGAGCAAGCCGGGGACACGGTCCCGGACGTCCTGCGCCAGGCCCTTCATGCCGTGCGCAACGCCGCCGCCACCGGCGGCCGCCGCGTCCTCGTCCATGTGAACCACCCCAACTACAAGTGGGGCGTCACGGCCGAGGACCTCGCGCGGGTCGTGGACGAGCGCTTCGTGGAGATCTGGAACGGCGTGGACGCCGACAACGACCCCGGGGACGCGCGACATCCGTCCACGGAGGAAGTGTGGGACATCGCCAACACGCTGCGCCTGGCAGGGATGGGCATCCCACCGTTGATGGGCATGGCGACGGACGACTCCCACGACTACCAAGGCAACAAGCTCCGGGCACCCCCCGGCCGCGCATGGGTCATGGTGCGATCCCGTTTCCTCACGCCCGACTCGCTGGTGCGCGCCATGGAGGCCGGCGACTTCTACGCCTCCACCGGCGTGGTCCTCGACGACGTCGGCTTCGACCCAGCCCGTCGGACGCTGTCGATCCGGATCCGGCCTCGGGGCGGCGAGCGATTCGTCACCCGCTTCATTGGGACGCGGAAGGGCGTGAGGCTGGAGGGACGGCCTCGGCGGGATCCGGATGGCGCCTTGGTGGAGACGACGCTGGATTATGCGGCTGCGGGCGGACCGCCCATCGGCGAGGTCCTGGGTGAGGCACGCGGGCTGAGGGCCTCGTACACGCTGCGCGGCGACGAGTTGTACGTCCGCGCCGTCATCCAATCGTCGGCCGCTCCCGACATCCCCAGCATCGAGCATCCCTTCCAGCGCGCATGGACCCAGCCCGTTGGCTGGTCTGTCCCGGCCGCGCCTTGATGTTCCTTGGAGCACCGATGGACCCAAACCCACGACAATTCGAGACCTCGCCCCGCAGCTGAGCCGGGACGATTCAGTTGGGAGGTAAGTGATTGCGAAGCAGATGCTTGTGCAAGCCGAGGAGTGAGCGAGGCGCGGGCCAGTTCCAGGCCCGTAACGAGCGAACGACGAAGGATTTGCGCAAGCAGATCGAGCAAGCACGACCGACCCAACTGAATCGTTCCGGCTGAGGCGGGGGCGGGCCGGTTCGGATCGTAGGCGGGATGCCCTCACCCGGCGGAACGAGGTGCGGCAACCTCGCCGCCGCGTGAGCGCACGCCGCCTACATCATGGGCAGCGCGTTGATCTCCACGGGAGGGTTTGGGTGATGCCAAAGCCAAGTACTGTTCACGGTTGAAGCATCCATGCCGGCCACGGTTGCAGGACTGTTGAGGCAACAATCCCTCCACCGCCATCGCCTGGTTCCCCCGCCGCCAACAAACATGCGGGTGCCATTCGGCGGCAAAATTCCCGAAGAAAGGTCTTGTGAAAAATTTCACGTTCAACACGATGTCGCTCCTGTTGGCTGGCGCGTCCTTCATTCCGGCGAGTTTGGATGAGGGGTGACGTGTCTGCGTCACGACAGGAAATTCTTTCATGGGCTGGGTGCGAAACATCGTGGGATGGCTGGCGGCCGTGGTCGTGGCCATGGGTGGCATGGCGGCGGAGGCACATGGCCATGGGGCTGGGGAGCATCATGGATTGTCTGCGGCGGCCTCGCAGTTCCATGTGCTGGGCTTCGTGGTGACGAACTCGACGATCGTCACGATCCTCGTGGCACTGGGCATCATCGTTTTCGCGCAGTTGGCGACCCGCAACCTCGCCCCGGTGCCCTCGGGCTTGCAGAACTTCGCCGAATGGCTGGTTGAGAGCCTTTATGGATTCATCTGTTCGCTGCTGGGTCCGGACCTCGGGAAACGTGCCTTCTGGTTCTTCGGGACCCTGTTCCTGTTCATCCTTTTCACGAATTGGTTCGGGCTGATTCCGGGCGTTGGGACCATCACCTACGGCGGCGAGCCCATCCTGCGGGGTGGCAATGCCGACCTGAACACCACGTCGGCCCTGGCCATGATGTTTTCGGTCCTGTGGTTGTACTGGAGCATCCGTTCGTTGGGCGTGGGCGGCTTCCTAAAGCACATCTTCGCGGCGGGCGGAGGTGGCAAGGGCTTCATGGGTGTGTTCATGGTCCTGGTGTTCTTCATGGTGGGCTTGATCGAGGTGGCCTCGATTCTTTCCCGGCCTGTTTCGCTGAGCTTTCGCTTGTACGGCAACGTGTTTGCCGGGGAGAACATCCTCGAGTCCATGATGACGGTGGTGCCATGGCTGGGATGGCTCATCCCGCTGCCGTTCTACTTCCTGGAGCTGTTGGTGGGGATTGTGCAGGCCTTGGTGTTCACGCTGTTGACGGCCGTGTTCACGGCCTTGATGTGCGGCTCCCATGGGCACGACGAGCACGGTCATGGGGAGCACCACTAGGGACGAATTTTCAAGATTTCGGCCGTTAGACGGTGGCAAGACTGCCGAGGCGGCCGGCAACTAAACAGAAAGGCAAAAACTATGATGCCCATGTTGGCAGAAATCGCCGGTAACTTCCATGTCGGTCTGGCCGCCTTCGGGTCGGCCATTGGCGTGGGAATCATCGGTTTCAAGGCTGCCGAGGCGACGGGTCGGAACCCGGGCGCCGCCGACCAGATTCGTAACAACGCGATCATCTTTGCCGCCTTGGCTGAAGGTGTCGTGTTCTTTGCGATCTTCTTGGCCAAGTAACATCCCCGGGCGCGGGTTTTCCCGTGCCCGGACACTTTGAAGCCCGTCCATGATGCTGCACTCCATGTTGGCCGCCGCCGGCGAGGCCACCGGCAACCCGGCGAAGGCGATCGCCGACCAGTTCGGGTGGAACGCGCAGGCGTTCCTCTCGCAAGTGGTGCTCTTCGTCATCCTTGCGGTGCTGCTGCGCAAGTTCGCGTATGCGCCCCTGTTGGGCATGCTCGAGAAGCGCCGCCAGCAAATCTCCGAGGGCATCGAGAACGCCGAGAAGACACGGGTGGCCTTGGCGCAGGCCGAGACGCGTGCGGCCGAGATCATTTCCCAGGCGGGGCAACAGGCGAATCGCATCATCGAGGAAGCCCGGGGTGCCGCCGTCAGCTTGGGCGAGCAAGAGCGCCAACGATCCGTGGCCGAGGCGCAACGGATCATCGCCAAGGCACAGGAGGCCGGCGAGGCGGAGTTGGCCCGGCTCAAGAACGAGCTGCGCCGCGAATTTGGCCGGTTGGTGGTCCAGGCGGCGTCCCGCTCGGCGGGTGACGTGCTGACCGTTGAGCAGAAGGGCCGGCTGTCCGAGGACGCCGTCCGCCAGTTGTCCGCCTGATGCGACTTCCGTACGCGCAGGGCCGGATGAATCAAGACGTCGAATGAAGACCAGCAAACAGGCGAGGCGCGATGCCAAGGTGTTGTTCGCCGCATGCAAGGTGAATGGCGTGGTGGATGATGGCCGCGTGCGCGACGTGGTCCGCCGCGTGCTGGAGGCCCGTCCACGTGGTTACCTGGCTGCGCTGGGCTGCTTCCGGCGCTTGGTCAAGCTGGACATCGACCGACGGTCGGCCGTGGCCGAGACGGCGGTCCCTGCCAGCCCTTCGCTTGAGGCTGCGGTTCGCGAGCAATTGGCCCGCCGTCATGGCCAGGGCGTCCAGGTCCGTTTCCAAGTCAATCCCTCGCTCGTGGGGGGGATTCGGGTCCGTGTAGGCAGCGATATTTACGATGGCAGCGTGTCGGGGCGTTTGGAGGCGCTTGCGTCGTCCCTGTGACGTCCCGCGCCACGCACCGATGCAAGAGAATCGAATTCCAATCCAAGTTCCGCGATGAGCAACATCCTTCAGGAAATTGAGGCGCAGATCGCCGGCGTGCAGACGTCGGTCACCCGGCAAAACGTTGGTGTCGTCCGCGAGATCTCGGACGGCGTGGCCAAGATCGAGGGCCTTACCGACGTCATGCTCAATGAGATGATCGACTTCGGCGGGGGGGTCATCGGGATCGCCCTCAACCTCGAGGAAACCGAGGTCGGCGCGATCGTCTTGGGCGACTACTTGGGCATCAAGGAGGGGGCCGAGGCCAAGTGCACCGGCAAGTTGCTCTCCGTTCCCGTGGGCAAGGGCCTGCTCGGCCGCGTGGTGGACACGCTTGGTCGTCCCTTGGATGGCAAGGGCCCCATCACCGCCACCACCCAGTATCCCGTCGAGAAGATCGCCCCCGGCATCGTCAAGCGTAAGTCCGTCACGCAGCCCTTGCAGACGGGCATCATGGCCGTCGATGCCATGATCCCCATCGGTCGTGGCCAACGCGAGTTGATCATTGGTGACCGTTCCACGGGCAAGACCACCATCGGGGTGGACACGATGATCAACCAGGCCCGCATCAACAAGGTGGGCCGGACCTCCAACGACCCGTCGTTCCGGCCCGTTTACAACATCTACGTCGCGGTGGGCCAGAAGCAGTCCAACATCGCGCGCGTCATCGCCGAGTTGGAAAAGGCGGGTGCCCTCGAGGACACCATCGTGGTCGCCGCCGGCGCCGATGCACCGGCCGCGGCCCAGTACCTTGCCCCGTTCGCGGGCGCGGCGATGGGCGAGTGGTTCATGGACAACGGCATGGATGCCTTGATCATCTATGACGATCTCTCCAAGCAGGCGGTCGCCTACCGCCAAGTCTCGCTCGTCTTGAAGCGTCCCTCGGGTCGCGAGGCCTATCCTGGCGACGTCTTCTACCTCCACAGCCGCCTGCTCGAGCGCAGCGCGCGCGTCAACGAGGTCAGCGGAAACGGTTCCTTGACGGCCCTTCCCATCATCGAGACCCAGGCCGGCGACGTCTCCGCCTACATCCCGACCAACGTCATTTCGATCACCGACGGCCAGATCTACCTCGAGACCGACCTGTTCTATCAAGGCATTCGCCCGGCCATCTCGGTCGGCTTGTCCGTGTCCCGCGTGGGCTCGGCGGCGCAAATCAAGGCCATGAAGCAGGTGGCCGGCCGCATCAAGCTCGACCTCGCCCAGTTCCGCGAGCTGGCCGCGTTCGCGCAGTTCGGGTCCGACCTCGATGCCAAGACGCAGGCGACCCTCGAGCGCGGCAAGCGCATCGTGGAGTTGTTCAAGCAGAACCAGTACAACCCCATCCCGGTCGAGATCCAGGCGTCGGTCCTCTGGGCGATGCAAAACAACCAGCTCGACAGCGTGCCGGTTGAGAAGATCAAGGATTTCCAAGCCAAGCTGACCGACTTCCTGACCACCCGGAAGGCCGCCTTGCTGGAGAAGATTCGTGCCGAGAAGGCCATCGGCGACGCGGTGGCGGCGGAGCTCAAGGCAGCCTTGGCCGAGTTCAAGGCCAGCTACCGCTGATTGACGCCGCCGCAACCCACCCCCTGACGCCATGCCCAGCACCCGCGACATCCGGCGCCGGATCAAGTCGATCAAGAACACGGCGCAGATCACGAAGGCGATGCAGATGGTCGCCTCCGCGAAGATGCGCAAGGCCCAGCAGGCGGCGCTCGCGGGTCGTGCCTACGCGGCCTTGATGAACGACGTGCTGGCGGCCGCCGTCGCGGGCGCGGGAAGCTTTCGGCATCCCTTGACGGAGAAGCGTCCCGGCGAGCGTCGGGCGGTCATCTTGATCTCCACCGACAAGGGTCTTTGCGGCGCGCTGAACACCAACCTGCTTCGTGAGGCCGGGCGCTTTGACAAGGAGACGACCGTGTTCGTCTGCGCCGGGCGGAAGGCGGCGCAATGGGCGGGGCGGCTGAAGCGGGAGTTGGCGGCGGAGTTCACGTACAAGGACAGCCCGCAGTTCGCCGAAGCCCGGGCGATCAGCAAGTTCGCCCAGCAACTGTTCCTTGAGGGCAAGGTGGACCGCGTGGATGTCATCTACACGAACTTCATCAACACCTTGTCCCAGAAGGCCGAGGTCCGGCAGTTGCTGCCGGTGGGGGACATCAAGGCGTTGGAGGCGGGCCTCGAGGGAAACGGCGCGACCAAGGAGCTAGGTGGGGTGACTCGGGAATACCTCTTCGAGCCCGGCCCCGCCGACCTTCTTGGCAACCTGCTGCCCCACTACCTCAACTACCAGGTCTTCCAGTTCCTCCAGGAGGCCAAGGCCTCGGAGCACAGCGCGCGCATGGTCGCCATGAAGAACGCGACGGACAATGCCAAGCAGCTCGTGAAGGACCTCACCCTCGAATACAACAAGATCCGCCAGGCCAGCATCACCAAGGAGCTTCTCGAAATCACATCCGCCGCCATGGCGATGGGTTGACCCATCGCGACTGGCACCAGGCTTTCATCGACTTATCTAGACCACCGAATTTCTCAAGGCGCCCATGAACAAAGGCAAAATCGTCCAGATCATCGGTCCCGTCGTGGACGTGGAATTCGCGGGCAACCTGCCCGCCATCTACAACGCGCTGGCCATCGATTACACCATGCCCGGCCAAGGCCCGACCCGCTTGACCCTCGAGGTGCAACAGCACCTCGGCGGCAACTGGGTCCGCGCCGTCGCCATGAGCACCACCGAGGGCCTCAAGCGCGGCATGGACGTCGCCGACCTCGGCCAACCCATCGCCATGCCCGTCGGCACCGGCGTCATGGGCCGCGTGTTCAACGTCACCGGCGACGCCGTGGACGAGCAGGGCCCCGTCAAGGCCGACAAGTTCTATCCGATCCATCGTTCCGCGCCCCCGCTGGCGGACCAATCCACCAGCCCCCAGATCCTCACCACCGGCATCAAGGTCATCGACCTCATCTGCCCCTTCTTGAAGGGTGGCAAGGTCGGGGCCTTCGGTGGCGCCGGCGTCGGCAAGACCGTCGTCATCATGGAGCTCATCAACAACATCGCGAAGCTGCACGGCGGCATCTCGATGTTCGCGGGCGTCGGCGAGCGCACCCGTGAGGGCAACGACCTCTACAACGAGATGATCGAGGCCGGCGTCATCAAGACCAAGAAGGACGCCAAGGGCCATCCCCTCATCGGGGACAACGGGCTCCCCGTCCTCGACGAGGGCTCCAAGATCGGCCTCGTGTACGGCCAGATGAACGAGCCTCCAGGCGCCCGTCTCCGCGTCGCGCTCTCCGCCCTCGCGGTGACGGAGTACTTCCGCGACGAGCACAACCAGGACGTGCTGCTCTTCGTGGACAACGTGTTCCGCTTCTCGCAGGCCGGTTCCGAGGTGTCCGCGCTCCTCGGTCGCACGCCGTCCGCCGTGGGTTACCAACCCACGCTCGCCGCCGAGATGGGCAACCTCCAGGAGCGCATCACCTCCACCAAGAAGGGCTCCATCACGTCGTTCCAGGCCGTTTACGTCCCTGCCGACGACCTGACCGACCCCGCGCCGGCCACGACCTTCGCCCACTTGGATGCCACCATCGTGCTCGAGCGCTCCATCGCCGAGCTGGGCATCTATCCCGCCGTCGATCCCCTGGCCTCCACCTCGCGTGCCTTGTCTCCCGACATCGTCGGCGAGGAGCACTACGCCGTCGCGCGTGGCGTCCAAAAGGTCCTCCAACGCTACAAGGACCTCCAGGACATCATCGCGATCCTCGGCATGGACGAGCTCTCCCCCGAGGACAAGCTCACCGTGTTCCGCGCCCGCAAGATCCAGAAGTTCCTCTCCCAACCGTTCTCCGTCGCCCAGGTGTTCACCGGACGCGAGGGCAAGCAGGTCCCCGTGGCCGACACCGTCCGTGGCTTCAAGGAAATCCTTGAGGGCAAGTACGACGACATCGCCGAGAACAACTTCTACATGAAGGGCGGGATCGACGAGATCCACGAGTAAGTCCTGCCCGGCCGTCGCTTGTTTCCCTTCCAAGGAAGCAGGCCATGCGGCCAAGGCCCGGAGAATCACGCGATGGCAACGCTCAAGCTCGAAATCGTCACCCCCGAGGCCAAGGTGTACTCGGAGGACGTGGACATGGTCACCCTGCCCGGCGTCGAGGGGTTGCTCGGCATCTACCCGATGCACGTGCCCCTCATGACCCAGGTCGTGGCCGGCGAAATCATCGCCCGCAAGTCAGGCCAGGAACTCTTCCTCGCCATCGGTGACGGCTTTGCCGAGGTCTCCCAGGATCGCGTCGCCATCCTGACGGACATGGCCATCAAGGCGGACGACATCGACGAGGCTCGCGCCGAGGAAGCCCGGAAGCGCGCCGAGGCGCGGCTCCAGGAAAAGCTCACCGACGAGGAGGCGGCCACGGTCCAGTCCGCCCTGCTGCACTCGCTGACCCAGCTCAACATCAAGCGCCGTCGCCGCCCCTGAGACAAGGCGGTTGCCGGTCCAAGCCCGTCGCTTGCGGCGCTTGATCCCGTGTCACGAACGCCCCGCCCCATCGCGGGGCGTTTTCGTTGGTCCCCACCCTGTCGCCGGGAAGGGGACGTCCCTTCGGGGTAGATGGGCGTTTTGAGGTGAATCCGAGACCGCTCGTTGCGGGTGGGGTTGGGATCGGCCGGTCAGGGTTTTAGGCCGGGTGCCCCCACCCGACGGAAAGGCGGGAGAACCGTCTCGGTGCTGGCTGGGTCACGACCAGCGGCAGGATGCCGCTGCTCCATGAGGGCCGGGTGAAAGTGGAAGCGGCTTCCAGCCGCTTGGCCTGCATTCAGCGGCAGGATGCCGCTGCCACTCTGTCCTGGGAGCGCGGCCGTCCCCGGCCGCTGGGTCATGGGCGGTGCGTTCGGATGTCCGGCCGCCGATTCCAAGCCGGGACGATTCAGTTGGGAGGGAAGTGATTGCGCCGCAGATTCTTTCGCAAGACGAGGAGTGAGCGAGGCGCGGGCCGGTACGAGGCCCGTAACGAGCGAAGGACGAAGCTCTTGCGAAAGAAGATCCAGCAAGCACGACCGACCCAACTGAATCGTTCCGGCTAAGGCCCATGATGCCGGACCCACCAACCCACCAGGGTGGCGACCACGACGATCAGCCCGAGGACGACCATGATGCGGAGGAGCAGCCGCATGATGCGCCAGAGAATCCACAGGGCGAGGACGCCCACGGCGACGACCGCGACCAGCAACCCCGTCTTGTGCCAGTCGATCTGGTCGAGGTCCACGGCGTGGCCGGTTGGGCGTTGGGCTATCGGGCGACCGCCACGCCCTCGGCCTTGCGGAGGCGCTCGGCGCCTTGCAGGAGCATGCGCTCGGTGGCCTCCCAGTTGAGGCAGGCGTCGGTGATGCTGACGCCATACTGGAGCGCCTTGGGATCCTTGAGCGGTTGGCTGCCCTCGTGGAGGTGGCTTTCGAGCATGACGCCCATGATGGCTTGGTCGCCGGCAAGCCGCTGGTCCACCACGCTCCACCACACGTCCTCCTGCCGGGCGTGTTGCTTCAGGGAGTTGGCGTGGCTGCAATCCACCATGACCACCGGGGGCAGGTGGGCCTTCCTCAACTGCCCGGCCGCCTCCGCGATGGACGCGGCGTCGTAATTGGTGCGGTTGCGTCCGCCGCGGAGCACGACGTGCGCATCCTCGTTGCCGGTGGTTTGGACGACGGAGATGGCCCCGTGCTCGTCCATGCCCAGGAAATGATGCGGGTGCTTGGCCGAGATCATGGCGTCCATGGCGGTCTGGAGGGATCCGTCGGTCCCGTTCTTGAACCCGACGGGCATGGAGAGGCCGGAGGCCATCTCGCGGTGGGTCTGGCTCTCCGTCGTGCGGGCGCCAATGGCGGCCCAACTGACAAGGTCGGCGATGTACTGCGGGACGATGGGGTCGAGGAACTCCGTGGCGGCGGGCATGCCAATCTGGTTCACGGCGAGAAGCAGTCGGCGCGCAATCCGAAGCCCGGTGTCCACGTCGTAGGAGCCATCCAGGTGCGGGTCGTTGATCAGCCCCTTCCATCCGATGGTCGTGCGGGGCTTCTCGAAGTACACGCGCATCACGATGGAGAACTGGTCCGCCACCTCGGGCGCGAGCCGCGCCAGGCGACGGGCATATTCCATGGCGGCGTTGGGGTCATGGATCGAGCAGGGCCCCACCACCACCAACAGGCGCGGATCCTCGCGTCGCAGGATGCGTTGCACCGTCTCGCGCCCGCGGACCACCGTGGCCGCCGCCGTCTCCCGTTGAGGGAGGGCTTCCTTCAGCTCCCGTGGGGAGAGCAAGGGGCGGATGTTGACGACCCGGAGGTCACTCGTGCGTTGCATGACAGCGCCAGCGTATGAAAGCAGGGCCAAGGTTGGAATCCCCAATTCCCGCACGGCGCCTCGGTCCATCCTGCCTGCCGCCTTGCCCAACCGATTCCGCATCGGTCAAGGTCTGGATGCTCCATGAAGCCCGTCTTGATCGTTCCCCTCGTGTTGGGCGCATTCCATGCCTGCGCCCCTGCCTTGCTCGGCGCGAACTGGCCCCAGTTCCGCGGCCCCACGGGCCAAGGCCATTCCACCGAGAAGCGCGTGCCCTTGTCATGGTCTGCAACCTCCAACGTCCTGTGGCGGACCACCCTCCCCGGCGAGGGCTGGTCCTCGCCCATCGTTTGGGGAAGGCACGTCTTCGTCACCACGGCCACGGAGTCGGGGGCGTCGTGCCGGGTGCTGGCCATCGACGCCAAGGACGGGAACTTGCGCTGGGAACGCGAGGTCTTCCGCCAACCCACCCGCAAGAAGGAGACTCGCAACTCCTACGCAACCCCGACGCCCGTGACCGATGGACGGCGCGTGTACACGTGCTTTGGCGACGGGTCGTTCGCGGCGTTGACGTTCGATGGGAAGGTCGCGTGGACGAATCGTTCCCATCCCTTTTACAGCCAGCACGGCCTCGGCACGTCGCTCGTCTTGCATGATGGCCTCGTGATCATGGCGCGCGATGGCAGCAGCGACGGCCCCGACAAGCTGGTGGGTTGGCAGAAGCCCTGGGACCAGTCCTTCCTCCTCGCCCTCGACGCGGCCACCGGACGCGAGAAATGGCGAACGCCGCGCGGCCTCACCCGGATTGCCCACGGGACGCCGGTGCTTTGGCGCCAGGGGGGTCGCACGCAGCTCGTCAGCGAGACCGGCGACGTCGTCCAAGGCTTCGACCCCGCGTCGGGTCGCCTGCTATGGACCAGCCGCGTTGCCGGCGAGGGCAAGGTCCCCTCCCCCATCCTGGGCGATGGCTTGGTGTTCACGTCGGGGGGTTGGGGAGGCAAGGCAACGACCAAGGCGTTCCGCCTCGGTGGCGAGGGCGACCTGGGGGAGTCACACCTCCAATGGGAACAGAAGAAGGGCATGCCCACGATGTCGTCGATGCTCCACCTCGACGGTCGCTTGTTCGCCGTGACGGACGGCGGCGTGGCCACGTGCATGGACGCCCGGACGGGCAACGTCGTCTGGCAGGAACGTTTGGGAGGCAATTTCTCGGCCTCGCCCGTCGCTGCCGCCGGTCGCCTCTACTTCACGTCCGATGCCGGGATCACCACGGTATTGGAAGCGGGTCCGGCGTTCCGCGTGCTCGCCCGCAATGAGCTGGGCGAATCGTTGCAGGCATCGCCCGCCTTGGCCGACGGCCGTTGGTACATCCGCACGTCGGGGGCCTTGGTGTGCGTCGGGGGGCGTTGACACGCCATGGCCAACTCCCACGAGCCCAAGCCCGGCCTCGCCGGAATCCGGGCGTTCATCGCGATCGACGACCTCCTGGCGACGTCGGGCCAGCCCACGAGGGAACAGGTTCGGATGCTGCGAGCGGCCGGGTTCGAGTCGGTCCTCAACCTTGCGGTGGCGACGTCGGAGGGGGCCTTGCCGGACGAGCCCGAGCTGGTGCGGTCGCATGGGATGGAGCACGTGCACGTGCCGGTGGATTTCGAGAGGCCGACGGACGCCGACGTGGAGGCGTTCTTTGCCGTGATGGAGCGGTGGCGCGGCCGACGCGTGCTGGTGCATTGCGCGCTCAACATGCGTGCGTCGGCGTTCGTGTTTCTGTGGCGGGTGTTGCGTTGCGGCGAGGACCGGGGGCTGGCGCAACGGAGGCTGAACGCCGTGTGGCAACCCGATGGTGCCTGGGCTGCCCTTTTGGAACGTTGGCTGGCGACCGCGTCGTGAGGGCTTGCACACGGTCGGGGCCCGCCATAACAACCGACATGCGCGCGCCCTTCGTTGTTCACCGTTTGCGGATACGCCACGCGTTCACCTTGGTCGAGCTGCTCGTGGTGATCGCCATCATCGCCATCCTCGCGGGGATGCTGCTGCCCGCCCTGGGCAAGGCGAAGTCCAAGGCCCAAGGCATCTCCTGCATGAACAACGGCCGCCAAATGATGCTGGCATGGCGGCTTTACGTGGATGACTTCCGCGACAACGTCCCGCAGTCCTACGGCCCCCAGGCGTGGGTCCAGGGCAACCTCGACTTCAACGTCGGCAACCGCAGCAATTGGGACGTCAACCGAGACCT
Source organism: uncultured Verrucomicrobiota bacterium (assembly GCA_903880005.1). Taxonomy (GTDB): domain Bacteria; phylum Verrucomicrobiota; class Verrucomicrobiia; order Limisphaerales; family UBA9464; genus UBA6176. The sequence continues at coordinate 5,120 of CAIRNV010000179.1, read as the reverse complement.
CACCAATTCCCTCCTTTGGAAGTATTGCGGCCGCAACGCGTCCGTTTGGAAATGCCCCGCTGACTCCAGCTCCGTCCGTGTCTCCGGGGCCAATGTACCGCGCGTCCGCTCCATCGCCATGAATGCGTGGTTCAACTCGACGGATGTCGAGGGCTTTGGCCCGGGATTCCGCATCTACAAGACGATGTCCGACATCGTCGATCCCAGCCCCTCGCAGACCTGGCTCATGCTCGACGAACGCGCCGATAGCATCAACGACGGGGAGTTTGTGGTGGGTATGACCGGCTACCCGGACAAGGGCGCCTCGTGGATGATGGTGGATTATCCCGCCAGCTATCACGGCGGGGCCGGCGGCTTCTCGTTCGTGGACGGCCACTCGGAAATCCACAAGTGGGTCGATGCCCGCACCAAGCCCGTCCTCAAGAAGGGCGTCGAAATCCCCCTCAACGTCCCCTCGCCCAACAACCAGGACGTCCTCTGGATGATGGAGCGCTCCACGCGTCGTCGCTGAAGAAGCCCCACCCGGCGCACGGAGGCGCGGCATCGATACCGCCGCGTGAGGGCACGCGGCCTACAGCACGGGCAACGCGTCCGTCCACATCAGAGGGTTTGGGCGAGCGCATCCGTGGCGTCCCTGGGGCTGATGCGGTTCCGTTCACGCCTGGGCGTTGGGCGTGCGCGCCATCCGGACCAAGCGGCTCCATGCCACCAAGCCCGTGGCCACGGCGAGCAGGCCGCAAATCCAATAAGGCCACGCCGGGTGCCGATCGAAGAGGAAGCCTGCGAAGGGCGGGCCGAAGACCCGCGCAAGGGCGCCGGCGCTTTGAGCAACGCCCAAGGTGGCCCCTTGCTCGTCGGCGGGCGTGAGGCGGGACAACAGGCCGAACAAGGGCGGGCGAGTAAGGCCGCTGCCGACGGCCAATCCGCCCACGACGACCAACAACATCGTCCAACGCCATCCCGAAGGTTGGAAGAACACTCCCCACGAGAGGGGTGCATCCCCTCCCAGGAAGGGCAGTGGGAGCATGGAAAGCCCAAAAACCACCAAGCTTCCCGCCACGAGGTGCGCCTCGCCCAGCTTCTTGAGCAAGCGCCCCACCGGCCCCGCCTGGACCAGGGCGCCGATCAGCCCCGCGTAGCAAAACAACACCGCGTTCGTCCGGGCGGCCGCCTTGTCCACGAGGCCGAAGTTCTTTTGGATGAGCAACCCAAGGGTGCTCTCGAAACACGTGAACCCGAACGTCGCGAGGAAGAACGTGAGGATGAGGAACGCGATCGCCGGCCGGGACAACGTCCGCGACAGGTGTTCCCATCGGGTCCGGCGCGTCGGCGTGGCGGCTCCCGGCTTCCAGCTTTCGGGCAGGCGCAGGAACGCGGCGAGGAAGTTGCACAGGCACAAGCCGGCGGCCAACGCCCCCGGTGCCGCCGCCACGACGCGCTCCGAGGCGGACATCCAACCGGCCACCTGTTGCGCGCCCACCGCCAACGCGGGTCCCACGATGAAGCCCAGCCCAAACGCCATCCCGATCAGGCCCATCCGACGCGAGCGGTCTTCGGGTGGCGTGATGTCGGCGATGTACGCCTGCGCCACCGTGATGTTCGCCCCGCAGATTCCCGCCACTACCCGGGACGCCAGCAACACCCCCAGGGCCGCGCGGCCGGTCATCGTCGAGCCCACCGCAAACGTCGCATACGATAGCGTCGCCACGAATGTGCTGGCCAGGAGCACCGGGCGACGCCCCACGCGGTCCGACAACGCGCCCCACGCCGGCGCGAAGACGAATTGCATCAGCGAGTACGAAGCCATGATCAGCCCGACCTCCAGCCCGCTGGCGCCCATCGCCCGCGAATAATTCGGCAGCAACGGCAGCACGAGCCCGAACCCCACAAGGTCCACGAACACGGTCAGGAAAAGCGTTCCCAAGGAAGGCGCGCGCACGGCGGTGAGGGTGCCCCGGCACCGGGGCCGTAGGAAAGCACTCACTCCCGGCCAACGCCGGCTCCGGCGAGGGCGTCGCAATTCCCGGCCTTCCCGGAAATCCACGCTTGCAGCCCATCCGCGCCTCCATAACCTCGGCTCAAATTTCACGAGCATTATGCGCATCGGACTGAAGCAGATTTCCCTCTTGGCTGGTGTCGTTGCCCTCGCTTCTGGCTGTGCCAGCGCCGAGCGCAAGCTGGGCCGCGGCCTCAACAACCTCACCGAGCCGCTTCGCCTGGGAGAGTTCGGGCGCGCCTACGAGCAATCCTACCTCTGGGACGGCCCGGAAGGTGCCACGAGCGTCGGCATGCTGAAGGGCATCAACCGCACGATTGGCCGCACGGTCGTCGGCGCCGTTGAGATCGCCACCTTCCCCATCCCCACGGAGCCCTACTTCAAGCCCACCCACCCCGTTTACCCGGATGTGTACAAGCCCGGCGTCTTGGATTCGGGTTCCATCCAAGCCGACACCGCCATCGGGTTTGACTCGGGCGACGTCGCCCCCTTCCTGCCCGGCAGCCGCTTCAAGATCTTCGAGTAAACGTCGGGGACTCGGATTCCCGACCACGCGCCAACGCCCCCCCGTTGGCGCGTTTTTCTTTTCGCCATGTCCCTCGTGCGCTCATCCCCCTGCAAGGTCAACTTGCTGCTGAACATCCTGGGCCGTCGGCCCGACGGCTATCACGCGCTCGAGACCGTGTTCTTGCACGTGCCCCTGCACGACACCCTCTCGTTCGATCAAGCCCCGGCCGGGGTTCAGCTCACGTGCAACCGTGACGACCTGCCCGTGGATGGCTCCAACTTGGTGCATCGCGCCGCGACGCGGTTCCTCGAAGCCGCCGGCGTGTCGTCGGGCGTGCGCATCCACCTGGAGAAGCACGTGCCGCTGGCGGCCGGCCTGGGCGGTGGCAGCAGCAACGCCGCCCACACCTTGCTGGGGCTCAACGACCTTTTTGGCCACCCCCTTGATCCGGCCACCCTCGACACCCTCGCCGCGTCCTTGGGGTCCGACGTCAATTTCTTCCTCCAAGACAAACCCGCCTTGGCCACGGGTCGAGGCGAGCAGGTCGAGCCCCTTGCCCCCTTCAAGGCCCTCTCTGGCATGGGAATGTTCCTGTACCACCCCGGCTTTGGCATCTCGACGGCATGGGCATACCGGGAGCTGGCTCGCTTCCCGTCTGCGCTCAACGGGTTGCCCGGCCGTGCCCGCGCCCTCGCCAGCAAGCTCGAATACGGAGACGTGTCGGGAGGGATGGCGTCGCTCTACAACTCGTTGGAGGCCCCGGCGCTCGACAAGTTCCCCATCCTCTCGCTCTACCAGGAGTTCCTTCGAAAACGGGGCGCCGTCGGGGCACTCATGTCCGGCAGCGGTTCCACGACCTTTGCATTGTTCCCCGACGCCTCCGCCGCGCGTGCCGCCATCGGGCCCTTCGAGACCGAGTTCGGCACGGCCGGATGGCTCAAGGTGGTGAGCCTTTAGCCGTCACGACCGGTCCAACTGCCTCGTTACGGTTTAGGCCCTGCATCCGCCGCCGGCCGAGGCAGCGCGCGTTTCCAGATCGGCACCACCCTCTTCATCTCGTCGATGATCCATTGGCAGGCCGCGAACGCCTCCCCCCGGTGTGGTGCTGTCACCTCGATCCACAGGGAGGCCTCGCCCGCCATGACGCATCCCAGGCGGTGATGGATGCGCACCGCCGCCACCGGCCAACGGGCGGCGGCGGCGTCGATCAGCAGATCAAATTGATGCCGGGCCATGCGCTCGAATGCGGTGTACTCGAGCCCCGCGATGTCCACCCCGGCCTCGCTGCCGCGAACGATGCCCACGAATTGGACCGCGGCCCCGTTGGCGATGTCGGGACGCCGCGCACCGGCCAACGCGACGACATCCAAGGGTGCCTCGCCCAACTCGACCTCCCTGCGGACCGTGGACGATGGACCCATGGCTCACCCTCCTTGAACCGGAGGAAACAGGGACACCTCCTCGCCGGGCACCAGGCAACGACCGGGTTCCGCATAGTCCACGTCCACCGCGACCAACGTGGACGCCCTCATCGTGCCCAGCACGGGCCAACGCTTCCAGGTGGCCTCCAACACGTCCGACACCCGTGCGCCATCGGCGACCTCCACCTCGGCCGACGACGAGCCGACCACGTCTTGCAGGTAGGACCAGAAATGGACGCGAACACGCATGGGGCTCAGGGCGGGGACTAGATGTGCGCGGAGTCGCCGTGGTCCTTGGCGGTGTAGCCGGAGTCCTGACGTCGCAAGTTGACCTCGTTCTTCTTCACATAGGCGCTGAAGAGGTCGTCCGCCGACATCCCGAGCACCTGGGCCGCGCTGATCAGGAAGTGAAACAGGTCCACGACCTCCACCCGGGCATTCTGCTCGTCGAACTTCTGGTACTTGGCCCACCACTTCCATGGGACGGAGTCGGTGAGCTCGGCGATCTCCTGCGTCATGGCGCGGCAATAATTCAAGATCCACCGCGTCTTCTCGGCGTCATCCATCGAGGACGTGTCCACGCCGATTCGGAGGTTGAGGGCGGCTTGCATCCTGAACAACTCACGCAACTGATCCTGCGTCTCCATGGGCGCAGACTGCCCTTGATGACAGCTTGGCGCGAGCCCGTTGTCCGCGTCACGTGACGGCGAAGATGCCGCGCCTCCGTGCGCCAGGTGAAGGTACCCGGCCTAACATCCCGACGGTGACGGGCGAATCGTCCCGGCTCAGGCCATGCACATGGGATGGAGGGGAATCGCCCGCTGAGACGCGGAGACGCGGAGATCTCAGCAGGGAACCCATCCGGTCCTTCGACGTTTTCTGTGGGTTCCGGCGAGAGGCTGGGCCGCAGGAATCCAACCGTGGACCCGGACATGCGATCCTTGCATGACCCGGGAGCGCCAACGGCGCGGCATACGCCAGCCCGGGGCAACGCCCCGGGTCCTGAAAGGGCGCAATAAGCCGAAACGATTCCGTTGGGAGGGAAGTGATGGCGCCGCAGATTCTTTCGCAAGACGAGGAGTGAGCGAGGCGCGGGCCAGTTCCTGTCACGTAACGAGCGAAGGACATAGCTATTGCGAAAGAAGTTCCTGCAAGCACGACCTACCCAACTGAATCGATCCGGCTTAGTCCGACG
>CAIRNV010000178.1 GCA_903880005.1 uncultured Verrucomicrobiota bacterium | reverse complement strand
TTCCAGCTCCGGCGCGCGGTGGCGATCAATGATCGCGGGCAGGTGGCGGGCATCGCGGTGCATCCCACGACATGGCAAACGCGCGTGTTCATGGCGACGCCATCCTCTCTGCCTTCGGCCCCGGGCACGGATCCCGTGGTGCGTTGGAATTCGCCTCAACCCGAGTCGCCTCGCCCCAGCGTGGGCGTGCCGGTGGAATGGTCCGTGGACGTGACGGACGCGGACGGGCCCGTCCGGCGGGTCGAGTTTCGCGTGGGCAACGTGGTGGTGGCGACAGCCGACGCGCCGCCCTTCCGCATCGACTGGATTCCTGCGGAGGTGGGCCCGGCGTGCCTTTCGGTGGCGGCATGGGACGCGGACGGACGGGCGACGTTGACGGAGCCCCGTTGCCTCCAGGTGTTGCCCGCGCCCGCGCCGTTCGACGTGGTGGACCTTGGGGCGGTGTCGGATGTCGAAAGCGGGGCGACGGCGATCAATGGGCGCGGGGACATCGTGGGCTTCACGCGCGACGGGGCCTTCATGGACGTTGGGGCGGTGTGGACCCCGTTTCGTTGGACGGGCGTCACGCAGGCGGCGGGCATCGCGGACGACGGCACGGTGGCGGTGCGGGATGGTTCGCGCTCGGCGTTGTTCCGCGCGGGCCAGTTCTTCCCCTTGCCGTTCCTTTCGGATGTGTCCTCGGAGACGGGCTTGCGGGCGATCAACGGGCGCGGGGTGGCGGTGGGCTGGAGCCTGACCGAGACACGACTGCGACGGGCCGTGCGTTATCAAGAGGGCGTGTTGCGCAACCTGGGGACGCTGCCGGGGCACGTGGAGAGCGATGCGTTCGGCATCAACGACGCGGGCGACGTGGTGGGCTGGAGCAGCAAGATCGGCGAGGCGAAGGCGGTGCGCTGGGACGCGGCCGGGACGATCTCGGAGTTGCCGGGGTTGGTCGGGTTCCCGGTGAGTCGCGCGACGGCGATCCATGCCTCCGGGGCAATCGCCGGGCTGCGAATGAACGCGTCGGAGCGCGTCGAGGGAGCTTTGTGGGCCGACGGATCGGTGTCGGTGATCCGCGACCTTGGGATCGGGGGCGTGGAACCGGCGGCCCTCGACCGGTTCCAGCGCGTGGCGGGCACGGCCAGCGGGCGGGCGTTCCTTTGGGTGACAAACAAGACCCACGACTTGAACGCGCTGGTGCCGCCGGGCACGCGTTGGATCTTGCAGGCGGCGCTGGGCATGAACGACGCCGGACAGGTGGTGGGGGTCGGGCAACGGTCGCCCGCCGACCCGACGGCGCGTGCGTTCCTGCTGCAACCCAACCCGGCCGTGCAGCCGCAGTTCACGCATCAGGCCCCGTCGGTGGAGTTGGCGTTGGAAGACGCGTCCACGACGCGCATCGAGGGCGACCCCGTGACGCTCGTGGCGGCGGTGCGAACGCAGTCGGACGTGATCGAGCGCGTGTCGTTCTTCGAGGACGGCCGATGGGCGGGCGACGTGACGCGGCGTCCGTATCGATGGACCGCCACGAATCGCCCGGCGGGCACGGCGAACTGGACGGCGGTCGCGTTCGATCGGCGGCCGTCCTCGGGGACGTCCGCGCCGGTCGCGGTGTTGGTGCGGGCGTTGCCGACGAACGCGCCCCGGGTGGCGGTCGTGGGCGTGGGGAACGCGGCTTCGGTGCCGTGGGTCCGCGCGGCCTTGATGCGGACGCTCCGGTTCTCGGCCGTGGACGGCTTCACGGTGACGAAGTTGGAGGAGGTGCCGACGGCGACGGCGCTGGGATCGGCCGACGTGCTGCTGGTGCATGGCCAGGCCGCTGCCACGACGGCGGCGATGGCCGGGGCGTTGGGCGAGGTGATCGCAAGCCGGGTTGCCAATGGCGTGGGGATGGTGGCCGCGCAGCATGCCGGGACCACGAACGTGCTCGCACCGTCCACGGGTACATTGGCGGCGGACGGATGGCTTCCATGGACGGCCACGGGGAGCAGGTCGGCGTCGCGGCCCACGTGGACGGCGATGGTGACGGGGCATCCTTTGATGGAGGGCGTGGCGCGGCTCGCGGGCGGGCCGGACATGCTGCTGCTGGACCCGGTGCGGATCGCGCCCGGCGGCGTGGAGGTGGCGCGTTGGTCCGGTGGCACGCCCATGGTGGTGGCGCGTGAGATCGGCCGTGCGCGCAC
>CAIRNV010000177.1 GCA_903880005.1 uncultured Verrucomicrobiota bacterium | reverse complement strand
CGGCGAGACCCTGTCCAGCCCCTTGGCCCTGGATTTCCTCAAGCGTTGGCCCGACCTCCTGGCCCTCAAGGCCGCCCGGCCCGCCACCCTCCGCGCCTTCTACTACACCCACAACGTGCGCAGCACCGAGGCCGTCCAGGCACGCCTGGACCTGATCGCCCAGGCCCGACTGCTCACCGCCGACGGGGCCGTGACCCAGGTGGCCGTGCGCCAATGCCGCGTGCTGGTGGACCAGCTCCGGGTGGTGCAGAAGCACGTGGCCGAGTTTGACGAGGTCATTGCCGCCCAGTTCAAGGCCCACCCGGAGGCGGCGCTCTTCCGCGAGCTGCCCGGGGCCGGCCCGGTGCTGGCCCCGCGCTTGCTGGTGGCCTTCGGGACCGATCGCCAGCGCTATCCCAATCCCGGCAGCTTCCAGAAGTACACGGGCCTGGCGCCGGTGCGGGAAAAAAGCGGCGGGGCTCTCTGGACCCACTGGCGATGGAATGCCCCACGCTTCCAGCGACAAAGCCTGGTCGAGTGGGCCGGGCAGACCGTGGTCTTCTGCCCGTGGGCCAAGGCCTATTACCAGCAGATGAAAGCCAAGGGGAAGGAGCACAGCGCGATCCTGCGCGCCTTGGCCTGCGAGCTGGCGCTGGGTGAAGGTGGAGCGGATGGCCTCGAAGTCCTCGAAGCCGTTGCCGCCCATGAGGGTGCACACCGCCGCCATGGCAAGGGCAGGGGCCTGGAGCGAGCCGGGGCCGGCCGTGCCCGAGGTCGAAGTCGCGGGAGGCGCGGGCGAGGCCGGCGGAGGAGCCGACGGGCGCGCTGGCGCGCGGACCAGCCGGTCCATGGGTCGCGGGCCATGATGTGGAGGGCGGCGCTGGCGAAGAGGAGGAGTGCGACGGGCTCGTCGTCGAGGAGGGCGACGTGGCGGAGGGTGGGGCCGGCGGCGTGGGGTTGGTGGCGGCAATGGTTCTCCCTGAGGCGGCGATCGAAGTCCTCGCGCTCGTGGGGCTCGATGGGGCGGACGACGACGCGGGCGAGGAGGTCGGATTCCGGGGCTGACGTTGCGGCGGGCATGACCGCGTGATCGTGCGGGACGCGTGGGCAGTTGCTAGGCAAAGGACGAGTCCAGCGAAGTGGGCGTTCAAGGGGGGATAGCAGATGAGGTAGCCCTGAAATGGCGGGCAGGCACCCGGCCCTAATGCCGACTGGATGGCCGCCTCGGAACGTCTTCCTGGCAGGATCTCACGCCGGCGCACGGCATCTTGGCCATGACAACCCGGCGTGACGGGGCCGACGCCTAGGCAACACGGCGTGTACCAAATTCCGCCACCAAAGGGTTTCCCGCTTGTGGCCGCGTCGTCGCCAAGGCGAGACGGACGTCGGGCTGGATGGTGGGGTTGAAGGAATCCGTCACGTGTAACAGGGGACGACGCCGTGGGCCGGGCGCGTTCACCTTGATCGAGTTGCTGGTGGTGATCGCCATCATTGCGATCCTGGCTGGGATGCTGTTGCCGGCGCTGGCCTCGGCGAAGGAAAAAGGGCGCAAGGCTGCCTGCCTTGGGAACCTCAGGCAGGTGTCCATCGGGACCACGTTGTACGCACAGGACAACGCCGACTCCTTCTTCTACTTCGTGAACCCAGACCGCGTTCCCATGGTGCCCAATGGTGGTCAATGGACCCTGGACCCGAACCGCCCCGAGATGTTGGACATCCGAAATCCCAGCCACATGCAGGTGGCATACTGGGGGGTCGCGTATGCGGGCTACTTCGGGAAGGTGCGACGGGTATTTCGATGTCCCTCGGCCCGCACGGTGGACGAGTGGCGCGAAACCGGGCTCTCCTTCCCAAGGGAGTACTGGCTGGACTCCAGCTATGGCATCAACCGCTTCGTGGCATCCATGCCGCCCACGCCGTTGACGGCGGAACCCACGCAGGTGCGGAAGATGACGGCCATCGACAGCCCGCAAACGATGGTGTTTGCACAGGACTCGGCCGAGCAACGCATGGAGGGCCCGGAGGACACGCTGGGGCAGTTTCCGGGCTACGACGAATGCCTGGTGCAGTGGAAGTACAAGCTGGCCGGCTACTACCCGGGAAAGCGGATGGAGTTCGAGTGGTTCCGACACGCGCGCCAGAGCGCGGTCCTGTGGGTTCCCGGCAACGTCTCCTCCCTATCCTACACGAAGACCGGCGTTGATTACCGCTGGTACACGGGCGACACGCCCCAGTCGCAGCCGCGCTTCTAGGCCATCCCAAGTCTCGGTTTCCCATCCCAACAACACGAGGTCTCACGACATGAACATACGAAACTCCACGACACTGCTGGCATCGGCCGTTGCGCTGGCCCTGCATGCGGACATCACGGACCACCTGGTCCTTCATCTGCCGTTGGATGCCGACCTGAAGGACGCGTCCGGCCGTAACAACCACGGAAATGCCGTGGGCTCGGTGGGATTTGGCGCTGGGCAGGTCGGCGCGGGCGCGGCGCGGCTCTCGTTCGCCAAGGACGGCACCAGCTTCAACTTCATCAACCTCGGTGCACCGCCCGACCTGAACTTTGGGACCGCCACGGATTTCTCGGTGAGCTTCTGGGCGAAGTTCAGCGACTGGGTGTTCGACCCTCCATTCATCGGCAACAAGGACTGGCTGAGCGGACAATACCAGGGCTGGATGGTCGCCACGGGCACCGACGGACGCCTTCAATGGAACTACGGCGGGGCCCCGGGGCAACGGAAGGACTACGACGGCCCCGGCGGAACCATGAGCGATGGCTCATGGCATCACGTCGTGGTCACGTTCCTCCGCGCGGGCGAGGTCGTCACCTACCTCGATGGCGTGCCCGTGGATGAACGCGACGTTTCCGCCAGCGCCAACAACGTCGATACGGCCCCCGGCCTCGCGCTCAACATCGGGCAGGACGGCACCGGCCGTTACACCGACGGCAACAGCGTCCAGATCCTGGACCTCACGATGGATGACGTGGGCATTTGGCGACGGGTGTTGACGGCCAACGAAGCCAAGGCCGTCTTCCTGGCAGGCAAGGCGGGCCAGTCCCTGGTGACCGTGGCTTCAACGCCGGAGGTGCCCGTGCTGGTCAAGCAACCGGTGGACCAAGAGGCCATGGCCGGAGGCGACATCACGTTCCGGGTCCTCCCGCGCGGCACGTCGCCCTTCGCCTTCCAGTGGCTCCGCAACGGGCAACCCATCCCGGGCAAGACGGAGGCTGTGCTGGCCTTGTCCAACGTCCAGGCCGGTGATGCGGGCTCCTACTCCTGCGTCGTTTCCAATGTCGCGGGCTCCGCAGCCAGCGCCGTCGCCACGCTTGCCGTCGATGCCTCGCAACCGCCCGCCATCATCTCACAGCCTTTGGCGTCCAGCGTTTCCCCGGGCGGGCGGGCCACCTTCGCGGTCAAGGCATCCGGCGTCCTGCCGCTCTCCTACCAGTGGTTCCTCGGCAATACGCCGATTCAGGGGGCGACGACGGACTCCTACGTGGTCCCGAGGGCCACGGCATCGGACGTGGGCGACTACCGGGTGGAGGTTCGTGCCGGGAACGGCCAAACCTCCACCTCGGCCATGGTCTCCTTGCAGCTCATCGACGACGTCAGGCAAGGCTTGGTGGCCCACCTGACCTTTGACTCCGACTTCTCGGACAGCTCGGGACGCGGCAACCACGGCGCGGCGGTGGGAACCCCGGAGCTTGTCCCGGGCTTCCTTGGCCCCAAGGCCCTGCGTTTCTCCCAGAAGGCGGACGGGAGCGAGTTCAACTACGTGACGCTGGGCCGGGCCGCCGACCTTGAGTTCAGCACCGACGCTGACTTCACCTTTTCCTGTTGGGTGAAGCTTTCCGGCTGGCAACGCGACCCCCTCTTCATCTCCAACAAGAACTGGAGCAGCGGCGGGAACGTGGGCTACGCGTTGGCCACCGGTGCCGACGGTCGCTTCCAGTGGAACTACGTGGAGCAGGTGGGCGAGAGGCGTGACTTCGACAGCGTCGGCGGGCTCATCGGCGACGGCCGGTGGCATCACGTGGCGGTGTCGTTCCGCCGGGGCGGCGAGGCCGTCACGCTCGTGGACGGCATCGAGGTGAATCGCCAGCCCATCCCCACGACCGGCACCACCATCTCTCCCGGGTTCCCCACCAACATTGGGCAGGACGGCACGGGCAGCTACACGGACAACGGGACCGTCTCCATAGAGGGCGGCTTCATCGACGACGTCGCCATCTGGCGCCGGGCGCTGTCCGCCGAGGAACTGCTCTCCATCCACCGCAAGGGCCTCGTGGGCTCCAACGTCCAGCAACGGTCCATCGCGGAGGGCCTCGTCGCATACCTCCCCTTCGACGGCGACCTGTGGGACCGATCCGGGCGAGGCAACCATGGCATCCCCGTTGGCAGCCCTAACTTCGCCCAAGGCAAGCTGGGTGCCGCGATGGCCGTGACGTCCCTCAAGGACGGAACCTCGTTCCACTACGTCACCCTGGGACGTCCGGCCGGCCTGCAATTCGGCACGAACGTGGACTTCACCGTCTCGTTCTGGACCCGCTTCACCAACTGGTCGGGCGACCCCGTGCTCGTAGGCAACAAGGACTGGAGGAGCGGCGGCAACCAAGGCTGGGCGGTCGCCACGGCCGGGAACGGGCGGCTCCAATGGAACCTTGGCGACGGCGACGCCGGAGGCCGCACGCGGAAGGATTACGACGGCCCTGGGGGCACGCTGGGCAATGGTGCGTGGCACCACGTCACGACCGTATTCCGCAGGGCCTCCAATGCCGAGACCTACCTCGATGGCGTCCTCGTGGACACGACGTCGATTGTCGGTGGGCTCGACTCCCTCGACACGCCCGAGGGCCTCGCGGTCAACATCGGCCAGGACGGGCGGGGTTCGTACACCGACAACGGGAACGTGGGGACCCGGTCGCTGCTCATCGACGACGTCGCCGTCTGGAGCCGGGCCCTCGACGGCCCCGAGGTGGCCGGCATCTACGGCCGGGGCACGGCGGGCCTCAACATGTTCGGACAGTCCCCGGCTTCCTCCACGTTGCCCCAAGGCGTCGCGGCGGGCGATGCCACGGATTCGTCGGTGCTCCTCTGGACGCGGTCCACCGCCAACGGCCCCGTGCGGTTTGACCTCGGCGAGTCCCCCGATTTCGCCCCGGCACCGTGGGTCTCCACGAACGTCCTGGCATCCAACGGCGTGCCGGTGAAGGCGGTCGTCGCCGGATTGAAGCCGGCGACCCGATACCACTACAAGGCGACCGACGCGGCGGGCTCCGTGGCATTTGGAACATTCGTGACGTTTGCCGCGCCCGGCTCCTCCGCAGGCGTTCGGTTTGGCGTCTCGGGCGACGCGCGAGGCGACCTGGGTCCTTTCCCGTCCATCGCCAACGCGCCGTCCCGAGGGCTCGACCTGTTCGTGAACTTGGGTGACACGATCTACGCAGACTACGCTTCGCCTTCCGTGCCGGCCGCCCAGGCCCGGTCGCTTGACGAGTTCCGGAACAAGCACGCCGAGGTGTTGTCGGAGCGGCTCGGCGTGAGTCCGTTTGCCTGGCTTCGCTCCGGAACGTTGATGTTCGCAACCATCGACGACCACGAGGTGTCCAACGACTTCGCCGGCGGCGCGCCCGGCGGGTCCGACCCGCGCTTCGAGGGAACCGGTGCCTACCTCAATGACTCGACCCTCTATCGCAACGGGCTCCAGGCTTTCCAGGAGTTCAACCCCATCCTGCCCGAGACCTACCCCGCGTCGGCCCAGCCCCAGATGGCAGGCAAGCCCAGGTTGTACCGTCATCGTCGCGCCGGGCGTGATGCGGCCTTCTTCATCCTCGACGCCCGCTCCTTCCGCGACGCGGAGCTCACGGCACCCTCCGACCCGACCAACCCGATCCAGGTCGCGTCGTTCCTTGCCCGGTCCTTCGACGTCAATCCCTTGACGGGCGCACCGCTTCCACGGCGCACGCTGCTGGGAAGGACGCAGCTTGATCAATTGAAGGCGGACTTGGTCGCCGCCCAGCAGGCGGGGGTGACATGGAAGTTCGTGATGGTGCCCGAGCCCATCCAAAACCTCGGCGTCCTCGCGGCCAGCGACCGTTTCGAGGGGTACGCAGCTGAGCGCACCGAGTTGCTCTCGCACATTCGCAACCAAGGCATCCGCGACGTGGTCTTCATTAGCGCCGACATCCACGGGACGTTGGTGAACAACCTCACGTACCAGTTGGGACCAGGCCAGCCGCAGGTCCCGACGACGGCATTCGAGTACGTCACGGGCCCGGTCGCCTTCGACGCGCCCTTCGGCCCCACCGTCCTCGACCTGGCGTCCCAGGTGCCTTCCGTCGGCGGCAAGACCTTGCTGGATGACTTCCTGGCTTCCTTGGGCCTCCCCAATCGAGCCGCGTTCGATGCCTTCCTCACCCCGGCCCAGAAGAACGCGGCCATCCGTGGCCTCGTGGATGCCCAAGTCACGCCCCTGGGGTATTCGCCGCTTGGACTCGAGGATTCCCAAGTCCAGGCCCGTTTCGTGTCGGGCGGTCCGGTGCAGGCGTTCTCATATGGTTGGACGGAGTTTGAGGTCCTGCCCGCCAGCCAGGACCTCCGCATCACCACCTACGGAATCGCCCCGCACAAGGTCGCGGGCGCCGACACGTTGTTGTCATCCCCCGCGGTCGTCAGCGAGCTGTTCCTCTCCCCGGAGCGTCCGAGCCTTCGCATCACGAGGGATGCGGGCGGGGCAGTGGTCTCTTGGGAGGCCTCGTTCGACGACTACCTCCTCCAGGAATCCGGGTCGCTCACCGGGGCGTGGTCGGCCGTCGCCGCCTCCCTGGTTGGCCCCGAATTCCGGGCTGCCATTCAGGACGGTGGCGTGAACGGGCGGTACTTCCGCTTGGTCAAGCGCTGAAGTCGCGTCGGCCAAGACTCGCGTCGGCCCGGGGGACTTGCCCCCGGGCTGTTGGGGTGGGCCGCTCTGGACGGTAGGCCGGGGGCGGTCACCCGGCTCACGGACGCGCGGGTTCCTTGCCGCCGCATGAGAGCACGCGGCCTGGAGCATGGGCAAAGCGTTGAGATGCACCGGAGGGATTGGGTGATTCGAGAACCCAGTGCCATGTCTCGTGTCAAGGAGCAGGGAGGATTCATCTGGCTTTGGGGAGGAGGTAGCGCCCCGGGTGGATGGCTGGGTTTGGAGCCCTTGGAGGTGCGGCGGCGTGCCGGATGACCCTTCGCGGGGCCGGTCTCGGCGCTTGGTCCGCCCCTCTGGGCATGGATTTCCCTTGGATGCGTCTTCCCTTGCGTGCCTTCCCCCCTCAGCCCTTCAGAAGTCCGAGGGCCTTGCCGAACGTCGGCCTCTTACTGCCAGCAGCCCACCAACCCCGCATCCTCCGGGCACACGCTCAACCGCGCGACACGCCGTCGCTCGATGCGGTCATGGTGCTTCTCCCACTGGCCCGGGTCCCGAGGGGGAAAAATCCCGCTGGGCCAGAAGGCGTTCGGCGCGGCTGAGGATCCCGTCCAGCTTACCCTTGAGCCCGAAGAGGTCGTCCACGCCGAACTCCTCCACCACGCACCGCGCCGACTCCTGCTGGCAGGGCATCGCGTCGGCCGTCATCAGCGTCCGGGGCGGCGGCTTCACGGCGCGGCAGCGGCGTGAAGCTGAGGATCTCTTTCCTCTCGTCGATGGGGATCTGCTGGAGCGTCATGCGCAGGTGGTGCGTCACCGCCGAGAAGAGCTGCAACGGCTTGCCGTCGCGCCGCCCGGTCTCGCGCAGGGTCTTGCCATCCACCGCCCGCCGTGCGACGGCCGCGGGCTCCTGCTCCCGCAGCCACGGGCCGAGGATGGCCGCGAGCTCGCGCACCTCGCAGGCGGCGAGGACACGGCCGAAGGTGGAGTCGCTGGGCGAGCCTGGAGATTTGGCCTTTTTGTAAGCCAGCCTTCGCGAGTTTGGCGAGGGCGCAGGCGACCATGAGGAGGCATGAAACAAACGATTCCGGCCCGCCTTGCGTGGGCGTGGGTGAGCCTTGGCCTTGTGGCAACGCAGGGTTTCTCGGCCACGAACAACAACGGGAACGCTCCTGCGTTCATCACGATTGACATCTGCTCAAATGGGATTGGCGACGCCACAGGCAGCTTCGGGGTGCCCCGGTTGAAGCCCGGCGAGTTCGACATCGGGCTGGACATCGGGGCTGACGGCACGATTGACCGTTGGTTGTCGCAAGAGCCCGCCACGTGGTTGGGCGGCGGCAACAGCGACACGGTCCGGTATCAAGGCTGGGTTCGGCTGAGTTTTTTCCAGCTCTCGGAGTTTGTCGGGAAGCCCATGCGCATCCGGGTCGTGGACAAGAGCCCGACCTACTACATGGCGATCAACTCGATCACGGTAAATGGTGCGGACGGCGTGGTGGTGCCCAACGTGTTGCGGAATGGGTCCTTCGAGTCCGAGACGGCGCTGGAGGGATGGACCGTGGTGGAGACGTCGGTGTCACCGTCATCGAAGCTGGTCTTCACGGACGCGAGGAGCGAGCTCGTGACCTATGGCAAGCGGTTCTTCACGACGCGCATCGACCCGACGACCGCAGACACGGCCGAGACGGCCGTGATTGAGTCGGAGACGTTCGTTTTGCCCGGCATGACCAGCTTTGTCGTGGGGAACGTCTCGGGCGGCGGCTCGGAGTTCGTGAGCAACGCGGGTGCGAACGGGAGCGACAACGCAAGCGGCGTCTATCTCGACGTGGGCACGGCGACGGAGAACCCCAACGGCCGATATGACGAGGGCACGGACATTCCCTTGGCGCGGTTTTGGCCGGGCCTGGGGAGCGCGCCCGCGAATGATTTCGGGACGGTCATCTTCAACACGTCCGGGCTTGAGGGCCGGCGTGCGCAGGTCGTGGCATTTGATGATTCGGCCGTGTTCCATGTCGCCGTCGATGCCTTCCGCATGAACTGGGATTGGGAGGAGAACGTGATCAAGAACGGGGGCTTCGACGCGGGCATCCCGACGCCCGAGAGCCAGCCCGACGCCGTGTCATGGTTTGCGGAGATTGGGAGCGAGCTGACGTGGGCGCAGCACCCCTCGGGCGCGATCCCGAACTGGACCGTGACGAAGAAGGCAGGGGCCACGGCGGACGTTTGGTTCTATGACGCGAGCGCGCGGCGCGACCACATGTCTGGACGCACCTTCGTGGGCACCGGCGGCGGAGACCGATCCACGGCGGGCGTGGAGCTTCGCTCGGACGTCTTTACGATCACCGCCATCCCCAACCCGGCCACGTCGCCCTTCGTTCAGTTTGCATCAGCGCAGGGCACCGACCGCATCCGGTACGCCGACGACGGGTCGGAGGTCGCCTATGGGCGTGTCGAGCTGATCGTGGACACGAATGGCAACGGCGAATTTGGAGACGAGGGGGACTTCCGGTACCGGCAACGGAACCAGTCGATGGCGCTCAACCAATCCAACAGCGGCAGGGACCTTTGGCACTTCCCCGAATACCGTTTCTATATCCGCCCCGAGCATCGGGGCGCGCAGGCCGTGCTTCGGGCCGAGGATCGTTTCGGGACGTTCAAGGCGAGCTGGGGTTGGCTTTGCATCGACGACTTGTTTGTGTGGGACGGCGTCTCGGCGGGCCTCCCGTTCCCCAACAGCGACTTCGAGCTGGGCACGCTCGAAAACTGGACCGCCGAGATCGACGGCGGATCCGGGTTTGAGTCTTGGTTGTCGGGGTCGGTCCAGTCGGTGAACAGCGGCGCCGCGACGCACGCGGCGATGAACAACCGCAGCGTGAGCATCGATGGCAACTTCGCGGCGGACACGGCTGCGCGGGAGACCGGCGGGGGTGACGGGGGCGTGGGCAGCATCACGTCCAAGGCGTTTGCCTTGCCCCAGGTGGCAAACCCTCCGTCCCAAGTCCTCGGGGTCACCCGCACCGGGGCGGGAATCCGGGTCACCTGGGATGGCGTTGCCATCCTCGAGCAGGCCACCCGTCCCGAGGGCCCTTGGACGCAGGTCCTCACTGGTTCGGGACCCCGCGAGGTCGCCGCCAACGCTGACTCGTTGTTCCTGCGCATCCGCCGATGACGAAGTTCGGTGCGAACCCGCACCGCCTTTTCCTGAGGCAAGGGCGCGGACGAGCAAGAACCTGCGCGTCCGCGCCCCCTTGCCTTGGGTGGGGTGCAATCGGCACGGACGGGAGCGTCACACCCATGCGCGAATACACGAGGGCCCGAACTCGCCGGCCCCCAGGAATGGATGAGCAGAGGGCGCGGTTCGTAGGGCCGGTTCTTCGGCGTGTCAGTGCCGCCTCGGCTCCGAAGTGGTCACGACCTGTGGCAGGATGCCGCCGAGTGGGGGCGTGCCTTTGCGTTCACCCTGTGTCGAGGGGG
>CAIRNV010000176.1 GCA_903880005.1 uncultured Verrucomicrobiota bacterium | reverse complement strand
CGTCGTGCAACGGTCGCGGTGAATCGACGCCTCCAGCCGTCGGCACGCTGGATTTGGGGGTGGGCGTTGATGGACGGGGTCGAGGGCGACGGGCTTGGGTCGTTGCAGGAAGAGTTGGGGATCCAGGGATAGGCGAAGGGCGAGTATGGCGAACACCAAGGCATCATTGGTTGAGAGTGTGGAAAACTGGTTGGAGCAATCCGCCAAGGTAAAGCCGTGGAACTCGCAGGAGCCCGGGCCCATCCCCGCCGGGGGCAAGGCCGAGGAATTGCCGCCACCCAGGATGCTTCGGCGACCCGAACAACCTGTCATGGCCGACGGACATCATCCGGTGGAGGCCGACCTTTATGTCGTGGATCCCGGCCTGGGGTCCTTTGGGGTGATTCACTGCATTTCAGAGGACCTCGCGAGCGCACAAGACGGGGAAGCACGAAAGAACCAGATTCGGGGTTGGGTCGAGGATGCCGCCTATCTGCGGCACCTGATGGTCATGCGAAACGAGGCCGATGCCTTGCGACCGGATCGATCCAGGCTGCTTCCGTGGTCGGTGGAATTGGTCTTTGTCGTGAACAAGGATGCGGGGACGACCTTGGACGCCTTGAGGGATGAATTGCATAACATCAAGGCCAACACCGAGCTGTTGCATGGGATTGGGATCAATCTGTCCGTGGTGGGTTTGGCTTCCGACGAGGATTTTGGGAAGCAGCTCAAGCGGGGCTTCTCCTGGTTGCTCGTCGATGTCAGGAAATGGCTTGAGTCGAGTCTGAACGGCCAAGGCAACGGTGGAAGCGTAGCGGGGGTTCAGGGAACAAACGGCACGTCCCAAAACAAGGTCGGTGCGCTGATGACGACGGACTTCCGCGTCCCCGGGAACCGCCTGTGGGAGCCCCAGCGAACCCATGCGGCCGATGGCAAGGGACCCTTGATGCTGCACGTCCTGCACGGGCCGAATGGCAGCGGCAAGTCCACGCTGGCGGAGGCCTTTGAGTACGTGGTGACGGGTCGTAGCACGCGATTGAAGGGCGAAGTCCCGAACCTAGGCCCGTTGGTGTTTGGTGGGCACCCCGAGGCATCCAAGACCGCAAAGGCGACGGTGACGTTGGCATGGGATCCCCAATCGCCACGCCTCGCGACGATCACCCTCCCCGGGACGGACGGGCCGTCCGCGAAGTCGGAGCTATCTCCGCCTGAGCCGGTCCCGAACCTTCGCGGCCCCGCGATTCGCTTCGACGAGGCTGTGGGCGACCAATTGCTGGGGTCTGATGCGAAGGAACGCATGGCGTTTTGGCTTGAAGGCTATTTCCCCCAAGAACGCCTGACGCTCGACAGGGAGAAAAAGGCGAGGAAGGACCTCGAAGAGGCACTGAATGCACTGGGGTTGGAATGGGGGCCGGAACAGGAGGAAAAGGTTGGGATCCTCAAGGACAAGATCGGGGCCGACGACGCGGGAGCGGACATCCGATGGAAGGAATTAGCCAAGGAGATCGGTCTCGATCTGGACGCGGGCTGGATGTCCGTGGTGGGTGCTTCGGGCGCGGAACTAGGGGTGCGTCTTCAGGGTCGTGGCAAGGACGCCGAGAATGCGTTGCGTGAAGTTCTACGGCGTGGGTCGGATGTCCTTTCGCAGGCAAGGCCCTTGCTGAACGAAGGCTTTGGCAAGGACTTGGAGCGATTGGGTGACGTGGTGTTCGCCGGGGCCGCCGAACCGGGCGGCGATGAGCGTGATCCCGACGAGGCTCATGCGACGTGGTTGGAAAACGTGGCACGGGCCGACTTGCTGGAGAGCGCGTTGAACCTTCGCCAGACCTTCGACGCATGGACGCCGTCGTCGGACGACATCCTTGGGCGGATCCAGTTCACCGTGGATTCGGGCG
>CAIRNV010000175.1 GCA_903880005.1 uncultured Verrucomicrobiota bacterium | reverse complement strand
TCGAAGTACTGGTTCATGATGAGGGAGTAGTACCCCTTGATCGACGTCAGGTAGTGCCCGTACGCGTCGCCATGGCCCTGCGGGTACATCTTGGCCGCGTCGGCCGCGTTGATCACCCCGTTGGGCTCGCCGTTGGCGTCCTCCTGGATGTTATAGTTCAGGGCGTAGATGACCTCGCCCGAGTTGATGCCGCGGGTGTAATTCCAGACCAGCCTGTTATAGACCGGCGCCACGCCCACCCCCGGCACGAGGAAGTCATCGCGCCCGCGCAGCAGCGCCAGCTCCTCCTGCGCCAAGGTCGCCACCTGACCCTTGAACGAGAACAACGACGTGGCCACGTCCCCGTAGGTCTTGTCCTTCGTCCCGATGCCGATCGTGGGGTTCGCGGCGTCGGCCCATGCCTCGCCCCCGAGGATCATGTAGAGGTCGTGGAGGTAGCCCGCCGCGAGGAGCAGGGCGTCGTTGGCCGGGCCATAGTTGAACCCGGCCTCGATGCTGAGCATGCGACCGCGTCGGAGGACGGTCTCGTAGATCTCGATCAGGCCGTAGTTGTTGATCGTGTCCATGTTCAGGGCCACGTCGCCCTCCCACCGTCGCCCGGCCTGCGTGAGCATGCTGACGTCCGTGTTGACCGCGTTGTTGTACAGGTCCGTGAGCCGTTGCCCGAAGGGGTTGATCCCGGCCAGCACGCGCTTGATCCAGCCCTCGGCAAGGCGGGGTGCGGTCCAGTCAGACCACTGGTTGAGGAGCGGGTGCCCTGGGCTCTTGGGCCGGTAACGCATGACGACGTAGTTGTCGCTGAGGGCCTGGATGCCGGCGCCGCCGATCGTCTTGCGCGGCACGTCCGTGCCCGACGCGAGCGACAGGTATCCCGACATGGTGGCGTCGGCGACGGGCGGAAGGCCCTCCACCGGCGCGGCGATCTTCCACTCGTACTCGAACTCGGCCGAGCGCCCGGCGAGGTCGGCGGTGTGCTGGAAGCTGACCAGCTCGCTCAGGGGGTTGTCCGACACGATCACCTTCACCTCGCCCGTGTACAACGAGCCGCCCACCTTGAAGACGTGCATCGAGACCGGGTCGCCCGGCTGCGTGAACGCCCAGCCGTCGGCCTCGATGAGCGTCACGTACCCGCTGCCGGGGCCCGTCGCGCTCAGCGCGTATGAGTCCACCGCCGTGTCGTCGTGGGTGACCTCCGCGAGGTCGCCCACGCCCACCGACGCCGTCTGGGCCTCGTCCACGACATAGGTGCCGGGGGTGTCGAGGCTCTCCACGAACGTCTCAAGGTCCGTCGCAAGGCCGTCCACCAAGGCGTCCCACTTGGTCTTGTTGTCCGAGTCCGACGCCGGGCAGAGGTCCTTCACCGCCGCGAGGTCGGAGTCGCGCAGCACGTTGAGCAGCGTGTAGTCCTCGCCCATGTCAGACTGGACGAACTCGCCCTTGAAGACGAGCGCGCCCTTCTGGCCGCGGTTGGGCTGGAAGAACACCCGCTTGACGATGTGCGGCGGCAACGCGGGGAAGAAGATGTTCCCGCGGTAGGATTCCGAGCGGATGCTGGGCGGGAGACGGTCGAGGCCGGACGCCGACAGGTCCGAGTGCTTCTCGCGGGTGGCGTCGTGGAGCACGACGCTGGCGGCGGGCGACTGGATGTTGGCGGCGACGGACTGCTGGTAGAGCACGCGCGCCGTGCGCATGTCGCGCACGCCGGGCAGGTTGAACGCCGGCATCGCCAGCGTGGCCCCGAACGGCAGCGTCGGCAGCGGCTTGGAAGAGTCCTTGGGGTCGCGCACCGGCCACACCGGGCGGTACACGATGTCCAGCGACGCCGTCCGCTTGTCCGCCGGGTCGCCCGTGTACGCGCCGGTGGCGGCGTCCAGCGGGCGGAGGTAGGGCACGATGGAGCCGGGCTCGGGCGGGTTCTCCACGCCGGGCCAGTCGAAGCCGGGCTCGGTCTTGTAGTAGAAGCGCATCGTGAAGCTGTTGGCCGCCGTGGGGGACGCGGCGAGGAACGGC
>CAIRNV010000174.1 GCA_903880005.1 uncultured Verrucomicrobiota bacterium | reverse complement strand
TCGTTACGGGCCTCGTACCGGCCCGCGCCTCGCTCACTCCTCGGCTTGCGGAAGCATCTGCTTCGCAATCACTTCCCTCCCAACTGAATCGTCCCGGCTCCGGCAAGATCGCCTGAAGCTGCCCGTCGAGGAACACGGGCTTGCGCGACCAGTCCACCAGGGCGGCCACGGGCGGGAAGAGCATCTCGAGGAAGGGCCGAAACAGGTGCTCGATGACGAGCTTCCATGCGGCGTCGTAATGGTTGGGCGGGGCCTTCAAGTGCGTAGGCATCGTTCCCGCGCCCGGTGAAGGCAAAACGTTGTTGCGGGGGAATTCGTCAAGTCCTGCGTGGGCGGCAAAGCGAGCGAAGGACGAAGCCCTCGCGGATGAAGATCCAGCCAGCACCGCCGACCCAACGGGATCGTTCCGCTACCTCCGACCATCCATGGCCTCGGTGCCCGCACCCACCCGTCGCAGTCCATCCCAGGCATATTGGAGGCCGGAAACCAACGTCAGGACGGCCGCGCCCGCCGCGAAGGCGTCCCGGGTGGCCACGGGCCAACGCAACATCGTCCACAGCACCGCCACCATCTGGAGCACCGTTGCCGTCTTGCCCGTCCATCGCGGACGCAGGGCGACGCGCCCCACCATGAAGTGGACGACGCCCAAGCCAATGACCGCGAGGACATCCCGTGAGAGCACCGCGAGGGCGAACCAAAGCGGCAAGGTCGCCAGGTTCGAGTGCGGCAGCGACAAGACGACGACGGCCGAGACCAGAAGGAGCTTGTCCGCCAAGGGATCAAGCACCGCGCCCAGCTCGCTCCGTTGATGGAAACGACGGGCGATGAAGCCGTCCACGCCGTCCAACAATGCGGCCATGGCAAAGAACCCGAGGCCCGCCCAACGCAACGACTCCTGCCCGGAGACGCGAAGCATCAACATGCAATAGATGAACGGCGGGATCAGCAGGATGCGCAGCAGCGTCACCTTGTTGGCCGTCGTCATCATGGGTCAGCTCCGCGTCCCGGCGTCGGCCGGGCCGTCCCCCAGGGCGACGCGGAGCGCCATGGCCATGGCCTGCTGCGCGGTCACGTACTTGAATGTCTCGCGGTCGAAGGCGTTGAGCCGTCGTTCCACCCGCGTCGCGCCGGCATGAGCCACCGCGATGAAGACCGTCCCCACCGGCTTGCCTTCCACGGCACCGGAGGGCCCCGCGATGCCCGTGATGGCGATGGCGATGTCCACGCCGGCCTTGAGACGCGCCCCCTCGGCCATCGCGCGGGCGACCGGCTCGCTGACGGCCCCATGCTCACGCAGCAGGCCCGCGGGAACCCCAAGGTCCCGTTCCTTGGCCGCGTTGGCATACGTCACCCAGCCCGCCTCGAAGACGTTCGAGGCACCCGGGACGTTGGTGATGCGATGGGCGACGTGCCCGCCCGTGCAGGACTCGGCGAGCGCGAGGTGCAGGCCCCGGCGTGCACAGGCCTCCACCAGCGCCTTTTCCAGCGTGTCATCCTCCACGCCGAACACGAACTCGCCCGCCGCCTCCCTGGTGCGTCGCTCGGCCTCGTCCACCACGTCGCGCGCGTCGGGACCGCGGGCGACGAAACGCACGTCCACCTCGCCCACCCGCGCGCAAAAACCGAGGTCCATGCCCCGGGCCACCAGGTCGCGAAGGGGTTCCTCAAGGCGTTCCTCCATGTAGGACTCGCCCAAGCCGGTCGTCTTGAGCGTCCGGCAAGCAAACGGCTCGCGCAGCGGGAAACGCGCGTCCAAACGGGGCAACACCTCGTCCGTGAACATCGGGCGCAGCTCACGGGGCGGTCCGGGCAACATCACCAGCCAGCTTGGCTTGCCCGACTCACGCAGCGGGTTCGAGTCCAGCCACAAGGCGAGCCCCGGGGCCGTGCCATGGCGATTGACCAGCACCTCCGCCCCCTCCGGCACCATGGCTTCCACCCGCGTGCGGGCGGGCACGGGACGTCCTCGTCCCTCGAAATAAGCGCGAATCTGGACCTCCACGTCCGGTTGATGCACCAACCGCCGCCCCAGCAAGCCGGCCACCAAGTCCCGGGTGCGGTCGTCGCAGGTCGGCCCGAGGCCACCCGTCACGATGACCCAATCCGCCCGGGACAACCCCTCGCGGACGGCGGCCACCAAGGCTTCTGGCTCGTCGGAGACGGCCACCTGCCGATGAACGGCCCGGCCGCGGTCCGCGAGCGTCCGGCACAACCACTGTTGATGGGTGTTGAGCACCCGTCCCAAGAGAAGCTCGGAACCCGTGTTGATGATCTCCGTTGTCACGGGCGCGACGGTGCTACCGAACACGGCAAACGCCACCACGGACTCGCCGTGCAGGACGGCGGTGGCGCGTCACCATTCGATCACGGCGGCACCCCAAGTGAGCCCGGCGCCAAACACGACAAGCAACACGAGGTCGCCGCGTTGGATGCGCCCGGACTTCACGGCCTCGTCCAAGGCGATCCCAACGCTGGCAGCACTTGTGTTCCCGTATCTCTCGACGTTGGAGAACACCTGGTCCTCGCGCGCGCCCAACCGCTCGGCGACGGCGGCCAGGATGCGTTGGTTGGCTTGGTGGGGAATGATGCAACGGATGCGCTCGATCCCGATGCCGCAACGTTCCAGGGCCTGGGTGGCGGCCGTGACCATGGCATTCACCGCGTTCTTGAACGTCTCCTTCCCGTCCATGCGCAGGAAATGTCGCCGGGCCGCGACGGTCTCGGCGGTGGCAGGGCATGCGCTGCCACCCGCCGGCAATTCGAGCAACGACGCCTTGCCGCCATCCGAACCGAGGCAGGTCGTCAGCAAGCCGTGCGCGGACGGGCGGTTTTGCAACACCGCCGCGCCCGCCCCGTCGCCAAACAACACGCACGTGTTGCGGTCCGTCCAGTCCACGACGGAGGACATCTTCTCCGCGCCAATCACGAGGACGGTGTTGTAGGTGTGTGAGGCGACGAAATGGGAGGCGATGTCCAGGGCATAGACGAAGCCGCTGCATGCAGCCTCGATGTCGAATGCAGCGGCACGCGTGGCCCCCAGCCGATGCTGGACGAGGCACGCGGTGCTCGGAAAGGGCATGTCCGGGGTGATCGTCGCCACGATGATCAGGTCCACGTCCTCGGCCCGCACCCCGGCGTCCGCCAAGGCCCGACGCGCCGCCTCGGTGGCGAGGTCGGACGTGGCCTGGTCATCGGCGGCGATGCGACGCTCGCGGATGCCGGTCCGCGAGGTGATCCACTCGTCCGTCGTCTCGACCATGCGCTCAAGGTCGGCATTGCTGAGGATGCGCTCGGGGACGCAGGAACCGACGCCGGTGATGGAGACGGTGCGCAGGTGGGGGCGACTCGTTCTGGGGTGAGTCATGAGGGCTGGCCGGGGCGCTGGCCGGGCGGGGTTGGCGTGGTGGGTTGGGACGGGGTGGCCATGGTGGATGCCCGGGCGATGTCGGCGACGAGGGCCTCGTGGAAGGGAAGTCCGGCGCACCGGACCGCTTGCCGCATGGCATGGCGCACGGACGTGCGACGGGCCGAGCCATGAATCTTGAAGACCCATCGCTTGAGACCAAGGATGGGGGCCCCTCCGTAGGCCTCCGGGTTGAGTCGCTCCGCGATGCGCCTCAGGCCGCCTCGGGCCAGCCATGCGCCCGCCTTGCGAACGGGCGTGGCGGTCAATTCCTCCCTGAGCATCCCGCGAAACGCCTTGCCGATGCTCTCGGCCGACTTCAACACGATGTTGCCGACAAAGCCGTCACAGACGCAGACATCGACGCCGTCCATGAACAACTCGTAGCCCTCGCAGTAGCCCTTGGAGGCGAGGTCGGTCTGGCGCAGCAGCGCCACCGCCGCCCGGGTGAGTTCGGTTCCCTTGGATTCCTCGGAACCATTGCTGAGGACGCCCACGCGGGGGCGCTCGATGCCAAGGAGGACCTTGGCATAGGCGGAACCCATGACGGCGAACTGCACGAGGTGCTCCGGCTCACAATCCGGGTTGGCGCCGCCGTCCACCAACACCCACGCGCCATGCAACGAGGGCAGGATGCACGCGATGGTCGGCCGCATGACCCCGTCCAATCGCCCCACGCGCACGCAGGCCCCTGCGTACAGGCATCCCGTGTTGCCAGACGAGATGGCGGCATCCGCCTCGCCGTCGCGCACCAACTCGAGGGCGCGTAGGACGGAGGCGTCCTTCTTGCGACGAATCGCCGTGGCGGGGTCGTCGGTCATGAGGACGACCTCGGAGGCGTGCCGGATCTCGAGCCTGGGCTCGCCTTGGAGGCCCGCGCCCGGTAGCAGCGGCCGCAGGACGTCCTCCGGGCCCACCACGACCACCCGGGCAATGCCAGGCTCGGCGTCCAATCCATGGCGCACCCCGTGGAGAAGCTCCTCGGGGCCGTGGTCGCCACCCATCACGTCCACCGCCAGCCGCATAAAGCAAAACGCGCCGCGCCCATGGGTGGACGTCGGCGCGTGGTCAACGAGATCAGGCCAGCGTGTTGACGGCGATGACCTGACGCCCCTTGTACTGACCGCAGGAGGGGCAGGCGCGGTGAGGAACGTAAGCCTCGCCACATTGCGGGCATGACGTGAGCTGCGGGAGCTTCAGGACGGAGTTGTAGGCACGTCGCATCCGCTGGCGACTACGGGAAGGCTTGCGTTTTGGTACGCCCATAAATTCGAGAATTCCTAGAGTTTCAACTGGTCCAACGCGCCCCATGGCGACCCCTTCGGCACTTGCTCCGAACCGGGCCGCTCCGGAAGACGCGAATCGCGGGACGAGGCTTGCGCCGCGAGCCCGCGACAATCCGGACTGCACAACGGATTCGTCGGCAGGGCGAGCAGCGTGTCCTCACGCAAAAAGGGCGTCAAGTCGGCAATGTCGCCATCAAGCGCCGGTGCCTCGTCACCCGACAACGGCACCAAGGCCGCCAAGTCCTCCACCCGGACCTCCATCGGGAACAGCTTCAGGCACCGCGAGCACCCGCACTCCAGCAGGAACTCGAGGCGGCCTTGGAGCCGCAGTTCGTCCGCCTGGCGCTCCACCTCCACGTCATAACGGACCGGCCCCGCCAGACGCACCAACTCGTCGTGGAATTCGCCCGTCGCCTCCTCCGGAGCCAATTCGCCCACAAAACGCGTCCCCTGGGTCTTCAGGAGCCGGACATTCACCCTCAACGGCATGCCGTGACCTTGCCATGGCCAGGGCGATGGCCCAAGCCGGAACGATGCAGTTGGGAGGGAAGTGATTGCGCCGCAGATTCTTTCGCAAGACGAGGAGTGAGCGAGGCGCGGGCCAGCTCGCGGCCCGTAACGAGCGAAGGACGAAGCTCTTGCGAAAGAAGATCAAGCAAGCACGA
>CAIRNV010000173.1 GCA_903880005.1 uncultured Verrucomicrobiota bacterium | reverse complement strand
TCGTGGTGGGCACGCAGTCGTTGGGCCTCGAAGACTTGCTGGTGGGTGACGTGGGCAAGCCATTCGCGAAGACGCATGCACTGGGGCTTGAAGGGCGCCGCCGAGAGTCTTCGGGCGAGGCGAAGGAGCACGTCGTTGACCACCTCGTCGGCCTCGCCCGGGGAAAGCCCGGAGCGTTGGCAGAGGCGGGCGATGGGCGCCGCGTAGGCCGCGTGGATCCACGTCCAAGCCTCGTGGTTGGCCGCGTCCGATGCGGCGGCGAGCCGGTCGTGTTGTGTCGTCGGGGCGTCCAGCATGGTAAGGTGCTCGATGTTGGAGGGTCCGGCCGGCAGCGGCCTTGGCGGATGCCTATGGGCATGAGTCTGCAATCATTCGAGGGCCTGGCATCACTACTTTTTCCGGAAAAAAGTGACGCGCGATTGTTACGCCGGAACGGAGGGCAACGGCGCGGTCCCGCACCGTCGGAACCGTCGCCCCGCATCGGCCATGGACGAGGACCGTCCCCATGCCGCCTCGCGTTGGAAACAGGGCGTCAGGCCGCGCCGAGTCGTTCCCGCCATGCGGCCCGGGACAGCTTGCCGCGGCCATTGGCCTCCAAACGTTCCACCACGTGCCATGCGCGCGGCACCTGCCACGGGGCCAGGCGCGCGAGCAGATGGTCGCGCAAGGCCTCGGTGGAAACTGCGCCTTCGACGGCCACGACGGCCGCGACGTGCTCGCCCCGTTCATGTCGGGCGGGCAAGCCCAGCACGAGGCACTCGCGCACGGCCGGGTGGGAACGGAGCGCGGCCTCGACGACCTCGGGCGACACCTTTCGGCCAGCCACGTTGATGAGGTCCACGGCCCGGCCATGGACGGCGACGGACCCGTCGGGCAGGACCTCGCCGAGGTCGCCCGTGCGATAGCAGCCGTTGTGGAGCGATGCCTCATCGAGGGGCCAATAACCGAGCCCGACGGCGGGGCTGCGCACTTCGAGCCGTCCGTCCGAGCCGGAGGCGACATGGACGCCATCGAGGGGATGCCCGGCGACATGGGGCAGGGTGCGGGGAACCGGCGAGGCGTCATACGCGATGCCGCCGCACTCGGACGCGCCGAGGAAGTTGTGGATCTTGAGGCCTGACCGGTCGAACACGGCTTGCTCCAGGGCGAGCGGCAGGGGCGCGCCTGCGGAGATGGCGAGGCGGATGCGGTCGGGGATGGCCCCGGCGTCGTGCCATGCGCGCCAGAGGGCGGGGACGGCGGGCAAGGTGAGGGGCGCGCCCCCGGCGTTGGCTGCGGCCTCGGCGACGGCGGCGGGCAGCGCCGAGGCGGCGAGCACGAGCGGGATCCCGTGGAGGAGCAAGGGCAGCACGAGGCTGGAGAAGCCGTAGCTGTGGGCGAGCGAGATCACGCCGAGGTTGGGGCAGCCGCGTTCGAGCCCCATGGTGCGGACGATGGAATCCACGTCGGCCGCCAGTTGGGTGGCGGTGAACGCGATGCAACGGGGCGCGCCGGTCGTTCCGGAGGTCAGCTTGAGATGGGCCACGTGGGAGGGAGGGGGCGCGATCTCGGGCGGGGGTTGGCCGACATCCAGGGGGCACGTGACGGCTCCGTCGCGCCATGCGCGCAGGACGTCGAGGATGAAGCCGGGACCGGTCCCCGTGGGGTGGGCGATGGCAGCCTTGGCAAGGGCGCCGGAAGGCGCGGCGTCGGCCTCGCGCGCCAACGCCGAGAAGGTCCACGAACGTCCCGAGGCGACGTCGAGCAAGGCGAGGTCGTCGGCGAAGGCATCCACGATTGATCTCCAGCGTTCGTCCAGCATGGGGCAGGCATGGTTTGCCTCGTTGGGCATGGCCGTGGCAAGGCGGTTCACGCGGCGCGGCGCGGCGCGGCGGGCCTTGAGCCGCCTTGCCACCGGGTTGGAAACCGCAACAGGCTCGCGGGGCTGGATGCATCGATTTCGTCATCCCGAGGACACGCTGGCGTTTCGCAACGAGACGGAATGGGTGTATTGGCGCGACCCTGTGACGGGCGGTCAGGCGCATCGACGCCGTGACCCGCCGCCGGCCTACGCCTTGCGCTGCTTCGTGATGGCCCGGGTGGTGAGGCAGTTTCATCGGCATGCCGTGTTTGATCCGTCGGACGTGCCGCCCAGCCCCAACGCGTTGCGGCGGTTGGTTCGGCGCGTATTGGCGACCAATCCGCGGGCGGAGGCGACGCCGGGCGGGCGGGTACGGATCCCGGGCTGGAGCAACCTGCGCGACTTCAGCGTCGCGGAGGAGGGCTTGCTAAAGGAGGAGGCGGGCGGGGCATGGCAGAGCTACGTGCAACGCGGCCACTGGTGGCTGTTGTTCCCGTTCAGCCGGGCCAGCCAGGAACGGGAGGCGCGGAGGGTGGCGGCGGAGGCCTCCCGTGGGCGCGGCCCGGCGCTGCATGTGTTCACGTTCCCCGCCCTGACCATCAACCACGCGATCATGGTCGTGGATGCGTCCGAGGGGGACGGGCGGATTCGATTCGATTGCTACGACCCCAACGAGCCGGGCGCGTTGGTGCCGTTGGAGTTCGACTTGTTGCAGCGGTGCTTCCACATGCCGGCGACGCCGTACTTCATTGGCGGCCCGGTCCGTGCCTACGAGGTGCTACGGGGATTTTGGAGGTGAGGCTTTCGGGGCCCGCGCGTGGGACGGCCGGGGGCTTGGGCGTGGAGCGGTGGGGCCGTCACGACGACGTGGGCGGGGCGGGGCGGCGTCGCAGGGCGCCGAACCCGACGACGGTGCCGCCGATGAAGACGAGGCCGGAGAGGTTGACGCCCATGGAGTAGCCGAGCTTGTAGGTGCGGCCTTGGTTGCGCTCGGCGTAGATGGCCTGGTCGTGGCCGGCGAGGAGCGTGGGCCACGCGATGGGCATCATGGCTCCATGAAGCATCCCGCGGAAAAACCCCGGCGGGGTGGCGAGTCGTGCGTCGGCTCGCATGGCCACGCCGCAGAGCCATCCGAGGAGCAAGGCGACGCCAACGGTCGCGGGGCCGCGGATGAACCAGGGCACGCGGCGTCGGGCGGGCGAGGCTTGTCGGGGGGGATTCATGTTTCTAGCCTCGCGACGATGTTTTTGCGTGAGCGGGCAACGCAAGCCGAATACTTCGACAGTCCCGGCCGCACGCTGGAGGAACTGCGCAGCCACTACGCCGAGTTGAACCAGTTGAACCGGTTGACCGGCTCCGACTTGCCGTTTCGGAAGTGGCTGCCCGGGCTTGCGGGGCCGGTCGCGTGCCCGTCGTTGCGGATCCTGGACGTGGGTGCCGGGGATGGATTTTTGGCCCGACGATTGACGGCATGGGCGGCGGCGCGGGGTTGGTCATGGGAGTTCACCACGCTGGATCACTGCCCCCAGACCGCCCGCCTGGCCACGGCGGGCCGGCATGTCATCGGGTCCGCGACGCGCCTGCCCTTCGATGACGGGAGCTTTGACGTGGTGACGGCGATGTCGATGACGCACCACCTTGATGGTCCCGGGGAGGTTGTGGCGCATTTCCGGGAGGCCGCGCGCGTGGCGCGACTGGGTTTTTTGGCGTGCGACTTGCATCGCAACGCGGCGCTGTGGGCGGGCCTCTGGGCTGGTTTGTTCTGGGTGTCGCCTGCGTTTCGCCAGGACGCCTTGCTGTCAGTCCGGCGGGGTTGGCGCGTCGGCGAATGGCAGGAACTGGCGCGGTTGGCGGGGTTGGACGGGGCGCGGACATGGAAGTTCCACGGCACGCGCGTCGTCCTTTCATGGAGCAAGACGGGTTAGCCGGAACGATTCGGTTGGGTCGGTCGTGCTGGCTCGATCTGCTTCGCCATCGCTTCCCTTGCCACTTCATCGTCCCGTCTTCGGGCGGCGCGGTACCACCGCCACCACCGCCAACCGTCGCGCCACGGGGAGACCTTGCTGCGCTCCGATCCGTAGAGCGTCTGGATCGGCACCGAGACGATGGCGTGGCCTGCCCTGGCGAAGGCGATGCACATCTCGGACTCGACCTCGAAGTGGCGGGAATGCAGGGCGAGGCGTGCGAGCGTGGGAAGGTGGACGACGCGGAACCCGGACTGGGAGTCGGGGATGTGCTGGCCCGCCAGGCGGGAGATGCGGCGGCTGAGCCATCGGTTGGTGGCGAGCCTGGCCCACGGCATGACGCCGGGCTCCAGGCTGCGACGGCCGATCACCAACGGGCGCGCCTCGCCGGCCGCCGCGAGGAGCCCGGGGATGTCGTCGGGCGCATGCTGCCCGTCGCCGTCGAGGAGGACGGCCCACGCGTGGCCGCAGGCGATGGCCTCGCGCCAGCCGGAGCGGAGGGCCGCGCCCTTGCCGAGGGGACGTTCGTGTTGGAGGACCTTGGCGCCTGCGTCGCGGGCCTCGGTGCCCGTGGCGTCGAGCGATCCGTCGTCCACGACCCACGCCGCCGACACGTGCCTCAGCGCGCCGCGGACGACGGGCCCAATGCGCCCGGACTCGTCGCGGGCGGGAATGATGGCGCAGCACTGGGCGGCCTCCAACGGCATGCGCGAGGGTTCCCGTGTGGGCATGACGAAGTCCACGGGTTTCGCGGAGGAGCCCGACTCCCTGGTGGAGGGAGCATTGGCTTCCTCGCGTGGTCCGTCGTCCGTCTTCGGCAGGATGTGTTCGGGGTTTTCACCGCCGTGATGTTACGCAAGCCTTGGGGCCATGAATGCCTCCACACGTTTCGGCCTTGCAGGGATCGCCTTGCTGGTCGGTTGCGCCTCGCCGTCCACGGGTCTGGAGCGGGGTCCCGACGGGACCGTTGCCTACCACGTGGAGGTGGACGCGAGCGAACCGGGCGCGCGGGTCGAGGTGAACGAGGACTACGTTGGCACGACGCCGGTCAAGGTGCGCATCTGGGGGGACCCCGACGGGACGTTCCATAACTTCGGGTCGTCGGAGTTCGTGATCCGTGTCTTCCCGGCCGGTGATGGCCATGTGCAAACGAAGGTGTTCCGGACGGGTGGTTGGTTCGCGCAAGAGGACCGGGTGCCGAGCCGGTTGTTTTTTGATCTCCGGCAGAGGCAGGATGGAGGTTCCTTCTCGGCAGAGCCCGGGAGGCCGAGGTACTAAACCACTCAGACATCCCATGATTCCGCTGAAGAACCCCCTCACCCCAATGAAGCCCTACCGTGTTTATCTGGCCGTTGCCGTTGGCTGCCTCGCGTTGGCGACGGTTTGCTGGCCCCGCGTCTCCGCCCAGGTCCATGGCGCGGCGCCCTACGAGGAATACCTGACCCTTCGCTGGGGAGGGAACAACACCCACGTCATCCGGCCTGGGGGCAAGGTGGAGTTCATCGGGCCCGAGCTGCGAAAGTTCCCGACGCCCAGGAACTGCGACGAGCGCTCGTTCGTGATGAACGTCGCGATGAACGGCTTGGTGAAGGAGGGCTGGGAGTTTGCGGGCATGACGTCGGACGACATCATCATGAAGCGGCGACGGCAGTAGGCGCGTGGGGCAGGGTGAGCGGCAGTGAGGTTGCCCGGCCTACAGAATGGCCTCTCGTGCGGCGGGTGGACGGGCGTGTCCCCAGGGTGCGGTGATTTCAGCGTTGGGCCGGGGCTGGGCGTTTTGTAGCATCGCGGCGTGCCTGACGCATGGCTGCCGACCCCCGAGGACCTGGATGCGCGAGGCGCCGCCCAGGCGGCGTTGCATGAACGCGCGCGCGCGGTCGCCCATGAACGACTGGGTTCCCGCGTCTTCGTGCGCGCGGTCGTGGAGGTCTCCAATTTTTGCCGCGAGAACTGCCACTACTGCGGGATGCGCCGCGACAACCGATCGCTGGAGCGGTACCGGGCGCGGCATGAATCCTTGGCCGAGCTGCTGTTGCGGCACCGGCCGCCGTCGGTCACAGACGTGAACATCCAGTCGGGGGAGGACCCGATTGCGGCGCGGGAGTTGGTCCTGCCGCTGGTGCGCACGTTGCGGCGGGAGACGTCGCTGGGGATCAGCGTGTGCCTGGGCACGTTGGACGAGGGGGTGGTGCGGGAGTTGCACGAGGCCGGCGCGACGACGTACATCGTGAAGTTCGAGGCGGCGCAGGCGGCGTTGTACGAGCAATTGCAAGCCCCCGGGACGCTTCCCGAGCGGCTGGCCTTCATCCGCGCGCGGGCGGCCTCGGGGTGGCACGTGACGTCGGGGTTCATCGCGGGCCTTCCGGGCCAGGGCGTGGGGTCGGCGTTGGAGAACCTTCGGTTGGCGGCGGCGCTGCCATTGGCGGGTTGCAGCGTCAGCCCGTTCGTGCCGGGGGAAGCCACGCCCTTGGCCGGGTGCGAGGCGGCCTCGCTGGACCTGACGTTGAACTGCATGGCCGCGATGCGGCTGATGCGCCCGGACTGGGTGATCCCCGCGGTGAGCGCGCTCAACCTGGTGGGGGAGGGCGGCGGCTACGAGCGCGGCCTTGGGGCCGGGGCGAGGCTGGTGACGATCAACCTCACGCCGGACGGCTTTCGTGATGACTACCTGCTGTACCGCCGCGACCGCCTGATCATGACCGAGGAGCGCATCCTGTCGGCCCTGTCCACCCATGGGCTGGAGCCATCGCGGCAAAGCTTGCGGGAACACTTGGACTCCTTGCGGGCGGCGCGGGTTTGAACCAAGTGCACCAGCCCTCCCCGGCCTCCAGGGCGAGCCAGCGAAGGACGGCGCGCACGTTGGCGGCGACGGTGGAACGGTCCGGCATGAAGCCGTTCAGGAGGATGCGCCGGCCCGCGTTGGCCCGGCCGAAGGTCCCCCGGGCTCGACGGGCGCGCGCCATCGAGGCCAGCCGGCGGTTGTACAGGCACATCAACCGGTACGGGATCTCCGATCCCGGCGCGGAGAACAACGGGATCCCGAGCGCGGCCTCCCCCATCTGGACGGGCTGCGAGACGACGCCGACGTAGTACAAGGACAAGTCCAGCTCGAACGCCGCGCGCATCAGCTCCGCATCCCCCATGACGTCGTACTTGTCCCGGTAGATCGCCTCGAACCAACGGGCGTAGGAGCGGGCGAGGGCCGCGTTGTGGTGCTGGAGCCGAGATGGAAGGGCCCCGGCACCGCCGGGGGCGCGCTCGGAAAGCACGAGGTCCTTGGCCATCGTGGCGGTGAACCCGAGCCAGTCCATCCCGGGGCTATAGAACGGGTCGATGAAGCCCGCCGCATCCCCGACGATGACGAACCCGTCGCCGGCGAACACGTCGCTGCGGTACGGAAGATGGGCGCGCCACGAGACGTCGCCGTCCACCGGGACGGCGTCCGCCAGCAACTCGCGGGCGACCGGGTGGTGCCCGGTGAGGAAATCCTTGAGGCCCTTGGCGAGTTCGATGCCCCGGGGCCACGCGACCCGGCGTTGGTCGAAGACGACGCCGATGGATGTGTCGCCGCCCTTGAGCGGGATCATCCAGGCCCACCAACCGTCCCCCATGAGGTGGTTCGTCGCCGTGCCCCGCATGCTCGGGCAGGCCCGGAACCATTCGGGGTGACGCTCCGCCATCTCGCGCCCGTCCCAGTCCTTCACCCCGCGCCATCGGGCCCAGAGGGCCGTGGTGGGATGGGCCTCGTTGCGGCGAAACCAACCTTGCTGCCGCGCCAGCAACGCCGTGAACCCGCTCGCGTCCACGACCCAGCGCCCGGACACGTCCCGAGGCTGGCCCTCGTGATCGACGTGGACGACCTGGACGCCCCCGGGGTTCAGGGTGACGCCCCGGGCCTTGGCGGGCCGCAGGACGACGGCCCCTGCCTCGGCGGCGAGCCTCAGCACCTCCTCGTCGAGGACGCTGCGGTCCACCTGCCACGCGGGCATCCGCGTGAGGTAACGGCCCCCGATCTCCGAGCAGTCCGCCAGCGAGCGGGCTTGGTCGTTGGCAAACCAGAACCGCATGCCCTGCTTGGCGAGGTGGCACTCGTTCAAGTGCCGGGTCAACCCCAGGACCCGCCCGAGGAAGTAGCCGCTCACCTCCACCGTCGCCTCGCCCACGCGGCGGTTGAAGCGGGTGGACTTCTCGATGATGGCCACCCGGAGGCCGGGCCGTGCGCGGAGCAGCAGCAACGCGGTGGATGCGCCCGCGAGCGAGCCTCCGCAGACGACGACATCGTACTCTGGCTCGGCTGGCCCCGGCATCATGGCGCACCATGGGCCGGGACGTCGCCCAAGGGCAAGCCGTCGCGTTGACGTGTGCGCGCGTACATCCCTAGCCTGCCCCTTGCATGTTGTACCAGCCTGGGCACGCCATGGGCCGCCGCCCCGCACGGGTGGCGGTGACGGGCATTGGCATGGTCTCTCCCCTTGGCATCGGCAAGGCCCCCCACGAGGAGGGGTTCCGCACGGGGCGGTCCGCGTTTCGCCGCGTGACGCTTTTCGACACGGGCCGGCAACGGGTGCACCTGGCAGGGGAGGTGGACCTTCCCGCCGCGTTGCCGGCGACGCGGCTGAGCCCTCGCGAGGCCCATCGAATGGATCGCTCGGGCCGCATGGTGCTGCTGGCCGCGCACGAGGCCTGGATGCAGGCGGGATGGGAGGGGGTGCTTCGGGAGGACGAACGACGCGTGCCCCTGGTGCTCGGGACCACCAGCGGCGGCATGGAGCTGGGCCAGAGTTACTTTCGCGCCGCTCTCGGCCAACCACCCGATCGCCGAGGCCAGGTGACGCGCATGATGCACTACCAACCGCAGCGACAGGCGCTGGACGTGGCGTCGGCGCTGGGCCTGTCCGGCCCCATCACCCTGGTCGCCAATGCCTGCGCCTCCGGGGCCAATGCCGTGGGGCATGCCTTCCAACTCGTTCGTTCGGGACGTGCACGCCGCGTGATCGCGGGCGGCTACGACGCGCTGTGCCACCTCGTCTTCGCAGGGTTTGACTCGTTGCAGGCCTTGTCGCCGACCCGGTGCCGTCCGTTTGATGCCTCCCGCGACGGGTTGATGCTGGGGGAGGGCGCGTCCGTCCTGTGCCTGGAGGACCTGGACGACGCCCGGGCCCGCGGCGCTCAAGTGCTGGGTGAAATCGCCGGGTACGGGGTTGCCACGGACGTGCATCACCTCACGCAACCCGAGCCCACCGGGGTCGCGGCATGGGCGGCGATGGAGGCGGCCTGCATCGACGCCGGGGTGGGCCCGGCCGACGTGGGGTACGTGAACGCGCACGGCACGGGGACCCCGGCCAATGACGGGGCGGAGGCCCGGGCCATCATGCGGTGGGCGGGCTCGCGGGCGGGATCCTTGCCGGTGAGTTCCACGAAGGCCGGCATCGGGCACTTGCTGGGCGCGGCCGGCGCGGTGGAGGTGGCCGCATGCTTGATGGCGCTTGCCGGGCAATGGCTGCCGCCTCAGCAGGGCGGCGGCGACCCTGATCCCGCGTGCGGCTTTCCCCTGGTTCGTGAGCCGGCGGCGCATGCGTTTGAATGGGCGCTTTCCAACTCCTTCGGCTTTGGCGGCGCGAATGCCAGCGTGGTGATCCGGAGGGGCTCATGAGCGCCGTGTGCATCCATGGCTGGGGCGCGGTTTCGCCCGCGGGCTGGGGTGCCGGCCCGCTTTGGGAAGCCATCCAAGGCCGCCGCGTCATCGATCCGGTCCCCATTCCATGGCCCGGTCGCGATGGCGTGTTCCCTGTGCGCAAAGTGCCCGTCCCCGCCGTGCGCGCCGGGGCGCTCGCGCATCCGCGGCTCCGACGCGCGAGCCCCATCTCGCAGTTCGCCGTCGCGGCGGCCATGGAGGCCCTGGGCGCGCATCAGGCCATCGTCACGGCGCCATCCTTCCGGCTGGGGATCGTGTGCTGCATCTTCACGGGCTGCATCGCCTACTCGCGTCGGTTCTACGGGGAGGTCCTTCAGGATCCGTCCACGGCGAGCCCGATGGTGTTTCCCGAGACGGTCTTCAATGCGCCCAGCTCGCACCTGGGCGCGGTCCTGGGCGCGAGGGCTGCGAACTACACCCTGGTGGGCGACGAGGGCGAGTTCCTCAAGGGCATGGCGTTGGCCGCGCAATGGCTTGCCGAGGGCGTCGTCGATGGATGCCTCGTGGTGGGTGCGGAGGAGGCGGACCCTATCTCGTGCGACGCGATGGGGCAGGTGGCGCGCGGGGTGGTGGTGGGAGAGGGGGCCGGCGCGGTATTCATGTCCCTCCAGCCGGGCGCCATCGAGCTGGGGGCGGTGACCAGCCCGGAGGCGTTCATGGACCGGCGCGGCCGGTTGATGGCATTGGCCCGGACGCGCCGGGCATGGGAAGGGGTCGCGGCCCCGGGTTCCCTTCTGGTGGGCAACGACCCGGCGCCCGCATGGGGTCCATGGGCGTCCCCGGCGGGCGTCCTGGGCGAGGGCCTCGGCGCGGCGGGTGCCTGGCAGGCCGTGGCTGCGGCCGAGGCCTTGGCGCGAGGTGCGAGCCCGACCCCGGAGGTCGTCGTGGAGACGGCGGGCTCCAACGAGCAGGTGGTGGCGGCGGTGCTGCGACGAACGACCCCGGTTCTTCCCACGCTCCTAGCCGGGACGATTGAGTTGGATGGGGCGTGCCTGCTTGATCTGCTTCCGCAATCACTTCCCTCCCAACTGCATCGTCCCGGCCTACCCGGAAGCATGCCTTCATGAACCGAGTCATCCTCATCACCGGGGCCAATGGCGGCCTCGGCCTCGCCATTGCCCGGGCCTTCATCGAGCAGTCGGCGGACCACCGTGTTTGGCTGGGCGTGCGATCCCGACGCGAGCGGGCGGACGCCATGGCCTCCGAGTTCCCCGGCGCATGCCGGGTGGTGTCCCTCGACGTGACGTCGCCCGAGGCGTGGGCGCAGGCCGTGCAAGCCGTCACGGACCGCGACGGCCGGCTGGACGTTTTGGTCAACAACGCGGGCCGGCACGAGGACTCGTTGTTGGCGACGATGACGCCTGCTGCGTGGTCCAACGTCATCGATGCCAACCTCGACTCCGTCTTCCACGGCTGCCAGGCGGTGTTGCCGGGGATGATCCATCGACGTTGGGGTCGCATCGTGAACGTGGCATCGCTCAGCGCGCTGCTGGCGCCGGCGGGGCAGGCCAATTACGCCGCCGCGAAGGCGGGCGTCGTGGCCCTCACGCACGCCCTGGCCAAGGAGACGGCCCGCATCGGCATCACCGTCAACGCGGTCTGCCCGGGCTACATCGAGACGGAGGCGCTGGAGGCCCTGTCTCCCGAGCGCAGGGCGGCGGCGGTGGCGCAGGTTCCCATGCGTCGGTTCGGCCAGCCGCGCGAGGTGGCGGCCGCCGTCCGCTTCCTCGCCGGCGACGACGCCTCGTACGTGACCGGAGCCACGTTGAAGATTGACGGTGGCATCCTCTGACCCAACCTCACGGCCGCCCGCGCCGCCTGGACCCGGCCAGCGGGATCCCGAGATTTCCCGCCCCATGAATGAATTCGCCACGCCCGCGTTGTCCGAGGAGATCAAGGCCCTCCTTGTGGAAACGCTGATGCTGCCCCAAGCCCCCGGGCAGCTCGTCGATGACCAACCGCTGTTTGGGCCTGGCGGGCTTGGGCTCGACTCCGTGGATGCGCTGCAAATCGTGGTCGCCCTCGACAAGGCCTACGGGCTCAAGATCAAGGACGTGGGCGAGGCCCAGGCCATCCTCAAGTCCGTCGCCACCATCGCGTCCGCCGTCCACCAGCATCGTTCCGTGTAGGCCGGGACGATTCAGTTGGAACGTTCGTGCTTCTCGGCGGCTCTTCTGCACCGGCCTCGTCGTCTCGGCTCAATTCCGGCTTGGCCTCGCCGCCGCCGGCGGGTTTTCTTGTCGCGGCACCGACGCGGGCGGTTACCGCGCCACGCCGTTCACAACATTTCCATCAAGACATGAAGCTCTGTATTTCGACCACGCTTCTGGCGGCGGCCCTGGCCATCGTCGGTTGCTCCACCGCCCCCAAGGCCTCCAAGTCCATCGAGCAGGTCATGGACGAGGGGTTCAAGGGCAAGGAATCCCTGTGCGCGAAGGTCTCCAAGGGCCAGGGCTCGGCCCAGGACCTCGAGACGATGGTGGGGTTGACGTACCAACTGACCCTCAACACGCCGCCCAAGGGCGACCTCGCGAGCTGGACCGAGAAGACCACGGCCTTGCACGCGGCCGCCAAGGCGCTCGCGGCCGGAGCCCCGGGCGCCGCCGACCAGTGGAAGTCCGCCGTCAACTGCAAGGCCTGTCACTCCGTCCACAAGCCCGACTAGCCCCGGCCATCCCGAAACAGCCCGTGTCGCGCTGGCTTCGGCCACGGGCCCGGGCGTTGCTGCCTCATGCGACACGCCTCGTCTTGGTCGTCCCGATGGATGCTCCCGCTGAGCCTGATGGCGTTGGCGGGACGGCTTGCGGCCATCGACGTCGCGGCTGCGGATTACCAGCGATTGCTGCAACGCGTCGCCGCCCAGGAGGCCGCCATCGAGTCCTTTCGGGGCACCTTGCAGGACTTGCGGCTTGAGGTCGCACGGATGCGGTCGGCAACGGAGCAACTCAAGACCCTCGCCCATGCGCCAAGGCCCTATGCGACGCCCGAGCAGCTCCGCCAGCTCGCGGAGCAGATCCGGACGGTCGAGCGCAATCGCGTCGCTGACCGCCAGCAAATCCTCGGCGCCATCGAGGGCCTGCGCGGGCTCGCCAAGGCCAGCGCCGCTCCCTCCGGGCCCGCGCCGTCGAAGGGCAAGGCCGCGGGCAAGGCCAAGAAGCCCGCGGCGCCCGCTCGCAAGGCACCGGCAAATTAGCCGGGACGATTCAGTTGGGTCGGTCGTGCTGGATGGATCTCCCGCCGCAATAGCGTCGTCCTTCGCTCGTCATCCCGCGCCTGCGAAACACCGGGTCGCGGCCTTGAACTTGCTCCCTTTGGCATGATGAACCCCCGGAGATCTCCTTGGGCATGGACGTTGGCGTTGGTTGCATTCTGGCTCTTGGTGGGCCGCCCTCCGTCGGTCGCCCATGGGCAGGCCTTGGTGTCCCCCCAAGGCGCATGGCGCATGTTCAAGGGCCTGGCCGAGCCCGCCGCGACCCGGTCGCTGTGGCGCGAGCCCTCCTTCGACGACGTGTCATGGGCCTTGGCGTCCGCCCCGTTCTCGTATGGCAAGGGCCTGACCAACGGCACGACCTTGTCGGACATGCGCAACCGGTACTCGACGGTGTACCTGCGCACGAGGTTCCAATGCCCCAACCCCGGCGTGGTCACGCGCATCGTCCTCAAGGTCGCCAGCGACGACGGCTTCGTGGCGTACCTCAACGGGCGGGAGATCGCCCGGTACAACTGCGGCCCCGGCGACCGGCCATTTGACGACCATCGGGCGCCCGACCACGCCACCGTGGGGGCCCCGGAACCGACGGCCTTTGCCACGTATGCCGTGCCGGTGGCCGGGGCGTTGCGAACGGGCGAGAACGTCCTCGCCATCCAGGGTTTCAACGACCTGATCTCGGGTCTCGACTTCCTCCTGGACGCCGAGTTCACGGCGGTTGCCGAGGAAAGCCAGCCGCCCACGATCGCCAGCGTCATCCCGCCCCCGGGCGATGGCACGAACCTAAGCAAGGTGACGGTGACCTTCAGCGAGCCGGTCGTGGGCGTGGACATGGGCGACCTCGTCTTGAACGCCCAGCCCGCCACCGGCTTTCGTGTCGTGAACCCGACGACCTATGAGTTCCTGTTCCAGCCCCTGCCGTTCGGCAACGTCGAGGCCCGCTGGATTGCCGACCACGGCATCTCGGACATGGCAGCCACTCCCAATCCTTTTCCCTCCACGGCCCCGGGATCGACATGGAACTACCTCTTGCTGGATCCCGAGCCGCCGACCCTCGTGGAGCGGCGGCCGCCGACGGGGTTCGTCCGCCAACTTTCGAGCGTCACCGTCCGGTTTTCAGAGCCCGTCCGCGGCGTGGATGCCTCGGACCTGACGATCAACGGCATCCCGGCCTCGGGGGTCGAGGGGATCGCCGACGGCCCTTATGTCTTCACCTTCCCGGGGTTGCCCCGTGGCGCGGCGCGCATCGCCTTCGTCCCTGGGTCCAACATCACCGACGTCGGTTCCCGCCCGCTGGCCTTCGCGGGGGCGTCCTGGAGCGTCTTCGTCGATCCCGAGCGGCCCGACCCGTCCCTTCGCCTCAACGAGGTCATGGCGGCCAACGCCACCGGGCTCAAGGACGAGGATGGCGAGGAGCAGCCGTGGATCGAGTTGCACAACTTCGGCGCGACGGCGGTCAACCTCGACGGGCTCGCCCTCTCGGATTCCGGGGACGGATCCGACGCGTGGGTGTTTCCGCCCGTCTCGCTGGCGGCGGGGCAGTACCTCGTGGTGTTTGCGAGTGGCAAGGACCGGCGCGACCCCGCGAGGGGACGCCTGCACACGAGCTTCAGGCTGGCGCGCGAGGGCGAGGCGTTGGGCTTGTTCAATGCTGAGTCGCCCCGCCGCGCGATCAGCAGCCTTCCGGCGGCCTACCCCGGGCAACGCAACGATGTCTCCTGGGCGCGGACGGCCTCGGGCGACTGGGCCTACCTCCAAAGCGCCACGCCGGGTGCCACCAACACCGGCGCCGTCCTCGCTGCCGCCTGCCAGGACGTGCGGTTCAGCGTCGAGCGCGGCTACTTCACGGGCGGCTTCGAGCTGATGCTCTCGACCCCGACGCCCGGCGCCACGATCCGCTACACGCTCAATGGCTCCGACCCGAATGCGACGAACAGCGTCGTTTACACGGGCCCCATCTCGATCGCACGCACGACCGTGGTCCGAGCCAACGCCGCGAAGGACGGGTTGCTGCCGTCGCGCACCGCCACGCACAGCTACCTCGTTGGGCTCTCCGTCGCCCAGCGGGGCCTGCCTGCGCTCTCGTTGGTCACTGCCACCAACCACCTCACCGGCCCCACCGGCATCGTGGGCATGCAAGGGGGCACACGCGACGGCTCGGGCGCGTGGACCCGACGGCTCCCCACCGACTACTACAACCCCAACAACCGAGGCATCGCCTGGGAGCGGCCCGTGTCCGTCGAGTTCCTCACGCCCGCAGGCAATGGCGAGTTCCAGGCCGACGCCGGCATGCGGCTCCACGCCAGTGACTGGTTCCGGCCCCGCCTCATCCCCACCAGCAAGTTCTCCTGGCGCCTCTACTTCCGCGGCGACTACGGCGCGGGCCGCCTGCGCTACCCGCTCGTGCCCGCCTCCGGCGTGGAGGAATACGACGCCATCGTGTGCCGGGCCGGATCCAACGACCTCAACCCGTTCGTGCGCGACGAAATCATGCGGCGTCTGCTCGCGGATTGCGGGCAGGTGTCGGCCCGCGGCGCGTTCGTGAGCCTGTTCCTCAACGGCCGGTCCGCCGGCTACTACAACCCCGTCGAGCGCGTCGAGGCGGACTTCCTTTCCATCCACCATGGCGGCGGCGCGGCATGGGACGTCATGTCGCAGAGCGGCGTGGTGGATGGCACGGCGGCCGACTGGGACAAGCTGGGCAACGAGATGGCCCTGGGCGATCCCAAGACCGACGCCTGGTACCAGAAGATGAGCCTGCGGCTCGATGTGACGAACTTCGTCGATTACCTGCTCCTCAACGCCTACGGCTACACGGGCGACTGGCCGGGCAACAACTGGCGCGCGGCGCGCGAACGCGTGCCCGGGGCCCTGTGGCGTTACTACGTTTGGGACGCCGAATGGGCGCTGGGCTGGGGCGGCCGCTCCGTCTCGGGCAACACCTTCAG
The DNA here is from genome assembly GCA_903880005.1 of uncultured Verrucomicrobiota bacterium. Lineage (GTDB taxonomy): Bacteria > Verrucomicrobiota > Verrucomicrobiia > Limisphaerales > UBA9464 > UBA6176. Next base: position 14,340 of record CAIRNV010000173.1, on the reverse strand, counting down.
CGAGATCGTGGGCTCCGCCGTCGGCAACTTCTACGCGCGGCTTCGACAGCATCCCGAGTTTCGGCTTCTGTTCGCCGACCGTGTCCATCGTCACCTCTTCAACGGCGGCGCGCTCACCGAGACCAACGTCATGAGGCACTTCGCCGAGACGACCGCCGGGCTTGGGCCGCTGATCCCGGGGTTGGACCTCAGCATCACCAACTCGTGGGTTCGCAACCGTCCCGCCAACCTTCGCCAGCACCTCATTGCACAAGGATTGTTCGCCTCGTCCAACGCCCCCGTGCTCCGCCAGCACGGCGGTCGCGTGCCTCGCGGCTTCGTCCTCACCCTCACCCATCGCACCGGGACCATCTGGTACACCCTCGACGGGTCCGATCCCCGAGTCCCGTTCTCGGGCAAGGTATCCGCGCTGGCCCGGGCCTACGTGCCGACGGCCCCGCCGGTGCTGGACGAGCCGGTCCTGCTGCGCGCGCGTGCACTCGATGGCACCAACTGGTCCGCGTTGTCCGAGGCGGCGTTCGCCATGGGCGATCCCGTGCCCCCGTTGCGCATCACCGAGGTCATGTACCAGCCGCCGGGCGGGGCGGAGTTCGAGTTCGTCGAGCTTCGCAACCTGTCCGCCCGTCCCGTGGACGTCTCCGGCTACAGCCTCGACGGCATCGACTGCCGCATGGTGCAGGGGTCCGTGATGCCGGCGCGCGTCGTGTGGGTTCTCGCGTCCAACAACCGTCCCGCATCGTTCGCCGCGCGCTATCCCGGCGTGCGGGTCGCCGCGTGGTTCGGGGGCGGCCTCGACAACGCCGGGGAGGAACTCGTCCTGCGCGACGCCCTCGGCAACGCCGTCGATCGCGTCCGGTTCCGGCCCGACGCCGGCTGGCCCCCCGGGGCGGCGGGAGCGGGTCGGTCGCTGGAGAGGATCGACCTCGGACGGGACCCGTCCGACCCGGCCGCGTGGCGCGCCAGCGAAGCCGTGGGGGGCTCGCCCGGGTTGGCCTCGGACATGGTGCCGCCGTGGCCCGACGTGCGGATCGACGAGGTGTTCGCCGGGAACAACGGGCGCATCCTGCGCGGCGGCAATGCCCCGGACTTCGCGGAGTTGCTGAACACGTCGCCCGCCGTGGTCAACCTGTCCGGCTGGTCCTTGCAACGGGCCGGCCAAACCAATCGCCTGGTCCTGCCGGCCGGCTTCGAGTTGGCCCCGGGCGGCCGCATGGTCGCGTGGTTTGGCGACGCCGCGCCGGGCGATTTAGCGGCCCCGTTTCGCCTCGCGGCGTCGGGTGGCGTGCTGGTGCTGGCCAACGCGTCCGGCGTGCCCGTCTCCACCTTTGCCTATGGCCCGCAGGCGAGCGCGTGGTCCTGCGGCTACGCCGAGGGGTGGGCCTTGCCCGTCGTCGTGGAGCCATCGCCCGGCATGGCCAACGTGGCTGCGCCCACGGCGGACATGGCCCGCGTTTCCCTCAACGAGTGGATGCCCAACCCGGCCCCAGGCGGGGACGACTTCGTGGAGTTCTTCAACGCCGACCCGGCCTTGCCCGCGTTCCTGCCGGGCGCGTGGCTCGTGCTGTCCAACGAGGTCCACGTCCTGCGCCATCCCATGGTCATCGGCCCGCGCGGGTTCGCCGTGCTCCGGGCCAATGGCGGGTCTGAACCCGACGAGCTGCCCTTTCGCCTGCCGGCGTCGGGGGGCGTCCTGCGGTGGTTCCTGCCCGACGGCCGCCTGGCTTCGGAGGCGCGCTGGACGAATGCCATCGAAGGCGTCGCCATCGGACGTTTTCCCGACGGAGCCACGAACGCCACGGCCTTGCCTTGGGGTGGCACGCCTCGCGCCCCGAACCTTCCAAGTCCCCCGCCGGGCCCGCAGTTCTCCGAGGTCTATGCGCGGTCTGTGCCCGGGGCCTCCTTGGACGTGTCCCGGGACTGGGTGGAATGGGTCAACACCGCCACCAACCACGCGTCCATCGGGGGCTGGCGCGTGGTTCTCCGGTCGCCCGTGACGAGGTCGTGGACGGTCCCGGACGGCATCGTGCTGGCGCCGGGCGCACGGTACCGGGTGCGGGCCGACGCATCCGCTCCGGCGTCCCAACAGGCCGCCGTCGTGCTCAACATGGGGTTCTCGTTGCCCGACGACGGCGGGGTGCTGGAATGCATCGGGGCCGACTCGGTGGTTCGTCAGCGGTTGGTCTTCGGCCCGCAGATCCCGGGCAGGTCCATCGGGACGGATGGCTCCGGCGCGTGGCGTTTGCTGGAGCAACCCACGCCGGGCCGCACCAACAGCGCCGCCGCCGTGACCGGCTCCGGCGACCGCGTGCGCATCAACGAATGGCTCGCCGCCAACCCCCTGCGCTCCGACTTCATCGAGCTCCACAATGCGGAGGCCGCGCCGGTCGAGATCTCGGGCTGGCGCCTCACCGACGATCCCAGCCTCGCGGGGGCCAATCGCTTCGTCGTTCCACCGCTTTCCTTCATCGACGCCTCGTCGTGGGTCGTCTTCGAGGCCGACGGCCGGAACGAGGATGGCCCACTGCACCTGCCATTCTCGTTGTCCGCCGAGGGCGAGTCGCTCCGACTCTATCGGCCCGCGACCAACCTCGTCGATGCGGTCACGGTCCTCCCGGCCGTGCAGGCGCCGTTTGGGGGCCGGTTCCCGGACGGGACCGATGCCATCGCCGCCCTTGTGCGCGCCACGCCCGGGCTGGCGAACTTCCTCGACGCGGATCTCGACGACGACCAGTTGCCCGACGACTGGGAGGCGGCCAATGGGATGGATGCACGCGATCCCAAGGATGCCCTTCTGGACGGGGACAAGGATGGGCGCAGCAACCTCGACGAGTTTCGCGCCGGGACGGATCCGCGGGACCCGTACTCGGTGCTCGCGTTGATGGCGGTGCCGGTGCAGGGCGGGTTGAAGCTCGGGTTTGATGCCCGCCCGGGGCGCTCGTATGCCGTACAGGCACGCGATGCCTGGGACCTGCCATGGACGGGGCTGGTGACCGTCCCGGCCGAGGCTTCCGCGCGACGCCACGAACTCCAGGTGCCAGGCGGGACCCTTTCCCAGCGGTATTTCCGTGTCGTCACCCCGGCCCCGTGACGCGGTCCGACCCGGGTGACGACGGCGCCTAGATGGTCCTAAAACTTGTAGGCAATGCCGGCCAGGATGCGCAGGTCGTTCTCGCGGCGACCGGGCGCGGGGCGGCTCCGGTACGTGTCCTGCAAGGTGAGGCGCATGGAAAGCTTGGCCGTCAGGTCCGCCTCGAGCGTGGCTTGCAGGTTGAAGACGTAGTCCGACCACTCATCCACCTTCGGGGTGATGTCGGCCTGCTGGATCACGCGCACCTTGTCGTTGAAGGAGTGGCTGAGCTTCTCGCCCAGCCGCATCGTGAAGTAGGCGCTCGACGGGCCGTGCTCGAATTGCTCGAACACCACGCCCGGGCCGGCTTCCGCCGACAACTTCGTCTTCTCGCGCTGGATGAAGTAATAACCCGCGCCGGGGCTGAGCGTGACGCGGTAGTTGATGTCGGCGACCTTGTCCTGGCGCGCATCGCCTCGGCCCAGGACGTACCACCGGGTGGTCACGAGCCGGTTGTACTGGAGGAACGCGCCGTAGTTCTGGGCCGTGGTCACCCGTTGGCCGCTCAACAGGTCGCGGTTGTCGCCGTACACGGCGTCCGCGCCGGCCGTGAACTCGTTTTTGTCCCATTTGCGAAGCGTCAGGATGTTCAGGCCCGCGAGCAGCGTGTCCGAGTTGCCCTTGTTGACGGAGACATTGACGCCGGCCGACGACTGCCAACCGGTGGGTTCCTCGGCCTGGGCCAAGGTGAACGACGAGGCGACGGCGGCCGCCGCGAGGAGGAAGTTTTTGTTCATAGCGTGTAGTGCAGCAAAGGATGTCCCAAGGTTCCCGCGCGTGGCAATCACGCGTGAACGATGGGCGCCCCGGACTCGCGGGTGGCCATCCGCCCTGCGTCCGTGCTAATCCCTTTCCATGAGCGACGCGCGCACGGCCCCGCTGGTGGGCATCATCATGGGCAGCCAGTCGGACTGGGAGACGATGCAACACGCGGCCGCGCAGTTGCAGGAGCTGGGGGTCCCCCATGAGTGCCGCGTGGTGAGCGCGCATCGCACGCCCGACCTGTTGTTCGAGTATGCATCCTCGGCGGCGGGTCGGGGCTTGGAGGTCATCATCGCCGGGGCCGGCGGGGCCGCCCACCTTCCGGGGATGTGCGCCAGCAAGACGAGCTTGCCGGTGCTGGGCGTGCCCGTGCAGTCCAAGGCGCTCAACGGGCTCGACTCGTTGCTGAGCATCGTCCAGATGCCGGCGGGGATTCCCGTGGGGACCCTGGCGATCGGGAGGGCCGGGGCCGTGAACGCGGCGCTGCTGGCGACCGCCATGCTGGGTGCCAAGCATCCGCAGTGCAGGGAGGCCTACGCGGCGTTTCGCGCGCGGCAAACCCAAGCCGTCCTGGACCAACCCATCCCGGGTGCGTGACCCATGGGCATGATGCGCTGCCCGTGGTTGACGGCCGTCCGTTGGTGGGTGGTCTCCGCAGGGTGCCTCGCCGGCGTTGGGCATTCCTTCCCCCAAGCACCCGACTTGCGGCCGTCGCCGGGCCGGTGGTTGCTGCTCGATTTCGGGATCGGCCTGGGTGAGGGCCGGCATCGGTTGTCCCTGACGCAGCAACCCGGCTCGCGCGTGATTGCCGCGGTGCTTCCGCCCGGTCATGCCGGGCCGGGGACGGCTTCCTTGTTCGAGGTGTTTTCCAAGGGCCACGCCTCGGTCCGGCGTCTTCCAGCACTCGGCCGCGAGGACGATGCGGCGCCCTTGTGCCGGGTACGGGTCGCGGACCCAGCCCCAGTTGCCATGTCCCCGAGGGCGCACGTCGAGGGCCTGTGGCGCGTGACGTCGCGTGGCCCGGACGGGTCCGTGCATCGCCTCGCCTGGGAATGGTGGAGCGATGGCCGGGAATTGGCGGGGCGGTTCGACCCCAACACCGACTTCCGCTTCGCCCACATCCTGCGCGGGACGAACGACGGGGCGCGGGTGGCCTTCGCCGTGGAGTACATCCAGGACCGCTACGACCTGGCGGGCCACGCCACGACGAACGGTTGGGCTGGGACGTGGACCAAGCAGGGCGAGAACGAGGCTGGGACCTGGACGGCGACGACAACGAACGAGGAAGCGCAGGCACTTTCCGGGGAAGTGGGCGTCGGGGAGCCGGCGTCCTTGCGTTCTTGGAGGCGCCGCGGCGACGGGGCCTTCTGGGTGGGTTTGGGGGCGCAGCGGCCCGGGGGCGATGAATGGGAGGACTTGGGGGAACTGGGGCGGGCTTGGCCGTGGCGAGGGCAGGGAACGGGAGCCGAGGGAACCCGGGCGAAGGACTGACCCTGCGCGGGCCGTTCCGACCCTTGGGTCGTTCCGTAGAAGGCTTGGCCGGGGCAATTCAGCCTGGAAACGCATCCTCGCCGCCGCGTGAGGGCACGCGGCCGACAGCATGGACGAGCCGGGGGTTAAAGGCCGAGGCCGCCCGGGAGCTTGCCGCCGAAGCGTCCCATCATCTTCTGGAACTTGTTCATCTTGCGCATCATCTCGCGCATCTCGTCGAAGCGCCGGAGCACGTTGTTGACCTCGGCGACGTTGACGCCGGACCCGCGGGCGACGCGTTGCCGACGGCGGCCGTTGAGGATCTCGGGATGCAGCCGCTCCTTCGGCGTCATGGAGCACAGGATTCCCTCCATGCGCCGGAACTCGCGCTCGCTCTTGGAGAGGTCCGCGCCCTTGATCATCTCGCTCCCGCCGGGGAGCAGCTTCACGACGTCCTCAAGCGGCCCAAGCTTCTTCATCTCGCGGAGCTGGGAGAGGAAGTCGTCGAGGGTGAAGTTGCCCTTCCGCATCTTCTCCTCGAGCTCGATGGCCTTCTTCTGGTCCACGGCCTCGGCGGCCTTCTCGACGAGCGTGACGACGTCGCCCATGCCCAGGATGCGCTGGGCCATGCGCTCGGGGTGGAAGGGCTCGAAGTCCTCGGGCTTCTCGCCGGTTCCCATGAACTTGACGGGCTTGCCCACGACGGAGCGGAAGGAGAGTGCGGCGCCGCCGCGGGCATCGCCGTCGAGCTTGGTCAGGATGGCGCCGGTGACGCCCAGGGCCTTGTCGAAGTGCGTGGCGACGTTGACGGCCTCCTGCCCGGTGGCGGCGTCGAGGACGAGCAGGATCTCGGAGGGCTGGACCAAGTCCCGCAGCCGGACCAGCTCCTGGACGAGGGGCTCGTCGATCTGGAGGCGCCCGGCGGTGTCGAGGATAAGGACGTCGCGGCCGGTGGCGCGTGCCTCGGCGAGGGCGTCACGGGCGATGCGGAGGACGTCCTTCTCGCCCGGGCGGACGACGACGGGCACCTCGAGCTTTTCACCCAGGATGCGGAGCTGGTCCATGGCGGCGGGCCGATAGACGTCGGCGGCGACGAGGAGCGGATGACGGCCCTGCTTGAGGAGCAGGCGCGCGAGCTTGGCGGACGAGGTGGTCTTGCCGGAGCCATGGAGGCCGCACATGAGGATGATGGACGGGTTCCCCTGCAACTGGAGGCCGGCATTCTCCGAGCCGAGGAAGGTGACCAGCTCGTCGTGGATGATCTTCACCATTTGCTGGCCGGGGGCGACGGACTGGAGGACGTCCTGGCCGAGGGCCTTGGCCTTGACGGCCTCGATGAAGTCGCGGGCGACCTTGAAGTGGACGTCGGCCTCGAGCAGCGCGAGGCGGACGTCGCGCAGGGCGTCGGTCACGTTGGACTCGGAAATCTTCCCGAGCCCGCGCAGGTTGCGGAAGACGTTCTGGAGTCGCGAGCTAAGGGCGTCGAACATGCAGGTGCAGGCTAGGAACGACGGGATGGGCGGCAAAGATCAAACTGGCGGGTCGTGCGCCGTGGAATGGCTGTCGTCGGGCGGCGTGGGATTGGCGCGGATGCTGGAGGCGGTGGAGATGGCGGAGCGCGAGGTGCGCCTGGAGATGTACATCTTCGAGGCCGGCGGCCCGGGGGAGGAGTTCCGGATGGCCCTGGTGTCGGCGGCGCAGCGCGGCGTGCGGGTGCGGGTGTTGCTGGATGCCATCGGCTCGGGGTCGTTGGAGGACGACTTTTGGCGAGGCTTGGTCAATGCCGGGGGCGAGGTGCGTTGGTTTCACCCCTTGGGGGGCGGGCTCGCCGTGGTGCGGAGCCATCGCAAGTTGCTGGCGTGCGACGGCAGGGTCGCCTTCGTCACCGGGTTCAACATCGCGCCGGAGTACGAGGGGGATGGCGTCGAGGCGGGTTGGCGTGACGCGGGCGTGCGCATGGAGGGCTGGCCGGCCTTGGAGATCGAGGCGTTGCTGGACGAGCAATTCGACCGGGCGGGCCACCCCCTGTCATCCGTCGTGCGATTGCGACGTCGGGAATCGTCCGGCCGCACCGGATGCGGCGGCGGGGTGGAGTTGCTTCCGGTCTCGCCCGGGCGTGGCGAGAGCACGTTGACGACGGCCCTACGGGCGGACCTGCGACGGTTGATGGCCGAGCGAGGGCGCGTGGTCTTGGTGACGCCCTATTTCGTTCCGCCGGCATGGTTTCGCCGGGAGCTGAGGCGGGCGACGCGCGCCGGGGCGAGCGTGACGGTCGTCCTGCCGATGCGGTCGGACGTCGAGATCGCGCAAAGGGCGGCGCGGCACGTGTACGCGGGGTTGCAGCGCGCGGGCGTGCGCATCATGGAGTACCGGCCGCAGATGTTGCACGGCAAGGTCTGGTGCTTGGGGGACGTGGTGTACGTGGGGACGTCCAACCTGGATCCGCGGAGCCTGCACCTGAACTACGAGCTGATGGCGCGGTTGTCGGGCGGGGAGGTGGTGCGCCGCGCGTGGGCGGACGTGGAGGACATCGTGGCGCGAAGCGTGGAGGTGCCGCGCCTGGGCTGGGGCGCCCGGTCATGGCTGGCGCGCGCGCGGGATCAACTGGCCTTCTGGGTGTTGTATCGCATTGACCCCTGGTTGACGGGCTGGATGGCCGGGCGCTGGCTCCGCCACCGGGTCAGGCCCGGAACAACTGCCCCATTCGACGGCCCATGATGCGACCGGCCACGAGCAGGCTTCCCACCAGCACGCACATCCCCACGACCCCCAACGCGCACGCGACGGACGCCGACGAGGGATGGATGCGGCCCATCAAGGACCAGAGTTGCTTGGTCATGGGGAAGAACGGCTCGCGCATGGCGAGGATGAGGGAGTCGCTCACCTCCAGCATGGCGAACGAGAAGGTCAGGATCGTGCCGGCGACGAGGTTGGCGGCCAGCAAGGGGAGCGTGATGCGCCAGAGCGTGGCCAGCGGCCTCGCCCCGAGGCTCGCGCTGGCCTCCTCCAGCGTCACCGACGTCTGCTGGAAGCCCGCCACGGCGGAGCGCACGATGTAGGGCAGGCGCCGCACGGAATACGAGACCACCAGGAGCAAGGTCGGGTTCGTCCGCGGATCCAGCCAAGCATCCAGCCCAGGGTGGGCCTTGGCGTCGATGTCGAACCCGGCGACGTACCCGAACGCGAGCACCAGCCCAGGCAAGGCAAGGGGCAACATGGCCAGCGCGTCCAGCACCCCCGCGAACGGGATTCGGCGACGCGTCAGCAACCACGCGATCAGGATCCCCAACACGAGGTCCACCCCCGCGCTCAGGCTCGAATACAAGAGGCTGTTCCTCATGGACGACGACGTCAGCCCGTGGCCAAACACCTCGCCGAAGTGCTCCGTCGTCCACGCCGTGGGCAGGACCGTCAGGAACCAACGGCCCGCCAACGATTGGGCGACCACCGCGACGTGGGGAAGGATCGCGAGGCCCAGGAGCAGCAGCGACCCTCCCCACGCGACGCACGCCCGCAAGGTGTTCGGGCGCCCCGCAGAGGCCGCCACATGGCCCCGCGCGAGCATGGCGTGGCCGCGGTTCGCCAGCAGGCGCTTGGACGCCACGAACCCGCCCGCCGTCAGCGCCAGCACCACCACGACCAATGCATACCCCTGCGGGTTCGTGTTCAGGTCATTGACCGCGTCGAACACCTGCATGGGCACCACCTGCGAGCAGCCAAACACCAACGGCGTGCCCAGGTCCGTGAAGCTCCAGATCCACACGATCACGGCACCGGCAAACCAGCCTGGGACGACCAGTGGCAAGGTCACCGTGCGGAACAACCGCCACGTGCCCGCCCCCAGCCCCTGCGCCGCCTCGCGCAACGACGGGTCGATGTTCGCCATCGCCGCCATCAGGTTCAGGAACAGGATCGGGTACAGGTTCAGCACCTGGAGCGCCCACACGCCACCCAGCCCGCCCGAGCCGAGCCAATCCACCGGATGCGCGGGATCCGCCCAGCCCATCTGTTGCAGCAGGAGGTTCAGCGAGCCGTAACGCGCCAGCACTTGCTTCAGCCCGATGGCCCCCACGAAGGGCGGCATGATCATCGGCACCAGCAGCAACGAGGACAGGAGGCCGCGCCCGGCGAATTCCCAGCGCGTGAACACGTGCGCCAGCGGCATCGCGACCAGGGAGCATCCCAGGGTGGTCGCGGTCGCGAGGCCCAGCGAGTGGACCATCGCCTCCCGCTGAAGGGGGCTCGCCAGCAACGAGCCGAAGTGCCGCAACGTCCATTCGCCCGGCATCCCGAATGCCCCTCGCAGCATCTGGCTGGCAGGATAGAACAGGAACGCCCCGAAAAACGCCGCCAGCAGCCCCAGGAACAACCACGTCCACCCATCCATGTCCCAACGTCGCACGCCTCCCAAGGTGCCATGCGGCACTCCCTCGTGGCGAGGATGCCGGGGCAAACTGGGGGAGGGTGGCATGGGGAACGGACGCCGCCGACTGGGCCCTCGCGGAGGTATCACGGCGCGAAAAGGCCCGGGTCGAGGGGCCCGGGCCGTGAACTGCGGACGGAGCGTCCGCCGGGGAAGCCGTGGATCAATACCGGATCACGAGCTTGTTGCCGGAGATGGACACGCCCTGGATGGGGCGTGCGGGCGAGATGGTGAGGTAGCCTTGGTCGCCCGAGGCGGGCAGGTCGGCGGTGATGGTCTTGCTGGCCTCGTCCACGACGACGTTGGAAAACGCGGATCCGACGAGCCCGGCGGGCGGGGTGGGGGTCACGACCGTGGGCGCCGTGCTGGATCCGTCGCCCACGCGGGATTGGTAGGACAGGATGCCGCCGTCCGCGTTGAGCAGGACCTTGTCCCCGGTGGCGAGGTTCACGGTGTACCACTCGACGTCGGCGCCGCCCACGCCCTCAAAGAAGAGCATGCGGAACGCATACACGCCGTCGGCCTCGGCGAGCACGTCGAAGGTGACCTCGGCCGTGGAACCGCCAGGGCTGCGGATGCCAACCTGGGTGGTGGTGGCGGCTGCGGACGGCCCGGCCCATGCCTGGAAGCCGTCGTCGCAGGCGATGCCGAAGCGATGGGTGCCGCGGGGCAGCCGGAGGTAGGCGATGGTTTCCATGGCGATGAAGTCATGGTTGGCCGGATCGAGGTTGGGGAACGGCTGGTCGCCGGGGATGAACTTGTCGGTGCCGGACTGCTCGTAGTTGATCACGCCGGGCTCGATGAACGAGCCGTCGCCAGCGGGGCCGGCCGCCTCGTTGGCAAACGGCTGCGTGGTGGAGGGATCGATGAGCTTGCCGGCGAGTTGGTCGGCGGCGCGCTGGGGGTTGTTGGGGAAGAGGTTGGGGTCGGCGGCATTGTCCGCCTTGTGGATGCGGCCCGTGAAGCCGCGTGCCTTGCCCGTGACGGAGGATGGCGCGGTGGCCCATGAGGCCTTGAGCCGGGTGATGGGCGTGACCTGGAAGGACCACGAAGCACCGCCGCTCCCCGGGTAGCTGACCGACGCCGTGTGGGCGGTGCTCTCGCCGAGGAATGAGGGCGCGTTGTATGCGATGGTGGCCACGTTCCCCGAGACGCTCGCGACGGAGGCGGCGGTGACGTCGGCCCCGTCCACCACCAACCGGACGTCGGAGGCGGAGATTCCGCCGGAGGCGCTGACGACCTCGGCCCGGACGACGGAGTCCGGGAACACGACGGTGGCGATGGGCGACGGGACGACGAAGGCGACGTACCGCGGGGTGACGGGCTCGGAGGAAGGGGCCGCGAGGATTTCAAAGGGGGCGGAGACATTTCCGCCGAAGGGCTTGATGCGGAGGGTGGTCTCGCCGGCGCCTTGGAAGACGACCGCCGCGCCGAAGGCATCGGTGAGGCGGACTGTCTGCGGCACGTTGACGGCCCCGGTGTTGGGCAGGCGGAACGTGCCGAGAACGGTGGTGGTGGCACCGACCACGCGCTCGACGCGGACGACCTGGGGCGCGGTGGATCCGGCCCGCAGGTAGAGGGTGGCGGGACCGGATGGCACGTTCACCGTGACGTCGGAGCCGTAGTCGGTGAAATCCGCCTTGCCGACGGTGGCCTCGACGAAGGTGTCGAAGGCGATGGCGTTGGTGGACTTGCGTCCGGCCTGGTCGGCGAGGATGGCGGTGCCCTGGTAGAGGCGGTTCGGCTGGAGGCCTCCGTAGGTGAACGTGCGGTTGCGGATGTCGGTGCCGGCGGTGAGTTGGCTGGAGATGTCCTGGCCGTTGAGGACGACGGTGGCCCCATTGGCGGGGACAGAGTTGGGCGGCTGCGTCACGGCGGTGAAGATGAGTCCGGTGGCGGCGTCGGCGAAGCGTGCGTCACGGGCGGGGCTGAGGTTCGCCAGCTCGGGGGGTAGGTTGGCCAACGCGCCCGGAGGGAACACGGCCTCGGTCCTCATGGCGTAGAAGTCGATGTCCAGGGCCGAGTTTTGGCCGGTGGCAGTGGAGCCCATGGCGAGGTAGCCGATGCCCGGGTAGTCATCGCCGGTGCCGGCGGTGATCTTGAAGAACTTGGCGGTGGTGGAGCCATCGAGGTACACGAGCGCCTCGTGGGTCCCGATGTTGGCGGGATCCTTGCGGAGGACGATCCAGAACTCGTGCCACGCGGTGGGGTCGAGCGCGAGGACGTTGGTGCCGGAGCCCTGCCCGAAGTTGACGCTGGAGGAGATCACGTTGCCGTTGAACTCGTTCATCGTCAGGCCCGAGAAGTTGGCGCGCGTGCCGTTGGGGTCGCCGCCCGCCGTGTCGGTGGGCACGGTCAACGAGAACGCAAACGCGCCGCCGTTCTTCTGCTTGATGACGAAGTTGCCCTTGCCGCCGTCGCTGGTGACGTAGCCGTCGCCCGTTTCCGGGTACGGCTGGGGCCCGTTGGCCTGCTGGTTTTGGCGATGAAGCGGGTCGAGTGGCTTGGTGGTCTTGGACGGCACCGGGATGCGCGCGCGGAACGAGATGGTGACGCCGGAGTCGAGGGCGTCGTCGAGCGCGCCGTCCGCCGAGATGTCATGTCCGAAGTAAACCTTTCGGTTCGTGGGATCCGGGGTGTAGCCGTAGTTGCGCGGGTCGCCGGGATCCTGGATGCGGAGGTAGTCGATGCCGCCCTCGCTGAAGATCTGGGCTCCCCCGGGCGCGTTGCCGGCACCGAAGGTTCCGCCGAGGCCGGAGCCGTCCCAGGTGTCCGAGCCGTTGTTGTGCGACCAAGTGCCGTCGAGGGCGTCGAAGCTCACGGTGTCGCCGAACAGGTCCTGGCCGGCGTTGGCGTTGTAGATGTAGCTCCAGCCGCCGACGGGGTCCGGGAAGGAGACGCCCGCATGGGTTTGTGGTTGGGCAAGGGTGGTCAAGGCAGCCAAGAGGCCACCCCAATGGCTGAGGGATCTTGTCTTCATGATAAACAGGGGAACGGCGGATTGTTGTCCACGCGCGCCTTCGGCTGACAACGCCAAACTTGACGGCCGCCCGCAGGCTGGTCCTTGGACTGTGACGAGCGAACGTCGAAGCGCTTGCCCCGCACCGGCTGGATCAGCACGGCCGCCCCGGCCGCGTCGTTCCGTCTAGTGTCGTGTCTCACAAATGGCTGGTGTTTCGCCGCGAGGGATTTTCGTGTCCAACGAGGCGCGAGCGACGAGCAGACCCGCAGAGGTCTGTGAGGAGCGAGCAACGACGTGGGACGCGAAAAGAGCCGCGGCCCTTCGGGTTGCTCCAAGAATGCCCCGGTGCGTCGTGGTTCGTCCGTCACAGACCGCTGCGGGTAGGCTCCGTCCTCACGCCTTGCCCCGGGGCATTCTTGGAGCAACCAAACACCAGCGATTTGTGAGACACGACACTAGCAACACCCGGCCCCGCCGCCCGACCACGTCGGATGCGTGCGGCATGCGAGGACCCTTGCGATCCCCCCGCCCGGCGGGGGAGCCTTGGCCCATGACGTTGAGCTCATCGGATCTCGCTCGCTACATCGACCACACCTTGCTGCGGCCCGACGCCACCGCGGACGACGTTCGCAGGTTGTGCGACGAGGCCTTGGCGCACCGGTTCCATGCCGTGTGCGTGCACGGCTCGCGGGTGGCCCTGGCCTCGGCCCGGCTCGAGGACTCCGACGCGGCGGTGCTGGTGGCGGCCGTCGTGGGATTCCCGCTCGGCTCCGGCGACACCGACAGCAAGCGCTTCGAGGTGGAGTCGGTGATCGACCTGGGCGCCCAGGAGGTGGACCTGGTCCTCAACGTGGGCAAGCTGAAGGACGGCGATGACCGCGGCGTGCTTCGCGAGTTGCGGGACCTGGTGGAGGCGGCCGAGACGGTCCCGGTGAAGCTCATCCTGGAGACAGGCCTGTTGACGGACGACGAGAAGCGCCGGGCGTGTTCGCTCGCGGTCGAGGCCGGGATCAAGATGGTCAAGACCTCCACCGGCTTCGGGAAGGGCGGGGCGACTGTCGAGGACGTCCGGTTGCTCCGGGAATGCGTGGGCCCGCGGTTGGGCGTGAAGGCCAGCGGCGGCATCCGTGACGTCGCCACGGCGCTCGCCATGATCGACGCCGGCGCGACCCGCCTCGGCACGAGTTCGGGCATCGCCATCATCGAGGGCATCCGGGGCATCCCCGAAGGCACCGGCTACTGACCTGGGAGCGCGGCCGTCCCCGGCCGCTGGGGCATGGGGAGCGCCCGGGGACGGGCGCGGTCCCAGGGGTGGACCGGCCTGCGCGGTTGGGGTTGCGTCTGGATGTTGTGGGCGGTGTGGAATGACGCGGCGGGTTGGAAAACCCGCCCTCCTCTTCATGGGTGCTTGGGGGGCATGGGGCAAGGGCATGAAGCGGCGCCCTGGGACGGGCGCGGTCCCAGGGGTGGACCGGCCTGCGCGGTTGGGGGTGCGTCTGGATGTTGTGGGCGGTGTGGAATGACGCGGCGGGTTGGAAAACCCGCCCTCCTCTTCATGGGTGCTGGGGACATGGAAAGGGCATGAAGCTGCGCCCG
>CAIRNV010000172.1 GCA_903880005.1 uncultured Verrucomicrobiota bacterium | reverse complement strand
CCATTCGCGTGAGCAGTTCCACGTCATCAAGCACCTCAAGAGGCGTACCAAAGCCCCAATGCAGCGAAAAATTGCGTGGCGAGGCCAGACCGCGCAACTTCGGCGCGGAGTAGTTCGGCACGTACTCGCTGAGAGCCTGCTTCAGGTGCTCCAAAATCTTCTTGTTTGTCAACTGCAACTGCTCGCGCTCCTCCTCGCGCTCCATTTCCCGTCGATTGGCGAGTTCCCTGCGCTGCCGGTCAAGGGCCTCGCGCTCGACTTGGCCCGGCGGCCCACCTTTGCGCGGTCGGCCGGTGACAAGGCTGACCAGCTGCCCATCATCCGACCCTCCGGCGGGCATCTGTGAGCTGGCTGTGGACCTTGCTGTTTAGGAGCCAGTGTGTGGAGAGAGGAGAGGTCAGTTGATCGGACCGCTTCATTTCATTCATGTTAATACACACAGCACGTACAAAGCCCCATTTCACAGCCAATGTTTAGAATTCGACACCCAAGACACCGGACCGGCGTACATACGGATGCGGTTAACACTAGCTCGGGGACCCCTGGACCCCCTATTATCACAGCCATACTCGATCAGCCGCCGGGCCGGGCCGCTGAACGCTTAGCCCCGCCCGGTCGCCTTAAGCGCGTCCTTGATAAGGCGCATCTTCATCTCGGTGATCTTCTTCCGGATACCCTTCGCGTCGCCCACCTGCGCAGCCGCTGCGAGCTGCTGCGTGTGGTGTACGAAGAACGACTTGGCGCTCGTGCTCGACCCTCCGTAGACGGTGCTGTCGCGCGCGCGCGCCCCTTTCGCCCGTAGCGCGAGGCGCCGGATGAAGTGTAGAGAGTGTGGTGAAATGCCGCCAAAGGCCTCTAGGATCATCGGGATCACGAGGGCCTTCTTGTTGCGAAGGGCGTCATCGTAGTCTCCCGCCCGTTCCTTGACACTGCCGACCTTGGTCGTGTGGTCGAAAGGGCGGTCGACGCCGAGGACACCTTTGCCCTTGCACCCCAGGATCTTGATCCTGTAGCGCTCCTCCGTGTTGCCGAAAGCGTAGAGGTGGCCGACGTCGGCGACCGTGCCGCCGTGCAGCACCGAACCTTTGCCCATGCGGCGACTCTTGGTGAGCGGCGCGACCACCTTGTACTCCTGGCACACATCGGCGCCCGTGGCCTCGTCGCCCTCGAGCTCTGCCAGGTCAACCGCGCACGTCGTGTTGATCATGTCGGTGAGCTCTGGCTTCTCCTTGTCGCCCTGGACCACCTGGCCGATCGCGACCGCCCGCGTCATGGCCACTCCGCGTCGCAGGACGCGGTGGTGCCGTCTGGAGTACTCTCCGCCGCAGGCGAGCCCGTCGCCTTTGCGGTCCACGACCGAGCCAGAGTTCTCGAGCGAGTCGAAGACGCCCGTCGCGCATGAGATGTTAAGCCCCCCGCGACGCTGCACATAGACCTCCAGGTCCATGTCCGAAAAAGTGTTGAGGAAAGAGCCGTCCGGCGAGATGTCGAGCATCGCGCCGGCATTGGGCTGGGACGCCGCTATGAAACGTACCATCGCCCGGTTGTCGTACGCGCCGTTGGGCTCGTCGACGTCTTGCTTGATTCGCGCTCTGCGCGCCTCCAGCCATCGTTTGTGGTGCTGGACCATTGTAAGGGCCCGCTG
>CAIRNV010000171.1 GCA_903880005.1 uncultured Verrucomicrobiota bacterium | reverse complement strand
GGTGTAGGTGTTGTTGCCGGACAAGGCCGCGGTGCCGGCACCCGTCTTGGTGACGGATCCAGTTCCGGAGATGGAATTGGCGACGGTCGTGGTGTCGCTTCGATTGAAGGCGAGGATCCCATTGTTGACGACGTTGCCGGTTCCGAGGGAACCGCTAGTGCCGCCGTCACCGACCTGAAGGGTGCCGGCGCTGACGGTGGTGTCTCCGGAATAGGTGTTGTTCCCGGTCAGCAGCAGGAGGCCCGCCCCGGCCTTGACGAGGGCGCCCGTGCCGGAGGTCACCGTGCTGACGGCGAGGTCGGTCGCGGCCGCGCCGTCGGCGACGTCGAAGGTCACCGCCTGCCCGAGTTGCAT
This sequence comes from uncultured Verrucomicrobiota bacterium, assembly GCA_903880005.1. Lineage (GTDB taxonomy): Bacteria > Verrucomicrobiota > Verrucomicrobiia > Limisphaerales > UBA9464 > UBA6176. The sequence goes on along the minus strand of CAIRNV010000171.1, from coordinate 5,979 downwards.
GGTGCTGGCGTCGATGATGGACGGGGTAGCCGAGGCCGTGGTCTTCACCATGGGGGAGGTGTCGGCCGCGGTGCCTCGATACAGTGCCCAGTTGACCGCGCCCGTGATCCGGCCCCCGTTCAGGATAAAGCCGGCGGACGCCGCTTGGTTTGGCCCGCCCTCCATCACCACCGTGCCCCCGTTGACCGTGACCGACGTCACGTAGGGCGGGTCAACGTCGTACCCGAGGGAATCATGGCCCGCCACGCGCAAGGTGGCGCCGGACGCAACCGTGACGGTCCCGGCCAAGGAAAACTTGTTGAGAAGATAGAGGGTTGCGGCGGGATCGATCGTGGTGCCGCCGCTGAGCAGGTTGTACCCGTTCAGGTAGAGCTGGCCCGCCGAGACGTTCAACGACGACGTGCCCGTGATGTCCGTGGTGACCTGCGCGCCCAAACCCAGCTTGCGGTATCCAACCGTCCCGGTCTGGGTCAGGCCCCGGGAGTTTCCGCTCACGTCGGCCAGCACCGAGGCCCCCGTGGAGCCGAAGGGATACGCCGCCACAAGGCCAGTGGTGGCGCCCGAGACGGAGCCCACGGACATGCTCGCCTGGATCTCCGCCTGCGTGCGGGCGACGTTCCAGATGCGGACGTCGGCCATGCCACCGTTGAACAGGGAAGTCCCGGCGAACCGGTTCTTGCCGATGAAGTTCGACGTGGAAGGCGTCGAGATGCCGAACGACGTGGACGTGCCTGATGCAACCAGTTGGCCATCGATGTAGAGGCGAGCCGAGCGATCCGTGCCGAGGACGCCCGCGATATGCGTCCACTTGCCGAGGGTCAGGGCCGTGGGTGCCTCCAGCCATAAGCTGGCGGCTCCGTTGCGATTGACGAAGAGCAAGGGGAGTCCGGTGGATTCCCTGCTGGCCACGAGAGCCATGCTGTCCGACGTGCTCGGCCCGATGTCTAGGATGCACGCGTAATTCTCATGCGTCGTTGGACGCACCCATGCCTCGAACGTCAATGCGCCATTCAACGCCGGAAGCGAGGCGATCGTGTAGGACCCGCCCGTGAGGTTGGCGGTGATGAGATTGTCGGCGGACGTGACCGTCGGCGAAGACAACTCGCCCGAATTGAATTGGACGGTTCCAGATGAGGTCAGGGTCCTGTTGTTGCCGCTGACGTCCGCAAGCGCGGCCGCGCCCGTCGCCCCAAACGGGTACGCCGCCACAAGGCCCGTCGTGGCGCCCGTGATGGAGCCCACGGCCATGGAGGTCTGTATCTGGGCTTGGGTACGCGCCACGCTCCAGATGCGCACGTCGGCGACGGACGAATCGAAGGGGCCATCATTCGGCCAGTCAGACTTGCCGATGTAATTCGACGTGCGCACGACGTTGGAAGGAAGGGACGGGGTGATTCCCGAGGCCACCAATATGCCGTTCACGTAGAGCCGGCAGGATCGGTCCGAATTGATGACCCCCGCCAGATGCGTCCACGTGTTCAACGGGATCGCATTGGGGGCGAGCAAGGAGAAGACGTGGGATCCACCCACATAAATGGTCAGGGTGGGCTGGCCCGAAGTTCCATTGCTAGGAACCAAGATAATGTTGTCGTTCGCCTGTCCATTCCCCAAGTCCATGAGCCTTGCCCAAGTCCCAAAAGACCTTGGCCGGACCCATCCTTCGAGGGTCACCGATGAGCCCATGGCAGGCAGGCTGGGGACACGGAAGAAGCCGACGCCGTTGAGCTGGGCGGACGTGGTGTTCTGGGCCACGAGGGACGCCGGGGCCAAAAGGCCCAGCATCACGGCGGCAAGGGCGGCACGTGCAACAAGGCCATGGCGCAAGAGGCCAAGGGCCCAGCTGAATGCGAAGCGAAGACGGGTGGCACGCACGGGCCCAGCCTATCTTGACCCGCTCACCTCCCCGCAACCGGGGGGAGGGGGTAAAGATAGGGCATGCGCCCAGTTCCACGGGGGCCCGGGTCATCCCCGGCATAGCGTGACCGACTCCCATCCGGCATGAAGCGAACGTTCCCCGCCGAGCCGCCGAGACGCGAAGCTGCGGGGACATGAGCCAGAAACACCTCCGATCTCTGCGTCTCTGCGTCTCCGCGGGCGACTCCGCTTGTAGGCCGGGTGCCCTCACCCGGCGCCCGGGGATGCGGCATCCTTCCCGCCGCGTGAGGGCACGCGGCCTACAACTCCGAGGGCGGCTCCGCTTGTAGGCCGGGTGCCCTCACCCGGCGCACGAAGATGCGGCATCCTTGCCGCCGCGTGGGGGCACGCGGTCATCCGCCGTCTTGAGCGTCAGGATCCCAAGATCAGACCCATTTCCCGTGCGCGCCGCAGGGCCTGGGAGCGGCCGATGGCATGGAGCTTCTTGTAGATGTGCTTGAGGTGGGAACGCACGGTGAGGGGGCTGATGCCGAGGGCGATGGCAATCTCCTTGTGGGTTTCGCCGCGGGCGACGGCACGGATGACCTCGCGTTCGCGCATCGAGAGGTCCTCGGCGGGCGGCAGCGGGGCGACGGGGTTCAGCAGGTCCTCGACAAGCCGCCTCGCGATGCGCGGGCTCATGGGCGCACCGCCCTCCGCGATCCCGTCGAGGGCGGCATGGAACTCATGGACCTTGGCGCCCTTGGCGAGGTAGCCCACGGCCCCGGCCTTGAGCGCGGCGTACACGGCCTCCCGGCCATCGTGGATGGTCCAAACGACGGCCGGAACCTGAAGGGGCGAGTCCTGGAGCCATCGGATGAACTCGATGCCGCCCTGGCCGGGAAGGTCCAGGTCCACGACGAGGAGGTCCGCCATGCCCGGCCGCAGGCCCTTGATGGCTTCCTCGGCCGTTGGAAAGGCCGCGACAAGACGATGGCCGGGCATGGCCTCGACCATGCGCGCAAACGTTTCACGCAAGGCGGGCAGATCCTCGACGAGCACGATGTTCATCCTTGGAACCTTTCCTCAAGGATGAGCCCCGAATGGGCCGCCTCCGTCGAGGGCGTCCCGTCATGGCGCGTCCACGGAATGACGAACCCAAGCCGCAGCCCGGGGCCGGAGTCCATCGACATCTCGCCGCCCAGTTCCTCGGCACGACGCCGCATCCCGTGAAGCCCGCGACCGTTCCTCGGCTCGGCGGGAAGCCCGCGGCCATCGTCCTCGATGCCGAGGATGAGGGCCTCGTCGGAGGCGGCGAGGCGAATGAAGACCTGCGAGGCGCGGGCATGCTTGACCACGTTGGCGAGGCCTTCCTTGAAGATTCCAAAGAGCCCAAGGCAGAGCGTCGCGCTGACCGGGTGCGGACGAGCGGACCCTTCCGCCGTGACGTGGAGGCGGATGCCATGGGGATCCAGGACAAGGTGGCCGTAGCGGCGAAACTCCTCGGCGACGCCCTCGAAGTCCGTGACGTCCACCTCCATGGCGTCCATGAGGCCCCGGACCTCGACGAGCGCTTCATGGGCCATGGCTTCCATCCGCGTGAGTTGCTCCCGCTGGCGGGACGTGTCGGCGGTGCACAGGGCAAGGCTGGCCGTCATGTGGAGGTTGGCCACGATGCCGCCGACGCCGTCATGGACGTCCCGGACGACGGCCTCGCGTTGGCGGCGCCACTCGGCCTCGGCCTCGGCCTTCTGGCGCAGGGCCTCGCTACGACGGAGCGCCTCGGCCTTCTCGGCGCTCTCGAGGGCGGCGACGCGGTCGCGCTCGGCGATGGCGAGCTTCGAGGCAAGGCGGGCGTGGCGCACCCAGTAGCCCGCCACGCCCAACACCCCGGCCATCCCCGCGGCGGCCATCGAGATCCGGAACCATGCCGTCTGCCAAAGGAACGGCTCGACGGTGAACGCGGTGCGAAGGCCGACATCGTCGCGGATCCCGTCCTCGTTGGCGGCGGTGACGTGCCAGGTGTAGCGGCCGGGCGGCAGCAGCTCGTACGTCACGTCGCGGTCGCCACCGTGACGTTCCGCGAGGGTGCGGCCCGAACGTTCCAGCCGTGTCGTTGCGGTGACCTGCGACGGCGCGGAGTAGTTCAACGCGGTGAACCCCAGCCGGACCGAGCGCGAGCCGGCGGGGAACCTCAGCTCGGCGTCCGGCCGCCATTCCTGCTCATGGGACGTCCCGGAGGTATCGATGAAGCTCGCGGTGCCCGGCAGGAGGATCGGGGCCTGCTTGTTCGACGTCACCCGGCTGCCCCAAATCCACACGAGCCCGCGCGTCGTGGGAAACCACAGCCGGCCATCGGCCGTCATGGCGACGTTGGGCTGCCTCGAAAAGAAGACATGGCAATTGGGAGGCAGCCCCTCCCCCTCGCCGAAGACACGCGCATGGACCCGGTCCCGGCCGCCCTTCATCACGGAATGCACCTCGGCGGCCGAAACGCGAGCCACGCCCCGGTCCCCACCCACCCAAAGCCAACCGGACGCGTCCTCGAACACCACGGTGATGGCGTCGAAGGGCAACCCCTGAGCGGGCCCAATCCAATGCACCGACCGGTCGCGTGCCATCCACCCGAGCGACTTCCCGCCTCCACCCACCCCCCCAGCCACAGCCCTCCGCCCCGCGCGCCCAAACCGCACCCAATCTCGGTCAAGGCCGCGCCCGAGGAGTCATGGACGCGCGCGAACTTGCTGCCCTTCAGTTCCCAAAGCCCCTCCAAGTTGCAGGCAAAAATTCCCTCGCCCTCCCCGCCCCACCCGGCGTCCTCCGCCAAGCTGACCACCGTTGGAAGGGCATGGCGCTGCCACCCTCCGCTCCCTCGGCAGACCACGTCTTCGGGCCCGGCTATCCACACGCGTCCCATGGAGTCCTCAAACATGGGACCTCGCCCCCCCACGGCATCGCCATCCCGATAAACAACCCGTGCATGGTCGTCGTCGAGTTGGAACACGGGGTGACCGGCCCCGGCGCCGGTTGCCCACACCCGCCCCTGCTTGTCCGCCATCACGGCATCGGGAGCCATGAGGTTCGTGTAGTTCATCCGGCGGAACCGCGTGCCCATGCCCGGCGAGTCGCACCGGAAAACGCCCCCGTCGGTGGCGGCCACCCATAGCCTGCCGCGCGTGTCCACGGTGACCGAGCGAACATTGCCAACCCCAAGGCCCTCCGGGTCTCCAGCCGTGCGCACGACCTTCCTCCGGAGCTGGGCCAACCCATCCGCCGCCGTGCCCATCCACACGTTGCCATCGCGGTCCTCGGCCACGAAACGGGAGGCCTTGAAGGACCGGCCACCCCACTCATGGATTCGCGTGACCCGGGCCATCGACTCGCATGGAGCATCGCCCACGCAGGGCAACTGGACATGGCAAACCCCGTCCCGGCTGGTCGTGACCCACAGGTCGCCGGACCCGTCCTCGTGCACCTCCCATGGCGACCCGACCGCCTGGTCCAACTCAAACCGCGCCACCACGCCCGACGCATCGACCTTCAACAACCGCCCCCCCTTCAAGACCCAAAGCATTCCGTCCCGGGACGGTCCGGCGACCAAGGGCTCAGAGGGAGTCTCACCGAACGCCACGTCCGGCAACGCCCTCCACTCATGCCCGCTCCATGAACCCACGAACCCATCCTTCGCCACGATGAGTCGCCCCTGCCTGTCGCAGGTCCCAAACCCGCCGTGCTTGGCCGGCGGCGGCGTGGGCAACTCCTCGAAACGCCCCCCCCGTGCGCGTCGCAGCACCTTCCCGTCGAAGCCCGTCACATACAACGTCCCGTCCGGCGCCTCCGCGAACGTCCGCGCGAAGTCCGTCGTCCATCCGTCCTCGCGCCCGTGCCGGCGCCATGCGCCGTCGCCGTAGCTGAGGGCGCCACCCGAGATGCTAAACCACACCGTGCCCGAGCGTTCCCGGTGAGCATTCGCGACGAAATAGGCGCTCATCCTGCGCGTGTTCAGAGGGTTGAAGACCTTGAAGCCGAGCCCATCAAAGCGCGCCAGGCCGCCGAACGTGCCGAACCACAGGTAGCCATCCCCATCCCGCACCATGCACGTGGCTCCCCCCGCTGAAAGGCCCG
>CAIRNV010000170.1 GCA_903880005.1 uncultured Verrucomicrobiota bacterium | reverse complement strand
CGCGTTGATTTCCCCGGACCCGCTCCGCCGCGAGTTCATCGGCCACGAGCGGATGGTGGCCACGCTTTACCGCGCGGTGAAGCCGGACCCGGCGGCCTTGGAGTTCTCGGGGCGTGTCGCGTGCCTGTGTGCCCTCGGCGATGCCATCCGGGGCAAGCTGAATCCCAACCCGGCCGACATCACCGCGGTCATGGGCGACATCAACAGGATCCTCGACGCCTCGATTACCGGCGTGGACATGCCCGCGAAGCCCGCGCCGTTGATGGACCTGTCGAAGGTCGATTTCGAGGCTTTGCGCCAACGGTTCCAGGAGTCCAAGCACCCGAACACCGACCTGGAAGTGCTCAAGGCGGCTGTCCGGGCGCAGTTGGAGAAACTGATCCGCCTGAACCAGACCCGCGCGGACTTTGCCGAGAAGTTCGAGGAGCTGATCGAGAGCTACAATGCCGGCAGCCGGAACATCGAGGAGTTGTTCGAGGGGTTGGTCACGTTGACCCGAAGCCTCAGCGAGGAACAGCAACGGCACGTCCGCGAGAACCTCACCGAGGAGGAGTTGGTCATCTTCGACATCCTGACGCGGCCGTCGCCGGGGCTGACGGCGGAGGAACGGGCCGAGGTCAAGCGCGTCGCCAAGGACCTCTTGGCGCGATTGAAGGGCCTTCTGGTGCTGAACTGGCGGCAAAAGGAGGCCGCAAAGTCACGGTTGCAACTGGCGATCGAGGACGCGCTCGAGCAGGGGCTGCCGCGGGCCTACGACCCGGCGCTGTACAAGGCGAAGTGCGCCGCCGTGTTTGAGCACGTCTTCCAAGCCTACCCGGACCGGGACCGGGGCGTCTTCGCGGAGGCTGGCTAAGCCGTAACGATTCAATTGGGTCGGTCGTGCTTGCTTGATCTGCTTGCGCAAATCCTTCGTCGTTCGCTCGTTACGGGTCTCGTACCGGCCCGCGCCTCGCTCACTCCTCGTCTTGCGCAAGCATCTGCTTCGCAATCACTTCCATCCCAACTGAATCGTTCCGGCTGAGCGCATTCGTCATGGATGAGACCTCCCGGCTTGGACCTATCCATGAAATACGCGGGGTGGAACGGGGGGGGAAATCACACCCATGAAACAACGGCTGGATGCTGGTGGGATGAGCCACTTCCGGCCCACGGGAATCCGGGTTGCCCCGCCAAGATCCGAGTCATCACGTCAGACAGGGACGTCCAGCCCGACCGACTCCGCCAGCGCCCGCTGATTGGCATCAAACGTCAGGAATTGGCCCACGCCCAGGTGCAGCGCCGTCGCGACGTGGAGGATGTCCACCAGGCGATGCCCGGCGGCAGGCGTGTAGAGACTGCTCAGGACCTCGGCTTGCTGGTGCACGGCAGCCCAATCCACCGGGTTCAACTGGAGCACGCCCGCGCTCACGTCCTGCTGCAAGTCGTGCAGCATCCGGTCGCCTTCAGCCCGGCCAAACCCCTTGGTCCGGTCGATGAGGTGCAAACGGACCTGAAGCCGCACGGACTGGCGGAATTCCAGCAGCAGCAAGCTTGAGACTCCCAAAGGCTCCCCCAGCGACCTCATGAATCGGTCCGCCAGGGCCGATTGCATCTGGCTTCGATAGAGGGCGCACAGGAAAGAGGTGTCAGGAAAGCAGTTCATCCCTCCTCTCCCGCCCGCTCGTCGGCCCTCATCGTCGCCACCTCATCGGCGGTGAACACCCGGTTGCCCCAGATCGCCTTGCGTCGTGCGGCGAAGTCCGGAAGCCCGCCTTTTCGGCCGGCGCCATCCCCCTTCCAAGCCGTCAGCAAGCCGATGGGCTGGCCCCGCCTCTCGATGCAGATGTCCTCGCCCTCCGCCAACCACGCTTCCAGCATGGAAAAGGAATTCCGAACGTCGCGCACGCTGACCGTCTTCATGGTGTGGACAAAATATGTCCACGCTTGGGGTGGGTCAATCGATCCTTCCTCCCCTTCCCGGCCTGCGGGCGTGCGAAACTTACAACGACGCCAGCACGCGGATGGCGCGGTGGACGGTCCGGATGCGTGCCGGGGTATGGCCCACGACGTCGCCGTCGGCCGCCACTGGCATGGGCAGCCCGTCACGGAGGACCGGCCATTGCGTGAACGGCAGATTGTCGAACAGATGGTGACGATTGGCCGTGCGCTCGCCGGCGAGGCCTTAGCCGGAACGATTCAGTTGGATCGGTCGTGCTTGCTTGATCTTCTTTCGCAAGAGCTTCGTCCTTCGCTCGTTACGGGCCGCGAGCTGGCCCGCGCCTCGCTCACTCCTCGTCTT
>CAIRNV010000169.1 GCA_903880005.1 uncultured Verrucomicrobiota bacterium | reverse complement strand
GACATCGACCCGCAGCGCGCGATGCACATGGGCAACGTCTTCCGCCGCGGAGGGCAAGATACGTTGCTCTCGGAGGCGCGGCGCAACGCCGCAGCCTTTTTTCGTGCTGGCGGGGCGAACCTGCAGCTCGGGGGAGCACCAATCGATACCTCTAAGGATCCCAAGACCATCAAGCCCAACGGCAACGGCGACGACAAGAGCAAGCGGCCGTGCGCCGACTTCAACGCCGGCCGGCCGTGCAAGCAGCTCAAGCCCGACGGCTCCTGCGTCTTTGCGCACGCGTGCAACCAGTTCGTGTCAGACAAGGGCCCGAATGGCTATTGCTTTGGTCCTCATGCTCGCTGTGCCGGGTGCTCGTACGACGACGCCAAGAAGCTGCGCGTCGCTGCTAAGTGAGCAGGCCGTGGCATTTGGCCCGGACGCGGTGCCGTTCTATGGGGGCGCAAGCTCCTATGTGGATGGCCTGCCGAAGGGCTGGAGTGAGTCCAGCGATGTCTCGGGCAAGTTCGCCGAGATGTTTAAGTGGGCGCGCGTCGTGTGCAAGAGCAACGCGTGCTCGCTACCGGGCGTGACGATCAAGTACGAAGCCTTCGTGTCGAACATGTGGAGGGCTGTGAGAATGGGGTTTGTGACGGCGAAGCACGCCGAGTTTGTGCACAATGGGCTGAGATGGGGGTTCGAAGTCGGACTCCATCCTGATCGGCTCCAAGGATATCGATTCTTTAAGAATTACGAGAGCGCGACGGGGGCCTTCCGCTCGCGCGTGACCGAGGCGACCGAGTCCCGCGTAGGAACGGGCCGTACGCTGCACTTAGGTGAGGCGACGACCGAGACCCTGATCCTAATCAAGCAGGTGTTCCCCTCGGCGTTCATCTTTCCTATGGGGGCGGTGGCCAAGCCGCTCGAGCCCGATAAGGGGCGCCCGACTGATGACCACACGCGCACTGGGCTCAATGCCGCGACGGACATGACGGGGCTATCGCACACGCTCGATTCCTATGATGAGATGGCACGGCGCTTTCTTCCAGGTTACGCGGCGCATGTCTCTGATGTCGAGGCGGCGTTCCCGATGCTCCCGTTCGCTCCATGGGTGTGGCCTTTCATGCTCCACCGCTTCTATCGTGGGGAAGGCCCGGAGCTCTCGCTGTACTGTCATCTTAACGGCGATTTTGGTACCCGCGGCATGCCAGGGGTGTTCAAGATCTTCTTCGTTGACGTCGTCCTCAATATGGCGCGCGCCGCGGAGACCTTGACGATCCCGATGACGGTATATGTTGATGACCTCGCGGCCACGGGCGCGACGGCCAAGGGCACCACGTCGCGCATGGCGAAGTTCCAGGATTGGGCCGAGAACGTCTGCGGTGTCCAGTTCAAGAGGATTAAGGACAAGTCGGCGTCGCAGGTCCAGCTCTTCCTGGGACTCTGGTGGGATTCGTTCACGGGCACGAGGACCCTCGAGGAGCGCAAGTTGGTCCAGTACATGGATATGCTCCTGGAGTTCTCGGTGCGCAAGACGCTGACGCTGCTCGAGCGACAGCAGGCGGCGGGGCGCTTGCGTCGGGCGATCATGTCAATGCCACCCGGGGCAAGCTGCCTCCTGGCGAACATCTTCGCCTTGATGATCGGCTTGTCAGTGGCATGGCAGAAGCGGCGCACGACTCGGGCGGAGCGGCAAGATTACCGCTTCTTTTACGACATCTTGACCCTCAACCTCGGGCGTGGGTACTTCACGACGGACCGCTTCAAGGAGGGCCCGTCGGTCTACTCGGACGCGTCGCGGTCCAAGAGATACGCGGGCGGTGGCTGGTGCTCGAGCGCGGGCCCGTACGACTGGTGGCGCTATGGCACGGCGGCCGCGAAGAAGCCCATCGACTTCTTGGAGGGCGACACGGTGGTCCACTGCATCGAGTCG
>CAIRNV010000168.1 GCA_903880005.1 uncultured Verrucomicrobiota bacterium | reverse complement strand
GGCCCGAGGGCGTGGACGAACCACTTCGAGCCGCTGGCGCCGAATGCCTGGCTGCCGGTGTTCGACGCCGTGCAACCGGCCTCGGGCTCGCGCGGGCTGGAATTGCTGACGGTGAACGTCCCGGAGGTCCGGGTGCGGGTGAAGTCGTTGGATCGCCACGGCTTGATCCCCACGTTGCGCGGCTACGAACGCTACCACCGTGGCCAGGAACCGTGGGCTCCCGACACGGTGCCAGGGGCCGCCCTGGACTACGCCGGGATTCCCGGGAGGACGGTGCACGACGATGTCATCGACCTGCGGCCCGTCGTGACGGACGAGTCGCGGAGGACGGCGCTCGGGTGGGATCGGCTCGCGGGGGCGGGCCGGGCCGGGGCCTTCTTCGTGGAGGTGGACCTTCACGGCTTGGAGGGGTCGCGGACGCGCGTGGGGCCGCAGGCTTTGGTGCAATGCACGGACCTGGGCCACGTGGTGAAGCGGGGCGAGGGCCGCGTGCTGGCGTGGGTGTTCCGGCATCGCGACGCACGGCCCGTCGAGGGGGCGCGGGTCAGCCTGAGGACGGAGGAGAACGAGGAATTGGCGTGGGCCAACACGGACGCATCGGGGTTGGCCTGGATGGCGTCGCCCACGAATGCGTCGTGGGTGCTGGTCGAGCATGGGGGGGACCTGCACGCGGACCGGTTGGAGGGGGATTCGTTGAACCTTTGGAGCCACGGGCTGGACGGACGGGTGCTGCCGGAGTCGGGTCTGCGGTTGATCGGGTTCGCCGACCGCGCGTTGGTGCGCCCCGGGGAGGTGATGCACGTGCGGTTGATGGCGCGGCGGCGCGTGGCGTCGGGTTGGGCGTTCCCCGGCACGAATGCGGTGGCGATGGAGTTGAAGGGGCCCCGCGGCGACGTGTGGGTGCGGACGAACCTCTGGCTGGGTGCGGAGGGATCCGGGTCGTGGGATTGGGCGGTGCCGCAAGGCGTGCGCGGGACGGCGACGCTGGAGGCCGAAGTGGGCGGGGCGTCGTGGCGGCAAGAGGTGCAGGTGAGGGAGTTCCAGGCGCCCGCGTTCGAGGTTCGCGTGAACCTTGCCGAGGTGATTGCGCCGGGCGATCCGGTGCGGGCGGGTGTGGGCGCGGTTTCGTTGCAGGGCCGCCCCTTGTCGCGTGCGCGGGTCCAATGGCACGCCGAGGCGGGGGACATGGCGACCGTGCCCGGGGCATGGCCGGGGTTTGAATTCGTGGGGCCGACGCGGCGGCAGGGCGACGACGAGGCGCCGTCGGTTGAGCGGCACGAGGGAGGCGAGTTCTGGCTCGACGCCACCGGGCCGAAGCCGGTCGAGGCGCGGTTGCCCATGAATGCGGAGGAGCCTCGCCCGCAGCTCGTGCGGTGGGAGGTGGACGTGACGGACCTGGACCAGAAGACGTTGGGCTGGTCCCGGGAGGCGGTGCGGCATGCGTCGGCGTTTTACCTGGGGCATCGGTGGCGGGACGGGAACGAGTTCACGCCGGAGGCGGGCAGGCCGCTACCGTTGGAGGTGGTGGCCATGGCGTGGGACGGCAAGCCGTGGACAAATGCCGTGCCCGTGACGGCGCGGCTGTTGAGGACGGAACGGACGTCGGTGCAAGTGGAGCGGGCCGGTCGTTCCGTCGGATACGAGACGCGGACGCGGTGGGTCGAGGTGGGCACGGTGACGGGCGAGGTGACGCCGGCGACGACCGAGGGGACGCGGTGGAAGGCGACGTCGGAGATCGCGTTGCCCGCGGTTCCGGGGCCGGGGCATTACTGGGTGGAGTTGACGGCGTCGGACCCGGCCGGGCGACGCGTCGTGACCCACGGGACATTTCATGTGGCGGGCGACGCGCGCCTGGCGTGGCATTGGAAGGCCGGGCAGAAGATGGAACTCGTGCCGTTGAGGGGGCTCGAGGGTGCGAGGGAGACGCGGTGGCCCTTGGTCGTGAAGGCTCCATTCGCGGGCACGGCGTTGGTCACGGTGGAACGCGGCGGCGTGGCGCGGGCGTTTGTCTCGGAGCTGCGGGGGAACGCGCCCAGGGTGGAGGTGCCCCTCGAGTCCGGCGATGCGCCGAATGCATTCGTGGGCGTCCTGCTGGTCCGCGGGATCGAGGGCAACCCGCACGAGCACCCGATCCCGGAATGGCGGAGCGGCTACGCGTCGGCATCCATGCCGCCGGTGGATCGGCGCTTGAGCGTGGCGGTGGCGGCGGCGCGTCCCGTGCTGCGGCCCCGCGACGAGGCGACGGTGACGGTGGACGTGCGGGATGCGCGCGGCGGGGCCGTGGCGGGTGCGGAGGTCACGTTGTACGCGGTGGACGAGGCCGTCCTGCAATGGGCTGGGACCGGCTTGCCGGACGTCGCGGGCGCGTTGGAGGAACCCTTGGCGCTGGGCGTGGAGACGTCCGTGTCGCTGCGTCGGATCCTGCCGGAGGACCCGGCGTTGCGCTCGTTCTCCAACAAGGGCGCGGCAGGGGGTGGCGGCGGGCGGTTGCCCGGCATGGTGCGACGGAACTTCGACCCGGCTCCGTATTGGAACGCGGGGTTGAGGACGGATGCCTCGGGTCGGGTGGAGGCGCGTTTCGCGGTGCCCGACGCGTTGACGCGGTATCGGGTCGTGGCGGTGGCGACGCACGGGGCGGACGCGGCGGGGACGGGCGCGGGGACGTTGCGGGTGGAGAAGCCGTTGATGGTGGAGCCGTCGATGCCGCGGGTGGCGCATGTGGGCGACCGGTTGGTGGCGCGGGCGGTGGTCAGCAATGCGGGAAGCAACGCCGTGAACGCCCGGGTGGTCGTGCGGCCCGGCAACCAGGCCGTGGCCGTGTCGGCCGCGATGCTGGACACGGCCGTGACGGTGCCGCCGGGAGGGTCGGTGCCGGTGGACGTGGAGGTGACGTGCGCCAGCGCGGGGGATGACCCGTGGTTGTGGCGCGTCGAGGGCGGGGGCGAATCGGATGCGGCGGAGGCGCGCATGCCGGTGGTGGAGCCGTTGCCGGAGCTGAGGGACGCGCGTTGGTTGAAGGGGGGCGTGGCGCAGGCGGACTTGATGGAGGGGCTCGACCCGGCGGTGTTGGACGTGGCCACGGAGTTGACCGTGCGAGCGGGGAACGGCCCGTGGGCGTTGTTGGGCGAGGGCGTGGGGCACTTGCTGCATTATCCCTACGGCTGCGCGGAGCAGACGGTTTCGGCGCTGGTCCCTTGGCTGGCTTTGAAGGATCGCCCGGAACTCCTGCCCGAGGGCGGCCGCGACGCCTCGCGCGCGATCGCGGCGGGCCTGGAACGGTTGTGGTCGATGCAAACGGCATCGGGAGGACTGGCGTATTGGCCTGGGGAGCGAGGGGCGCAGCGTTGGGCGAGCGCGTACGGGGCGTGGGCGCTCGCCGTGGCGGCCCGGCAAGGGGTGGCCGTGGACGCGGAGCGATGGGCGCGCCTGCTTGGGTGGCTGGGGGCGGAATGGCGCAAGGATGGCCCGGACCCGACGGCGGACGTGTTGCACGAGCGATGCCTCACGGCGCTGGCGCTGGCGGAGGCGGGGAAGGGGGACGCGGGATTGAACGAGGCGCTTGCCGGGGCGGCGGACCGATTGACCCGTGAGGATCGGTGCTTGCTGGCGTTGGCGTGGACAGCCTCGGGCGGCCCGGTGGGGGAGGCATCGCAGTGGTTGAGGATGCCGCGCCGCGCGGGCGAGCGGCGTGGGTGGTTCGGGAACGAGGCGCGGGAGGTGGCGCTTGAGTTGCTGGCGTGGGAGCGATGCGGTGGCGCACCGGCCGAGGTCGCGGGCCAGGTCGCCCGTTTGCTGGGGCAGCGATCCCATGGGCATTGGGGCACCACGCAGGGCAACGCCTGGGCCGTGTGGGCCTTGTCGGCGCTGTCGCGTTCGGCCGATGCGGGCCAAGCGATCCTCGGCGAGGTGCGCGTGGGAGCGCGGACGTGGCCGGTCCGGTTGGGGCCGGGGCAACCCTTCCAGTCCGTCACGGTTCCCCTGACGCCGGCGGAGGCGCGATCAGGGCCTCGATGGGTTCATGTCAGCGGCCCCGAGGCGTGGTTGGAGGTGGGCGTGTCGGGGCGCATGAAGGCGGGGCCGGAGGCCCTGGCCCGCATGGGAGCCGTGGACCGGGGGTTCTCGGTTCGGCGCACGTACCAACGGCTCGACGCGGAGAATCGCCCGGGGCCCATGGATGGGTTGACGGTGGGCGACCGCGTCTTGGTGACGGTGGAGGTGGATGCGATGGAACCGGCCCGATGGGTGGCCATCGATGACCCGGTGCCGTCCGTCTTGGAGGCGTCCTTGGACCGGTGGGCAGGGCAGCAGGTCGGGGTGGAGGCGTGGGATGGATGGAGGGCTGACTTCGTGGAGGTGCGTGGAGCCCGGCGGCGAGTCTTCATCGACTCGCTCGGCGAGGGGAGGCATCGGGTGCGGTACGTGGGGCGCGTGCGGGCGGCGGGAACGGCGGTGGCGGGTCCCGTGAAGGTGGAGGCGATGTACGAGCCGGGACGGAACGGCCTCAGCACGCCGGCCACGGTGACGGCCCGGTAGCGCAGGGCGACTCTAGTGTCGTGTCTCACAAATGGCTGGTGTTTCGCCGCGAGGGATTTTCGTGTCCAACGAGGCGCGAGCGACGAGCAGACCCGCAGAGGTCTGTGAGG
>CAIRNV010000167.1 GCA_903880005.1 uncultured Verrucomicrobiota bacterium | reverse complement strand
GTTCGCCACGGCCGCCGGGGTCATGGGCGCGGGCTGGCTGTTTGCGTCGATGGGCGGCTCGTATCCCAAGGTGGGCGCGACCTGCGGCATGGTGTACCTGCTGGGCCTGCTGGCGTCCTTGGGCGCGCCCGACACCGCCGCGAACGACCTCGGGCAAGCTGGGCCGTCCAACGCGGCACGAAGGGAATCCCATGGTGGTACGACTTGAACCATGGCGCGGCCGTGAGCGCCTCCCTGGGACCGCGCCCGTCCTCGGGCGCACCCTCGATGCGTTTCCACGCGCTGCGGCGGCCGGGGACGGCCGCGCTCCCAGGTACGCTCCCAGGCGCGCTCCCGGGCGGCCCATGCCCTGGGACCGCGCCCGTCCTCGGGCGCATCCTCCATGCGTTGCCACGCGCTGCGGCGGCCGGGGACGGCCGCGCTCCCAGGGCGCTCCCAGGCGCGCTCCCGGGCGGTCCATCCCCTGGGACCGCGCCCGTCCTCGGGCGCACCCTCGATGCGTTGCCACGCGCTGCGGCGGCCGGGGACGGCCGCGCTCCCAGGTACGCTCCCAGGTCACCCTCTCCCATGAAACCGTTCGCCCTTGATCCCTCCCCATCCCTGGCTTCCGGCATGCCATCCATCCGCTGTCGCTCCATTACGTCAGGGCCTCCCGCGAACGTCCCCCGCCTCGCGCTCGCCCTTGTAGCATTCGCCGCATCCTCCGTCGCACAGGCCGCCTTTGAAGATCCCAACGCCGACCGCAACGCGCTGCCCACCGTGCCGCCGGGGTTTGTCGTCTCGTTCTTTGCCCGCGAACCGCTCGTCCGCCAACCGTGCTCGATGGCCTTCGACGCCCGGGGCCGCCTCTGCGTCGGCATGGGGCCGCAGTACCGCAATCCCAAGCCCGAGACCCCCGGCGACTCCGTCGTGCTCGTGCTCGACACCGACGGCGACGGCAAGGCCGACACGACCAAGGTCTTCGCGACGGGCTTCAACGCCATCCAAGGGCTCGCATGGCGCGGTCGCGACCTCTGGGTGGCCAATGCGCCCGACCTCACCGTCGTGCGCGACCTCGACGGCGACGACGAGGCCGACGAGTACGTCCGGCTCTACACCGACCTTGGGAACCTCGAGCACGGGCTCCACGGCTTGAATTGGGGCCCGGACGGCCTCCTTTACATGACCAAGGGCAACAGCAAGGGCCTCACCCAGCCCGGCCGCGTCGCGCCCAAGGCCTTTCGTGACTTGTGGGGCGTCACCGCGCCGCCCGGCACCCCCGACTTCCCGCCACCGCAAACCTTCCGCAAGGACAACTACCCCCGCGCCTACCACGACCCCAACGACGACTGGGGCCGCGAGGGCGGCGTGCTGCGTTGCGAGCCCGATGGCTCCGGCCTCGCCATCGTGTCGCGGGGTTGCCGCAATCCATGGGACATGGCCTTCGACGACGGCTTCAACGGCCTCGTCACCGACAACGACCAAACCTCCGGCGACCGCGTCTTCATGCCGTTCGCCGGCGCGCACTTCGGATGGAACCACCCATGGAGCGCGCATTGGTCCGACGCGCCCCATGCGCCGAGCGCGCCCGTGAGCGGGCCGTTGTTCGAGGGTTCCTACACGGGCGTGGTCCATGCCAACTCGCCGGCGTTCCCGGCGACCCATCGTGGCGTCTTCATCGTCAACGACTGGCTTCGCAAGGGCACCTTCGTCTGGCGCCCGCGCTGGGACGGGGC
>CAIRNV010000166.1 GCA_903880005.1 uncultured Verrucomicrobiota bacterium | reverse complement strand
CGCGAGGGATTTTCGTGTCCAAAGAGGAGCGAGCCACCACGTGGGACGCGAAACGAGCCGCGGCCCTTCGGGTTGCTCCAAGAATGCCCCGGGGCTTCGTGGTTCGTCCGTCACAGACCTCTGCGGGTAGGCTCCGTTCTCACGCCTTGCCCCGGGGCATTCTTGGAGCAACCAAACACCAGCGATTTGTGAGACACGACACTAGATCGGCGGGGCCCCGGAGGCTGGAACTTCCCATGGGGCCCGCATAGCGTGCGCCCCATCATGAGGTTTGAACGCGGCGGAAGGCCTTCGTCCTGGCGATGGGTGGGCAGGGGTTGGGTGGTCGCCAGTTGCCTGCTGCTTGGGATGGGGTGCGCGGCGTTGGACGGGCTTCATGACGGACGGGCACCGGACGCCATCTACGTGGGGGGCCCCATCCTGACGATGGCCGGCGAGCAACCCGCCTATGTCGAGGCCCTTGCCGTTCGCGACGGGAGGATCGTTCACACAGGCTCCCGCGCGGGGGCCATGAAGCGGGCCGACGCCCACACCCGCGTGGTGGACCTGGGCGGACGCGTCCTCTTGCCCGGCTTCATCGACGGCCACGGCCACATCGCGGACTACATCCAGCAATGGACGTTGCCGGTCCTGAACCCGCCGCCCGTGGGCGACGTGACCTCCATCGACGACATCCGCCGCAAGCTCACGGAGCACCTTCGGGCGCAGCCGCCCGCGCCGGGACGCCTGGTGGTGGGGGTCGGATACGACGACAGCCTCCTGAAGGAACGGCGGCACCCCACGCGCGTGGACCTGGACGCGGTCAGCACGGAGGTGCCCATCGTCATCCTGCACACGTCCGGCCACCTGCTCGTCGCGAACAGCGCCGCATTGAGGCTGGCGCGGTTGTCGAAGGATACCGAGGAGATCCCCGGCGGGGTCATCCGGCGCGATCCGGCGACGGGTGAACCCAACGGGGTCATCGAGGAGCAGGCCGCCTATGCATTCCTGCCCTACTTCCCGAGGCAGACGCGGGCGGAGCAGGTGCGCATCTTCGCGGAGGTCCAAAAGCTTTGGGCCAGCCACGGCATCACCACCGCGCAGGACGGCATCGCGAACCCGGACAACGTCGCCTTCCTGCGCGAGGAGGCGCGCCAGGGGCGGTTGATGCTGGACGTGGTCAGCTACCCGATGTGGAAGGTCCTGACCAAGGTGATGCGCGGGGAGGTGAAGATGGAAGGCGTGGAGGTGTATCCCCCGGGGTCACAGGTGTCGAACATGGGCCGGGCGCTTCCGGGTCGAGGCGGGTTGGAGACCGTGCCCACGCCGGGCTCCGGGGCGACGAACCGCATTCGGGTGGGCGTGTATGAGAACCACCTGAAGATCGGCGGCGTGAAGATCACGGGCGACGGCTCGCCGCAGGGCAAGACGGCCTTCATGAGCTTGCCCTACACGCGTCCGCCGGCGGGATCGCCGAAGGATTACCGGGCGTATCCGTCGATTGAGCAGGCCGAGTTGGATGCATGGGTCGAATGGGGTTACCGCAACGACCTGCAACTTCTCGTCCACTCCAACGGGGACGCGGCCGTCGAGGCCTTCCTCCATTCCGTCGAGCGTGCGCGCCGGATCGTTGGCGCCAAGGACCTGCGACCGGTTGCCATCCATGCCCAGTTCGCTCGGCGCGACCAGGTGGATCGCATGAAGGCGTTGGGCATCGTGCCCAGCTTCTTCACGGCGCACACCTTCTTCTGGGGCGACACCCACATCGAGACGTTCGGCGCCGATCGGGCCTTCGGGATCAGCCCCCTCGCCCATGCGCATGGCATCGGATTGAAGTACTCCAACCACAACGATTCCCCGGTGGTGCCGCCCGACATCCTGATGCTGACGTGGACGGCGGTGAACCGGTTGAGCCGGGGCGGCGTGGTGGTGGGACCGAAGGAGCGGGTGAGCCCGTACGTGGCGTTGAAGGCGGTGACGGACTGGGCGGCGTACCAGTACCACGAGGAGAAGGACAAAGGCACGCTCGAGGTCGGCAAGCTGGCCGACCTGGTGGTGCTGGATCGCAATCCGCTGACGGTGGACCCGATGCAAATCCGCGACCTCCGCGTGATGGAAACAATCAAGGAGGGGAAGACCATCTTCCAGCGGACGGACGGGCGCTGAACGGGGCATCGGAGGTGCGGCATCCTGGCCGCCGCGTGAGGGCGCGCGGCCGACATCGCGGGGGGGGGACGGCGCGCCGTCCCTTGGCCATCGGCCTCGCCGCCGCTACCTCAAGCGGATGGAATCCAAGCACGCCTACGTCGCCCTCAACATGATCGAGCACCTGGGACCGGTGCGCCTGCGCCAGCTCATCGCCCACTTCGGGTCCCCCCAGGCCATCCTCGCCGCCGATCCACCCGCCCTGGAGCAAGTCCATGGCATCGGGTCGGATGTCGCCCGTTCCATCGCGTCGTGGCGCGCGACCGTGGATCTCGAAGCCGAGCTGCGACGCATTGAGTCCTTTGGATGCGAGGTGTTGACGCAGGAGGACGACGCCTACCCGCCGTTGCTGCGCGAGATCTACGACCCGCCCATCGTCCTCTACCTGCGCGGGTCGCTGGAGCCTCGTGACCGGAACGCCATCGCGGTGGTGGGCTCGCGCCAGACCACGACATACGGGGGCGAGGTGGCTCGGCGGCTCGGCTACCAGCTTGCTTACACGGGCGTCACCGTGGTCAGTGGAGGTGCCCGTGGCATCGACACCGCCGCCCATCAAGGCGCCCTCGCGGCCGGCGGCCGCACCGTCGCCGTCCTGGGCACGGGGATCGACATCGTGTTCCCGCCCGAGAACGCCCAACTCTACGAGCGCATCACCGAGTCCGGCGCGGTCCTGACCCAGTTCCCGTTCGGGCGGCCCGCGGACAAGCAGTCCTTCCCCATCCGCAATCGCATCGTGGCGGGCATGACGTTGGGAACGGTGGTCGTCGAGGCGAACCTCAGCAGCGGCGCCATGATCACCGCCCAATTCGCGATCGACGCCGGGCGCCAGGTGTTCGCGGTGCCCGGGCGCATTGACTCGCCACGCAGCAAGGGTTGCCACGACCTCATCAAGAAGGGAGCCAAGCTCTGCGAGGGCATCGACGACATCCTGCCCGAGTTCGAGTACCTGTTCCCGCCGCCGAACCGCCCCTCGTTGAGCAACCCGGCCCCGTTGCCCGCCCTCGAGTTGTCCGAGCCCGAGCAGGCCGTTCATCGCGCGCTGGAGGCAGGCGAGATGGACACCGACGAGGTCATTCGCGCCAGCGGGTTGCCGGCCAGCGCGGCCAGCGTCGCGCTGTTCAGCCTTGAGATGAAGCGCCTCGTGCGACAGCTCCCGGGGCGACGCTACCAGTTGCTTCGCTAGACGACGCAGCCGCGGCGGCTTATCGCGCGCGGTTCCGGAGCAACACCATCGAGGGCCCTTGCCTCTCCCATTGCTCCTTCAGCTTCGACGGCACCGCCGTCGGCATGCGCACGAGCGATCCCAACACGACGTCCTCGTCGCCATCACCATCGACGTCCCCCGCGTCCATCGCGAGCCAACGGCCCGCCACCGACTGACGGAACGTCGCCATCTGGAAGTCCCAGCGCTCCTTCCCGCCCGCATTCGTGAAAAGCAGGAAGCCCTCCCGCGGCGACCGCTCGTAGTCGGGGAAGAACGACGTCGCGGCGATGTCCAGGTCGCCGTCCATGTCGAAGTCCCTCGCCGCGAGGCGGTAGGCGCCGTTCATGGGCCCGAACCACGCCTCTTCCACGCGCGCGCCGCCCCGGTTGAGGTACAGGCGCACCCCGTGATGCGGACGGGGTGGCGACGTGGGGAAGTCCGCGTTGTCGCCGTTGGCCACGACGACGTCCGGCCAACCGTCGCCATTGAAGTCGGCGACATCCATGCCGCTGTGACCCCAGCTGGGGGGCTTCTGGAACAAGGTCCGCCGGGTGAAGCCGCCCCGGGCGTCCCCCTCGAACAGGAACAGGCTTTCCGTCCATTGGGCCACCAACACCAACAGGTCCAGCTTGCCGTCCCGATTGAAGTCCACGGGCACGCACCGCACCGCGCCGGGCTTGTCCAGCAACACGTGTTCCTCCCAGCGGTCGTTCCCCTTCCCTTCCCACCAGGAGAAGCGCCCGATGAAGTTCCCGTACACGCACAGGGCGAAGTCCCGGACGCCGTCGCCATTGAGGTCCGCCACCCGGATGTCCGACAGGCGCGGCAGGCCGGAGGCGACGTCGAGCCGCCCATAGGAGCCATCCTGGCGCCGTCGCATGCGAAGCACCTGCCCGCGGGGCTCCTCGCGCGGGAAGAAATGCCCGATGCAGGCCACCCAGTCATCCGCGCCATCCACGTCCAAGGCCACGGGGATGTTGCCCAGCTTGTTGCCCTCGCGGATGTCGAGGCCCGGGCCCAGCACGTTGTATCCTTGGAACCCCACGTCCCCGAGGAACACGCGCCGGCCGGCGGCATCGATGCGGGCAAGGGTCGTCAGCGGCGGGTCATGCCTTTCCTTCAACGCCACGACGTCAAATCCCGCCAACTCGACGCGAATGCGCCCGGGCTCCTGGATGCTGGCCAGGGAATCCGGCGCGTTGTCCACGAACCACGACGCCGCGAGGTCGAACGCGGCGCGCGTCATCAACGGCTTCTCCGGGAAGGCCTTGCCGGCGCGAAGCAGGTCGATGTCCCGGAACCCAGCCTCCGTCGTGGGCGGCTCCAGTCCCACCATGACCCGCATCTTGGGAAGCAGCTCGTTGGTCCACGTCGGGCGGTCGAGATGCCGCGGGTCCGGCAAGGCATGACACGTGACGCAATGCGTCGCGGCGGCAAGGCGGGCGGCCGGGGTGCCGTGGACGAGGCCCTCGGCGTGCGCCCGACCCATCCCGGCCCACGGGCATGCCCACACGGCCCATGCCCATGCGACAGCAAATCCGGAACGATGCAGTTGGGAGGGAAGTGATGGCGCAAGCAGATCGATCAAGTGCGACCGACCCAACCGAATCGTCCCAGCCAAGGCATGGACCCACGCGTTCACGGGGCAAGGGTGCGACGAGGCCTGGGCCGACGCCGTGGCTAGCCCTTCCGCGAGGGCCGGGCGGGGGTCTTTGTGGCCTTCTTGGCCTTGCCCTTGGCCTTCGACTTGGGCGCCGCCTTCTTGCGAGGGCCGCGCCCCTTGAAGGTCAATTCGGAGACGCCCGACTTGTCGAGGTCGCCCAGCCCGACGGAAACCATGCGCCGGTACTGGCCGAGGGTTGCCTCGGCGAGGGGCAACTTGAGGCCCGCCTTCTTTCCGAGCGCAAGGGCGATGCCGCTGTCCTTGGCGGCATGGGCGGCGCTGAAGAAGCAGGAGTGGTCGCGGTTCTGCATGTCCTCGCCGTCGGTAACCAACACGCGGGACGCCGCGCCCGTCTGGGAGAACACCTCGCGCACCAGCGCCAGGTCCAGCCCCAGCGCGTCCGCGAGCCCCAACCCCTCGGCCAACCCGGCCGTGTTGATGTTCATGACCATGTTGACCAAGGCCTTCACCTGCGCCGCACGCCCGGTCGGCCCGATGTGACGCAGCAACTTGCCACCGTCGGACAAGGCCGCGAGCAAGGGCCGCACGCACTCCAGGACCGAGTCCGGGCCGCCGACCATCAGGTACAAGGTGCCGTTGCGTGCCTGGGTGATGCTGGAAGCCATGCAGGCCTCCAGGGTGGCGGCGCCGGCCTTCACCGCGCGCTTCTCGACCTCCACGTGGGTCGCGGGGCTCACGGTTGCGCAATTCACAAACACCCGCCCCTGGGCTCCCACCGTCAACGAATCGCCCTTCTTGGCAAAGATCCGGTCCATCGCCGCGTCGTCGGTCACCACGGTGAAGACCACGTCGGCGGAAGCGGTCACTTCCGCGAGCTTGCGCGCCGCCTTCGCGCCCAGTTCCAGGGCCAGCTCCTCCGCAACCCCCGGGCGTGCGTCATGCACCACCGAGACGTTGAATCCACCCTCCTTGAGGCGACGGGCCATGTTGGCCCCCATCCGGCCGAGGCCGACCATTCCAATTCGTGCAGTCATGGGAATCGATTGTGTTTCCACCATGGGAGCCCATCCGGGGCCCGAAGGGAAGCCGTGAGACACCCGTCGCGGCGCCAGCGGCGCACGCCGGGAGGATTCAACCTAAACCGGAACGATTCAGCCTAAAAACGGCAGTTGAAGGGGGGCTTCAAGACAAGGAAAGGGCCGTCCCATCAAGGCGAGGAGGCCCATTGGGATGAATTCCAGACCTCACCCTGCAGGTGAGGTTGGGGTGGGGCGCAGGCGGCCGCTCGTGGGCCTG
>CAIRNV010000165.1 GCA_903880005.1 uncultured Verrucomicrobiota bacterium | reverse complement strand
TTGAAGGGGGCTTCAAGGCAAGGAAATGGCCGTCCCATGAAGGCAAAGAGGCCCCGTTTTTCGAGGCATGCCCGCATTCCCGAATCACGGCTCGCCGACACTCGGCCATGCACCCTTCAGGCATCCAAAATGGCGGGTGAGCAAGTGAAACCCCGGGGCGTCTGGATCGGGGCTCACGGGGTGCCCTTGCGCGTCGAGGTACAGGCAGCCCATGTCCTTCGCGGGAAGCCGCTCAACGAGCGCCCGCGCCTCCCGCACCGCGCCGAACCATTCCTGCTTGGTCGCCACCCAATCCATCGGTCCCTCCCATCGGACCTCCGCAAGGTCGTCCGGCCCGAACCGGTTCCCGCGCAAGGCCCAATCGAGGATAAACTCCGGCGTCAGGCCCGGGTCCTTGCCGGACGCGGCCCACGCCAAGGCGCCGAGGTGCAGGTGCATTCGGTGCAGGTGGAGGCAATCGAGGAAGTCGCGGAGCTTCTGGCGCCCCGCGAGCGCGAGCACCTTGTTCGTGGCCCCGTCCCAGAAGTTGAGCCGCCACCCCAGTTCCGGGTCCGCCTGCACGGGGAAGAATCGAAAGGCGGAATCCTGCGCCCACTCGATCCTGGTTGGCTGCCCGTCCTTCCGAACGACGGCCCTGCGCAGGCTGTCGTGCTGACGCCCCGTGACCTCCACCTCGAAGCCCGCAGAGCGAAGCGCCGCCACGTCCGATTCAAATGCCACACGCAATGCCTCCGGCGCGTCATGGAACACGTCCACGTCGTCCGAGGTACGCGGCGAATCGGGTGCCTGATGAAGCACGGTGCCGCCCGCGACGTGGCTGTCGGGGTTGCGATTGGCCGCCATCACCCGGAGGACGGCCTTCTCCAGCTCCCCTAACGGCATAGCTCGGCCACGATCCGGTAACCCCGGTGCCCGCCATGTTCGCGCAGGTTGCGAATGATCCATGGAAGGTCGCGTTCCTCCACCCTGTGCCCGGGATCGGAGGACCAGAAGCACTCGGCGAAGAAGTCACGGTACGCTTGCTGCGCCAACGCCAGCCTTCGTTGCCGCGCCGCGTCGCCTTCGGCCGTGGATGTGCGCGCGTCCATGGGGGCAAGGCTATCCCTTGGCCATGGAGGTTGGAAGTCCCCAACTTGTTTCCCAACCCGACCGAACCACCGCACGCTGGGCCGGCCCCGCGGGGGGCCATGGGCAATGGGGTCGCATCTGAACATTGAATTGTTAGTCGGAACGATTCAGTTGGATCGGTCGTGCTTGCTCGATCTGCTTGCGCAAATCCTTCGTCGTTCGCTTGTTGCGGTCCTCGTACCGGCCCGCGCCTCGCTCACTCCTCGGCTTGCGCAAGCATCTGCTTCGCAATCACTTCCCTCCCAACTGCATCACTGCCGCTCAGCCGGAGCACCCGGCACCGGGGGTCACGGCGCCGTTTGGATGCGGAAGTACCGGCCCACGGCGTCCGCATCGAACTCCTGAACCAGCGACTCGTCCTCGGCGACGAAGGCCGGGCCGGCGGGCGTCCAGGTCACCAGGTCGGACGATGCCGCGAGCTGGTACCGGAGGCCGAGGACGACCGAGAGGGTCACCTTGACCTTGCTGACACCGATGACCAACCGGGGGCTGAAGGGTGGCGAGGCCAGGCGAACCTTCGGAGCGGTGGTGTAGCCGGTGCCGGGATTCGTCACGGCCACGCCGGTGACCACGCCATTCAAAACGGTGGCGACGGCCGTGGCACCCGATCCACCCCCGCCGACCAGCAGGACCGCCGGGGCGGTGTCATACCCTTGCCCTCCATCCGTCAACGTCACGCCCACGACAAACCCGTTCACCACCTGGCTGGTGGCCGTCGCCCTCCGTGGGGGCAAGGGAGGCGGCGCTATGTGGACCGTCGGGGGCGAGGTGTAGCCGCGCCCGGGGTTGGTGATGCTGATGGCGGTCACGCGGCCGTCGAGGAGGGTCGCGGTGGCCGTGGCGCCCGAGCCGCCCCCATCCGAGAACGTGACGACGGGTGCGTTGGTGTAACCCGAGCCTTCATCCGTCACGGTGACCCCAACGACGAAACCGTTGACGACCTGGGCGATGCCTGAGGCAGCCGAGACGCACGGGCCCGCATGCACGACGTCGTTGCCCGCGAGTTCCATGACCTTTGCTGAACCCTCCAAGGTCCCGTGGTTCCCGCGTCCGGTGAGGTCCATGGGCGTGCCGACGTCAAAGTTCCAGTAAGCCGCAAGGCCTTCCTCGTTGCCCCGCAGACGGCAGAACATGCGTTGGGCGATCTCGTCCCCCGAGCGGGCGCGGTTCCAGATGCGAAGCTCGTCGAGCTGGCCTTTCCATGTGTGGCGGCTCGGGTCCTCGTTGCGTCCGATTCGCAGCGGCAGGCTTGAGGGCCGGAGCGTGCCGGAGATGGGTCCGTGCATGGAGGCCAGGACGCCGTTCGTGTAGAGGCGCATCATGCGGTCCGAGGTCGAAAACGTGCCGGCCACATGGACCCATGTGTTCTCCGCAACAGGCGCGCTGATGAAAAGC
>CAIRNV010000164.1 GCA_903880005.1 uncultured Verrucomicrobiota bacterium | reverse complement strand
CTTCGGGTTGCTCCAAGAATGCCCCGGGGCTTCGTTGTTCGTCCGTCACAGACCGCTGCGGGTATGCTCCGTCCTCACGCCTTGCCCCGGGGCATTCTTGGAGCAACCAAACACCAGCGATTTGTGAGACACGACACTAGGGGCACGCAGCCTATCCCGGGACGACCGCCACGCGCGCATGGGCTCCGCTGCGGGCGAGTTCGATGGCCACCCCCAGCTCGTGCAAACCGAAGGGCGTGGAAACCACGGAGTCGAGCCCGAGGCGGCGTCCGTGTCGTTGAAGAAACTTCATGGCCGCATGGAGGTGGCGCGGCGCGTAATTGTGCGTGCCCTGAATCGTGAGGCACTTCCGTATCACTTGCTCACCCGTCATGTCCACGCGGCTCGCCGGATGCACCATCCCCGCCCATGCGTAATGTCCGCCAGGACGCAGGAGCCGGATGCCCTCGCCAATCACGGAGGAAACACCCGCCGTCTCCACCACCGCATCCGCCGTTCCAGACGTGAGATCGAGCGCTTGCGTCGGCAAGACCGCGATCCCGCCGCATCGCGCCGCGAACTCATGCCGGGCTGGCAAGGGCTCCACCACCGTGACCCGTTCCCATCCAGCCTCGCGAAGCAACGCCACCACGAGGCAGCCCACCATCCCGCCCCCTTGCACCACCGCATGTCGCCCGGGTCCCGGCACGGACTCCACAACGGCGATGGCCGTTGCCAAGGCGCAATTGGCGGGTGCCGCCATGGCGTCGGGCACGCCTTCGGGCACCTCGCACAAGGTCGTCCCCGGCCGCAGCAGGATGTGGGTGCTGTAGCACCCAGAGAGGGCCCCGCCTCCGTTCATGGACGCATGCCCGTACTTGAAGAGTCGTTCGCATTTCTGCGGCAATTTCCATTCCGTGCACGGGCGGCAGGTCCCGCACGAATCCGCGAGGGTCCATGTGACGCGCTTCCCCAACCACGCGGGGTCGCGCCCTGGACCCACGGCCTCGACATCACCCACCGCCTCGTGCCCGAGGATGCAAGGGCAGGGGGCCTCGCGTCGGCCCTCCACCGTGTGCAGGTCGGATCCGCAGATCGTCGCCAGCCGGATGCGAACCAGCACCTGGCCGTGACCCGGCGTCGGCAACTCGCTCGTTGCCATGCGGAGCGGCTGACCCGGGCCGTCGAAGATGGCGTGCATCGCAAGGTTCATGTCGATGGGAACGCCAAAGATTCCTCGTTTGAATTCGCCGGGGCCATGTCCATGACGTCATGGCGCCAGGGACTGGCCTTTACGGAGGAAGCTCCAGCCCTCGCAATTGGCCCCGTCGCATCGCCCCGTTCAGCCAACGGCCGTGAACCGGGCTTCCACGCCCTCGCCGCCCACTCGGGAGACGCCGCGAGGATTGGCCGCGAGCCGGTTCAAGATCTTGAACAACGTCCCGGCTTCCTCGGGCTTGCCGAGCGCCGAGGCCAACGTCCCCGCCGTGAAGGATTCGCCCGGATGCGCGTTCAGGTGGGCCACGGCCGACCGTTGCAGCGCCAGCACGGCGGAGGCCGCCTTCTTCCCGGCCTCCACGCCCGGTTGATGGTACGCGTTGATCCGAACGAGGGATGCATACAAGCCCACGGCCCTCTCAAACAACGCGATCAACGACCCCACCGTGCGGGCCGAGACGTCCGAGACCGTCAACGTGATGCTTTGGCGCCCCTTTTCGTACAGCGCCGCGCGCGTGCCCAGCAGGAATCCAGCAAGGTAATCCCCCGAAGTGACGCCCGGCTCGACCTCGATGCCGTCGCCCTCGCGGTCGCGCAGCACCTCGACGAACACCGCAAAGAAGTTGGACACGCCCTCGCGCAATTGCTGCACGTAGGCGTGCTGGTCCGTCGAGCCCTTGTTGCCGTACACCGCAAGCCCTTGGTTCACCACGCGGCCGTCCACGTCGAACTCCTTGCCCAGCGACTCCATCACGAGCTGCTGCAAGTAACGGCTGAGTAGCTCCAGCCGGTCCTTGTAGGGCAACACCACCATGTCACGTGACCCGCGGCCCTCGCCGAGGAAATGCCAGGCCAAGGCGAGCAATGCCGCCGGATTGCGCCCGGCGTCGGGTTCCCGCGTCGCCACGTCGCAGTCGCGCGCCCCGGCCAACAGGCCCTCGATATCCAACCCTTGCAATGCGGCGGGCAACAACCCCACCGCGCTCGTCTCGCTGGTCCGGCCGCCCACCCAGTCCCACATGGGAAACCGACGGAGCCATCCCTCCGCCGTCGCGACCCGGTCCAACTGCGATCCCGCGCCCGTGACGGCCACGGCATGATGCGCAAAGGACAGCCCGGCAACCCGGTAGGCGGCCGCCACCTCAAGCATTCCGTTCCGCGTCTCCGGCGTCCCTCCCGACTTGGAGATCACCACGCACAACGTTCGCCCCAGCTTGCCCGAAAGCCGCGCCAGCATCCGGTCGATGCCGTCCGGGTCGGTGTTGTCCAAGAACAGGGGCTCCAAGCGATCCTTGGCCGGATGCCCCAGCGCATGGGCGACGAACTGGGGCCCCAACGCGCTGCCGCCGATTCCGATGACGAGAACCCGCTCGAAGGCGCCGTCCTCGCCCTTCACCCCGCCGACGTGGACCTCCGCCGCGAACGCCTTCACCGCCGCGACCGTCTGCTCAATGTCCGCCCTCAGTGCGGCCGTCGGGGCCAGCGCGGGATTCCTCAGCCAGTAATGGCCCACCATGCGGCCTTCGTCCGGGTTGGCCGTCGCGCCACCTTCGAGCGCCGCCATCGCCTCCAACGCAGCCTTCATCGGCCTCGCCATGGACTGCTCGTAGCCGTCGGGGAAATCCACGTGCGTGAGGTCCACCGTGACGGCGGCGCCCGGGCACTCGTGGTAGGCGTGCCGGGCTCGGCTCCAGATCAGATTCTTGGTCGCATTCATGTGTGAGATTCCATCAACCAGGGCGGCGAGGTTCAAAGCACGCGCCTGAGACCGCTGCGCGAAGCGGCGGATCCATCACCTACGGCCGCTGTACGCCCCGCTGGCAGGCGTCCGACCCTCGCGCGGCCCCGGGGACTAGGCCCGGGGGGCGAGCTTCTTTTCCACCGGCACGCGGGCCAGCGTGACGTACTGGGGCAATCCGTCCTTCGTGGGCACCTTGACCTCGCCCAGGACCAACGGGGTGGCGTACTCGACGAACTTTTCGTTCGGCAGGAAGCCGTCCTCCGCGATCCAGTCCTTCGGGATGAAGTGCTCGACGTTGGCGATGTTGGCGAGGTCTTCCAGCTCGATGGTCCACCGATAGGGCTTGGAGGAAAGGCGCACGATCTTGGGCATGAAGCCCGACTTGCCATCCACCGCAGCCTTCACCGCCTCCACGCCGCAGGCGAAGGCCTCGTCCGAGTCCGTCTGGCTGGCGAAATGCGCCGCCGCCCGTTGCGCGTACCCCAGCAGCACCGTGCGCGTCTTCAGGTTGAGCCGGCCTTGGACGATCTCCTTGAGCTTCTCGGCCGCACCCGCCAACACCGCATGGCCGAAGGCGTCCAACCGGGTCTTGTCGGCCCCGATCTCCTCGCCGGCGGCATTCTTCAGTCCTTCGCCGCACACGACGATGCAGTACTTGTGGGCCGCCACGGTCTCGCGCACGCGGGCCAGGAATCGTTCCTCATCGAAGGCAATTTCCGGCAGCAAGATGATGTGGGGCGGCCGCGCCGGATCGCCTTGCTTGGCCAGGACGGTCCCGGCCGCAATCCAACCGGCCGCGCGCCCCATCACCTCGATGATGCAGCACGAGCCGTCGTCGGTTGCCATGGACCCCACGTCGAGGCCCACCTCGGTCACGGTCGCGCAGTTGTACTTGATGACGGAGCCGTAGCCCGGGCAGTGGTCGGTATGGGGCAGGTCGTTGTCGATGGTCTTGGGCACGCCCATGACGCGCATGTCGTAGCCCCGCTTCTGGGCCTCGAGATGAATCTTGTGCGCCGTGTCCTGCGAGTCGTTGCCACCGGCGTAGAAGAAGTAACGGATGTTGTGGGCCTGGAAGACCTCGAAGAGCCGGTCCATGTCCTTCGCGGCCTTTTCCGGCTTCTTCTTGAAGTCGATCTTGTAGCGGCACGTGCCCAGGGCGGCGGCGGGCGTGTAGC
The DNA here is from genome assembly GCA_903880005.1 of uncultured Verrucomicrobiota bacterium. Taxonomy (GTDB): domain Bacteria; phylum Verrucomicrobiota; class Verrucomicrobiia; order Limisphaerales; family UBA9464; genus UBA6176. Next base: position 18,856 of record CAIRNV010000164.1, on the reverse strand, counting down.
GAAGGCCCTTGATGGCGCTCGCCTGCTCGTCGTTGATGTCGATCAACTCCTCGTTGAGGATGCCCAGGATCCCGTTGAGCCCGCCGTAGATCTCCTCGATGCAGCCATGATGGCCCGCTTCGGTGATGACGCCGGCCACGCTCGCGTTGATGACGCTCGTCGGGCCGCCCGATTGCGCCACGAGAAGATTTCCAAGGAGTTCCGCCATAAGATGGCGCGAGGTTGCCCATGCCGCCCACGCCCGGCAAGAACGGAGGCAAGGCCCTGACCACACGGAAGAAGCTCTTCGGCGGTTCCCGCCTTACGCGGTTTGAGGTTGCGTCGATGGGGCGGACACAAGGACCGACAAGAATCACTTCGTCCGGGCCGACCTCGATCGGGTTGCCCCGAATGAATCTCGGGGGCGCCCAAGTTAAACTCGGGGATGTCCGGACGAAACTTCCGTGCACTCGGACTGATCTCCGGCGTCCCCGAGCAAGACTTCTGGGCGCTCCAACAAAACTCCGGGCCACCCGGACAAATCTTGGGCGCACTCGGACAAAACCCCGACGCGTCCGATCTAAACTCCCGCGCGTCCGGCAAAGGCTTCGGGACCTTCAGGTAAAACTCGCGCGTTTCCGGAAGAATTTCCCGGGCTCCATGACGAGACTCCGGATGACCCGGGTCCATCTTTCGGGCGCGCGACTTCCGTTGCTCCCTTGCCAGGATCAAAAAGCCGACGGTGCACGCTCAGGGTTTTAGGCCGGGTGCCCTCACCCGGCGCGCGGGGATGCCGGATCCCTGCCGCCGCGGTGGGGCACGCGGCCTACAAGATGGGCGACGTCTTGGGCTTCGACGGAGGGTTTGGGCGATCCGATCCCCAAGTGCCGTTTTCGAGATGAAGTGCCGTCGTTGGGCCTTTGAACGCAGAATCATGGGCAAGCGGGAAGTGGCACATGGGTCGCTCGCCCTCGTCCTTGACCCTGCGGGGCATGCCAGTAGCATCGAGCGTGAACAATTCGCCCCGGACTCCGGGCAGGCCGCGGACAAGGCCGACGGATCCAAGGGCAGCATATCGCATAGGAACTTCGATGAGTGACGCAGCAGTCGCCTCCCCCTCGGGTGGCCAACCCCCGGTTTCGAGCATCGCCGAGGCCGTCATCCGGATCGCAGGCAATTCTCAGGACGGCATCCAGGCCATTGGCGGCTTCCTCGCCCGCCTCGCTGGGCGCTCGGAGCAGGAGGTCATGACGTTCATGACCATCCCTTCCACCATCTCCGGCGGCCCCTCCATCTTCCAGGTGCGCATCGGCTCCGGCGAGGTGCTGTCGGCGGGTGACGAGGCCGACATGCTGCTCGCGTTCTACGACCATTCGTACAACAACCACATCAATTCGCTGCGGAAGGGGGGCATCGTCCTGTACGACTCCGACCACCTGAAGCCCGAGGCCATCCCGGCGGAGAACCTGGCCAAGTATCGGCACGTGGGCGTTCCCATCTCCTCTCTGACCGTCGAGGCCATCGGGGGCACCGGGCGAGACAAGGGCAAGAACGTCTTCGCGCTGGGGTTGCTGGCCAAGATGTTCGACCTCGACGTGGCCAAGCTGCACCGGCTTCTCCAGGAACGTTTCACGGGCAAGGACCCGAAGGTCGCCGAGACCGCGCTTGCAGCGTTCAATCACGGCTACCATTACCACCTTGCCACCGCCCCCGAGCTCTTCCGCTTCAAGCCGGGCGAAAACGTCGGCCACTCCCAGGTCGTCATGTCGGGCAACGAGGCGCTCGCCTACGGCTTGATCGCCGCGGGGGTGCGCTTCGGGGCCGGTTATCCCATCACGCCTTGGTCCGACATCATGGAGCTGCTGCGCCGCGAACTCCCGAAGTACGGCGGCCAGTTCCAGCAGTGCGAGGATGAAATCGCGTCCGTATCCATGGCCATTGGTGCCTCGTGGGGCGGCCGGGTCGCCGTCACCGGATCTTCCGGCCCGGGCATTTCGCTCAAGACCGAGGCCATCGGCTGGGCCGTGATGGCGGAGATGCCCTTGATCGTCGTGGACGTCCAACGCGGCGGCCCGTCCACGGGCATGCCCACCAACGTCGAGCAATCCGACCTCAACATCGCCGTGTACGGCGGCCACGGCGATTCCCCGCGCGTGGTCATCGCCCCGGCCACCGTCGAGGATTGCTTCTACACCGCGATCGAGGCTGTGAACATCGCCAGGAAGTATTCGACGCCCGTCTTCATTCTGACCGACCAAGGCATCGCGACGCGCATCGAGGCGTTCCCGGAGCCCAACCTGGAGAAGGTCATGCAGGACATCAGCCCGGACTTCTCCGCCGTGACGGACCACAAGCCCTACGACTTGGCCGCGCCGGATGGCGTGACCCGGCACATTGCACCCGGCACGCGCGTGGCGAGCGGCAAGTATCCGGTGGTCACGGGACTGGAGCACGACGAGCTGGGCCATCCGACGGGGTCGCCCAAGCTGCACGTGGCGATGACCGCCAAGCGCCGCAACAAGCTGCGCGCCCTGGCCGCCGAGATTCCGACCCCCAAGGTCTATGGACCGGCCGAGGGCAAGGTGTTGCTGGTGTCCTGGGGATCTTCCAAGGGCCCCGTCCAGGAAGCGGTCAAGCAAGCCCGTGCGGCGGGTTTGGCCGTCTCCGGGGTTCACATCAAGCACATCAGCCCGCTGCCCAACGGCCTCGACAAGATCTTCGAGGCCTTCTCCAGCGTCTTCGTCGTCGAGCTCAACGACGAGGGCCTTGTCGGCATTGGCCAGCTGGGCGCCCTGCTGCGCGCTCGTTATCCCAAGACCCACTTCGAGGGCGTCACCAAGTCCGACGGCCTCACGTGGAAGGTCCGCGAGGTACTGGACCGCATCCGTCCTGCCACCGCATGACCTGGCAGGCATCCCTTGTCATCCCACTGATCCCTCTCGCTGCTTCATCCTGATTTTCAGACCATGAGTGACATGTCCATCCCGTTCGCCGTCGTCCCGCGCGGCGCCAACACCAACGCCGACCCCGTCGCGCCCCTCACGGACGCCGACCGCAAGCCGCTCACCAAGAAGGAAGTTTCCGCCGATCACCCGACGTGGTGCCCGGGCTGCGGCGACTTCTCCGTGCTGGCGCTCTACTTCAAGCTCATTGAGAAGCGCCGCATGCACCACGAGAAGATCACCACCGTGGCGGGCATCGGCTGCTCCTCGCGCTTCCCTTACTTCGTCCAGGCGCATGGCGCCCACTTCATCCATGGACGCGCCTTGCCGTTCGCCTCGGGCGTCGCGTTGAGCCGTCCGGACCTCCACGTGTTCGTGTTTGGCGGCGACGGCGACGCGTTCTCCATCGGCGGCAACCACTTCACGCACACGGCCCGCAAGAACGTGAAGCTCACCTACGTCGTCATGGACAACAACGTCTATGGCCTGACCAAGAACCAGACCTCCCCCACGTCGCCGGTCGGGTTCAAGTCCAAGACCGACATCTGGGGCGCCAAGGACCGGCCCATCAATCCCATCAAGCAGGCGATCTCCGCCGGCGCCACGTTTGTCGCCCGAACCACCTCCACCAACCCTAACCACCTGCTCGCCATGATGGAGCAGGCCATGGATCACGACGGGTTCGGCTTCATCCAGGTCCTCTCCGAGTGCGTCGAGTTTTATCCCGGTGCCTTCGACAACTCCACCCCGCGCAAGGGCGGCGTCTTCGCCGAGGTGCCCAAGGAGCATGACGTCACCGATGAGTACGCCGCATATCGGCTCGGCGAGGATCTTTCCCCGGGGAAGTTCGGCGTCTTCTACAAGGTCCAGCGCGCCACCAAGAACGCCAACGAGGCCGCCATCATCGCCGACTACCAGTCCAAGGTCGCCGGGCTCGCCCCGTGGCAGATCCTCAAGAAGAACTTCGACCGGATGAAGTAACCCAGACGGCCATGTTCTCCCACGTTGTCATCTTCTGGACCGATCCCGCCCAGCCCGGGTCGGCCGACGCCCTCTTGGCAGGGTGCCATGAATACCTCCGGGACATCCCCGGCTTGGTTCATTACCACGCCGGCAAGATGGTCGGCTCCCATCGTCCGGTCGTGGACCAGTCCTACCAAGTCGCCCTGAACCTCGTGTTCCCCGACAAGGCCACCCAGGACGCCTATCAAGTCCACCCGCGCCACGTCGAGTTCGTGGAAAAGGTGTTCAAGAAGCTCTGCGTGAAGGCCGTCGTGTACGACTTCGCGTGACCGAGCACTCCTTCAAGCAACAGTTCTTCGACCGCCTCGCGGCGGCCGCCGAGGACGGCACCTTCGTGCGACTCAACCTCGGCGGCCCCAACGGCCGGGATCGTTCCCTTCGCAACGTCTTCGTCCGCCCCGTTCGCCTCCGGGGCTCCGTCTCCTGGTCGTTTACCTACCGGCACGCGACCCGCGACATCACCAAAAACCTGGCACCGGCGGACGCCATGGGCCTGTTGCAGGACTTGGTCGGCAACGAGTTCTCGGACGCCTTCCTCTCCACCACGACGGGCACGCTGCACCTCAACGTCCGCAAGGGCCGCAACCCCCGGCTCGTCCCGGGCAACGTCGAGGACGCCCAACCCCCGGACCTCGCCCACGATCAGCCCCGTCACCGCACGCTCGCCCCTCGCGAGCATCCATGGCTCCAAGACCTGGGTGTGACCGGGCCCGACGATCGGGTTCGCCTCGGCATGGAGGCCAAGTACCGCCAGATCCATCGGTTCATCGAACTCGTCGCCCCTCTCATTCGCGAGGCCAAGTTGCCTGCGGATCGCCCGCCTGCCGTCCTCGACATGGGTTGCGGCAAGGGATACCTCACCTTCGCCCTCCACGACCACCTTCGCCGAACCCTGGGTCGTCCCGTGCGTGTCACCGGTGTCGAGCAACGACCCGAGCTCGCCGAGGCCGCCAATCGGATCGCCGCCGCCCATGGAATGGACGGGCTTCAGTTCATCACGGGCACCATTGGCTCCACGATCCTCACGGCGGCCGACGTGGTGGTCGCCTTGCATGCCTGCGACACGGCGACGGACGACGCCATCGCGAAGGGCGTGCATGCCGGGGCCCGGCTCATCGTGGCGGCCCCGTGCTGCCATCGGGAGGTGGCGCACACCATGGCGGCCCCAGCCCCCCTGATCGACGCCCTGCGCCACGGAATCTTGTTCCAACGCGAGGCGGAGTTTGTCACGGACGCCCTTCGTGCCGCCTTGCTTGAGGCCGCAGGCTACGAGGCGCGGGTCTTCGAGTTCGTCTCGCCGGAGCACACGTCCAAGAACCTCATGATCTCCGCCGTGCGCCGGGGCGAGCCCTCCGCCGACGCCGCACGACGTGCCGCCGGCTTGGCCGCCTTTTACGGCGTGCCCGCCCAACGCCTCGCCCACCTTCTTCGCATCCCCCTCGTCGCCCCGGCGGCGATGGCGACTGTGGCGACGGCGACGTGAACTTCGACGCGCTCAACTGGGACATCCTCGACCGCCTCCGCGCGACGTTTCTCGAAGGCAAGCCCGCGCGTCGCGCCTATTGGACCAGCGAGGAGGACCTCGCCCAATACGACGTAACCTTCGGCGAACGCATCGGTTGGAAGTGGGACGCCGTGCTCCATGAGTTGCAGCAGCTCGGGTGGACGCCGCCGTCCGGCGTCGAGCGTGTGATCGATTGGGGCTGCGGCAGCGGCGTGGCAGGAAGGCGTGTCTTGGCGGCTTGCTCATCGCTGCGTGTCTTGGAGGTCCACGACCATTCCCGCCTGGCCGTTTCCTACGCCGTTCGCATGGCCCAAGGCGCGTTCCCAGGCGTGGCCGTGCGCCCGGCATCGCCCGCCCCCGAAGGCGGGAAGGATGCGTTGTGGGTCCTCAGCCACGTGTGCAACGAGCTGGATTCACGGGCCGAGGCCCGGCTCCTTGCCGCGCTGTCGTCCGCAGGGGCCATCCTTTGGGTTGAACCCGGAACCCACGAGGTCGGGCGGCGCATGCAATCGATCCGCGAAGGCTTGCGAGCCCACTTCGACGTCATCGCTCCCTGCCCGCACCAGCGGGAATGCCCGCTCCTCCTCGAAGGTCGTGGACGCGATTGGTGCCATCATTTCGCCCGGCCGCCCGCCCATGTCTTCACCGACGGCAACTGGGTCCGATTTGCCCGACGCGCCGGGATCGACCTCCGGGGCTTGCCGTATTCGTACTTGGTGTTGCAAGCCCGCCCGGGCGGTGCAAGGCCTGCCCCCGTCCAGCCTTGGTCGCGCATCTTGGGCCGGATTCGACTCAGCAAGTCGGCGGCCCAGTATCAGGCCTGTGGCCCCCATGGCGTCGAGGATGTCCAAGTCCGCAAGCAGTCCAATCCCGAGGCCTTTGCAAGGCTCAGCCGGAACGATTCAGTTGGGAGGGAAGGGATTGCGAAGCAGATGCTTGAGCAAGCCGAGGAGTGAGCGAGGCGCGGGCCGGTTCGAAGCCCGTAACGAGCGAACGACGAAGGAATTGCGCAAGCAGATCGAGCCAGCACGACCGACCCAACTGAATCGTCCCGGCTTAGATCCTTCCAAGAGAGGGGGAGTGATCTCTTGCCCCCACGAGTTCGGGACCACGACCGAAGGCCGAGGCTCCCGCGGGGGAAAATCCAGCCCGCGCCATCGATCCCAGAACGAACCCAAAGGCGGCCGTGGGTGGCGAGTGAGGGGAAACGTCCCCAGCAGACCCCGAGGCCACGCGCAACATCGTTGCGCGGCGTGATGACACACGGACGACACGTGGTTTGTGGTTCAAGAAATGCTCCCCTTTTGAGGGAGTGCTCGCCTGTGACGTTGACCACCGGGGCCCAAGGTGGGCACCCTTTGACCAGGGTAGGAAATGATTATGCCGTCATATAAAATCGCCGTCGCATGTCTGGGCCTTGCAGCATGGATTCCATTTGCCGCGAGAGCGCAACTGGTGGTGGACAATCCCAGTCCATCTTATGTTCTTTCGCCCACGGACACCCCGCCGGCTCCCTATCAGGGGATCTTGGGCTCCGCCGTGTTCCTCTCCACGAGCGTGGATTCATTGAACAGCCTCCAATTGCTGGGGTCCGGGTACTTGGTCTTGGAGCAACCCTCCGGTCCCAAGCCCGCCCCGGCGTACCCCATCACCAGCGCCGTCATTTACAAGGCAGGGGTCCAGATTGCGAGTGCCCCGATCAGCTACGGCTCGCCGGAGTGGCGGACCACGGAGTCCGCCGTCCCTGGGGTTCCCACCTACATCCTCTTGGTGCCGTTCAACTTCATTTGCAGCCGCTCCTATGCGCCTGCCGTCGTGACCGCAGGCAGCTACCGGCTGAACCTGACGGATGGCACCAATGCCTTCTCGTTCGTGGAGTTTGCCCTGGCCCCTGCCCCCCCCTTGCCGAAGCTCGACATCCAGGTCGTCGGCAAGGCCACTGTCGTATCGTGGCAAGATCCAGGCGCATCAGGCCTTGTCGCCCTGCAAGAGTCCGCCGACTTCCAACGATGGAGCACCGTGGCGTTCTCCACTCGTGCGAGCGGCTCGATCACCAACAGCGTCGGGGCCGGCCAGCGATTCTACCGGTTGCGCTCCGGGCTCTGACTCGACCCCTCGGTGATGGGCGGTGCCTTCATGTTCAGTCCCATTCACTGAGGTCTGCCGTGGCATGGTGATAGGGGACTCCAAGGCAAGGAAAAGGCTGGCGCTTCAAGGCAGGCAGGGCCTTTGGGATGAATCCGAGACGTCGCCCTGCGGGTGAGGTTGAGGTGGTCCGAATGGGGTTCTAAGCCGGGTTCCCTCACCCGCCGGAAAAGTTTCAACCTAAAAACGGAAGTTGAAGGGGGCTTCAAGGCAAGGAAAGGGCCGTCACGTCGAGGCAAAGAGGCCGTGAGGGATCCATCCGGGATCTCACCCGGCGGGTGAGGTTGGAATGGGCTGGTCAGGGTGGTAGGCCGGGTGCCCTCACCCGGCGGAAACGCGGCAGAGCCGTCTCGGCTCTGGATGGATCACGTCCAGCGGCAGGATGCCGCTGCCACTTTCTCTCAGAGACGCTCGGAGTGCGGCATCCTGGCCGCCGCGTGAGGGCACGCGGCCTACAGCATGGGCCAAGCCTTTGGCTCCACCTGAGGGCCTGACTGATCCCCACACCCACTGCCGTTTTTAGGTTCAAAACCGTCTCACCTCTGGCCGGGTCACATCTAGCGGCAGGATGCGGCTGCCACTCTGCCTGCGGCGCATGGAGGCGCGTCATTCGGGCCGCCGCGAGAGGGCACGCGATCTTCAGCACGTGGACATGTGGCAGAGCCGTCTTGGCTATGGTTGGGTCGCCACCGGCGGCGGGACGTCGCTGGCACGTGCGACACGAGGTGCCTCAAAGAAAGCCCCAGATAAGCCTTGCGTCGGGGTACATTATTGGGCCTTCATCAAGTCCAAGAGAGTAGCGAACATAGATACATGTACATGAAGTCTATCCAATACATTGCAGCTGTTGCAGCGATCGCTGCCGCGGCTTCGGCGACCGCTCAGGTCGCCTTCACCACGTCCTTGTCCGCCGTTGGCGGTTCGGGTGTGAACGGCGGGTTCGGTGGTTCCTACGTCAGCCCGGTTGCCGTCGGCGCGACGGGTGGTGCCATCGGTGGCGGCGGTTCCGTTTCCGCGACGGGAACGGCCGTGGTCATCTCCCCGAATCCTGGCCCGGCAGTGGCCAACGTTGCTACCATCACCTCCGCGACCTTGACCGGTCCTGGCGGTTTCTCGGCCCTCATCACCCCGACGTTGGTTTCGTCCGTGCAAGGGTCCGACGGCACCGTGAACCAGGGCACCGGCGCGTTCCCCGTTTACGTGTCCGTCAAGACGGACACGTACACGCTCGCCTTGGCGGCCGGCACCATGTTGCCCGTGGGCACCGGCACCTACTCCATCAACCTGTTCAACGGCGCGACCTTGGTTAGCCAAGGCACGTTCAATGCGACGGTGTCGGTGGTTCCTGAGCCCGAGACCTACGCCGCCGCGGCCGCTCTCGGCCTCGTTGGCTTCGGCCTCTGGCGCCGCCGCAACGCCTAATTGGCGTTGCCTCAACGGCCATTTGCAGAAGGGCGCGACGCAAGTCGCGCCCTTTTTTATTGGGGTGGGCTGCTCGCGGCCTAGGACGTCCGGCCCCCGGCTTCGCGAGGGAATGTAGGCCAGGTGCCCTGATGCGCCGGCCGTGATGCCGCGTGTCCGTGCGCCAAGGAGCAGAGCGGCAGCGGCATCCTGCCGCGGATCCACGCTGGGCAAGCGGCTGGAAGCCGCTTCCACTTTCACTCGGCCTTCATGGAAGCGTGGCAGCGGCATCCTGCCGCTGGATGTGACCCAGCCAAAGCCGAGACGGCTCTGCCACGTTTCCGCCGGGTGAGGGTACCCGGCCTACCATCCTGACGGGACCAGAGTGGCATCGCCGGAACGATGCCGTTGGGAGGGAAGTGATTGCGAAGCAGATCCAGCACGCACGACCGATCCGACTGCATCGCTCCGGCTCAGGCCGCGCGGGTGCGGATGGCGTCCACGATGGAGGCGATGATGTCCGCGCGGGGCTTGGCGCCTTGGGGGCCCTTGCCATGGAGGCGGACGCTGACCACGCCGGCGTCGAGGTCGCGAGCGCCCAGGACCAGCATGGTGTGGACGCGCGCCGTCTCGGCCTCCTGGATCTTGCCCTTGATGGGGTTGGTGGTGAGGTCGGCCTCGGCGCGGACGCCCTGGGATCGTAGCTCGGCGACGAGGCCCTTGGCGTGCTCTTCGAGGCGGGGTTCGTCGCCGATGGTGAGGACGCGGACCTGCTCGGGGGCGAGCCAGAGGGGGAAGTTGCCGGCGTAATGCTCGATGAGGAACCCGATGAATCGCTCGTGCGTGCCCAAGGGGGCGCGGTGGATGCAGAGGGGCGTGCGCTCGGAGTTGTCGCGGTCGCGATAGACGAGCCCGAATCGCTTGGGCACGGCGAAGTCCACCTGGTTGGTGGCGATGGTGAATTCGCGTCCGATGGCGCTCCAGACCTGGACGTCGATCTTGGGGCCGTAGAAGGCGGCCTCATTGGGGACCTCGACGTAGTTGATGCCGCTGGACTTGAGGACGTCGCGCACCATGTCCTCGGTCTGCTTCCACAACTCGGGCTCGTTGACGAACTTTTGCCCCAGCTTGGCGGGGTCATGGGTGCTGAAGCGCATGAGGTAGCGGTCGAGGCCGAAGATCTTGAAGTACTTGAGGTACATCTCGTTGACCGCGTTGAACTCGGCGGCGAACTGCTCCGGGGTCAGGTAGATGTGCGCGTCGTTCATCTGCATCGACCGCACCCGCATGAGCCCGAAAAGCTCGCCGGACTGCTCGTATCGGTAGCAGGTGCCGTATTCGGCCAGACGCAGCGGCAGGTCGCGGTAGCTGCGGGGCTCGGCCGCGAAGATGCGGTGGTGGTGCGGGCAGTTCATCGCCTTCAAGTAGTAGCGAGACGCGACCTCGTCGGCCTCGGCCTCCTTGAACTCCATGGGCGCGAACATGCTTTCGGCGTAGTAGGGGAGGTGGCCGGAGGTGAGGTACATCTTCTCCTTGGCCAAGTGAGGCGTGCGCACCCGGACGTAGCCGGCCGCGAACTCGGTCTCCTTGGCGAGCCGTTCCAGCTCCTCCACCAGGACCGTGCCCTTGGGCAGCCACAACGGGAGCCCGGGCCCGACGTATTCCGAGTCGAATGCGAACAATCCCATCTCCGCGCCGATGCGGCGGTGGTCGCGGCGCTTGGCCTCCTCTTGCTGGTGCACCCAAACTTCGAGGTCCTCCTTGGCCTTGAAGGCGGTGCCGTAGAGGCGTTGCAGCTGGGGGTTCTTCTCGTTGCCGCGAAAATAGGCGCTGGCGACCTTGAGCAGCCTGAACGCGGAGGGCTTCACGTTGCCCGTCCGCATCACGTGGGGCCCCGCGCAGAGGTCCACGAACTCGCCATTTCGATAGAAGCTGATGGCCTCGCCCTCCGGGATGTCGCCGAGGCGCTCGACCTTGAACCGTTGCCCGAGCTTGGCGAAGTGCTCGCGCGCCTCGTCCCGCGTCACGACCGAGCGCTCGAACACCTGGTTCTCCTTGATGACCTTCCGCATCTCCTCCTCGATGCGCGGGAAGTCCTCGGGCGTGAACCGGTGCGAGGGCAGGTCGAAGTCGTAGTAAAACCCCTCCGCCGTCGGCGGCCCGATGTCGAGCAACGCGTCGGGCCAAAGCCTAAGGACGGCGGTGGCAAGGATGTGCGCGCACGAATGACGGACGCGCATCAGCTCGTCCATCTGCCCGCGCTGTTCCAGCGACTTGCGCTGCACCTCGGTCTTCGCGGCCTCAAGGCCGCCCGCATTGTCCGCGTTCTGCATGGCTCGTTTGCGTCATCCGCCCGGCCGACCCCTGCGCGCCCAACAAAAACGCCCCGGACCCTTCGGTGCGAGGCGCGGCGCGTCCACCCGTGGAGGGGCAGACACCATCAGGGGGTTGTGCTCAAGGCCGATGACACGCCCCGATGAAGCCGGACCCTGCAACGGCGTGCAAGGTTGAGTTCGGGCGGCAGGGATCTCACCGGGTCCCGCAGGGCGGGAGAATGGAGTGGCGGCCGGGGACGGCCGCCACCCATGGCCGGGCTCGACACGGCTCGATGGCGCGGTTGCAATCACGGGCGGCAACGCGCCCGACCGCATGCCCCGTCGCATCCTCATCGCACCCGACAAGTTCAAGGGAACGCTGTCCGCCCGCGAGGCCGCAGAGGCCATCGCACGCGGGTGGGCTCGCGTGCACCCGGACGACGAGGTGGTGCCGGTGCCGGTGAGCGATGGCGGCGATGGGTTCGGCTCCGTGCTGGCGGAGGCGGCGGGGGCCTTGCCCCGGGAGACGGTCACCGTGGATGCGGCGCATCGCCCGCGCACGGCGCCGTGGTGGTGGTCGCCTGGGCGTTCCGTCGCGGTGGTGGAGACCGCGCAGGTGGTGGGGTTGGCGTTGATGCCGCCCCGGGTCTTCCACCCGTTCGACCTCGACACGTTTGGCATCGGGGCGGTGTTGCAGGACGCCGTGGATGCCGGGGCGCGGGAGTGTTGGGTGGGGATTGGCGGGAGCGCGACGAATGACGGCGGCATGGGGCTCGCCCGCGCCATGGGCTGGGAGTTCTTGGACAAGGCGGGGCATGGCATCGAGCGCTGGCCCGACTTGGTGGGATTGCACGGGGTCCGAAGGCCGATGATGCCCCGGCTCGATGGGTGCCGTTTGACGGTGGCGGTGGACGTGGACAATCCGCTGCTGGGGCCGGCGGGCTGTTCGCAGATCTATGGCCCGCAGAAGGGGCTTCGGCCCGAGGACATGGCGAGGGCGGAGGCGGCTTTGGGACGATTGGCGGAGGTGATGGCGGCGGAGCTGGGCGTGGACATGGCGTCGTGGCCGGGGAGCGGCGCCGCGGGGGGGCTGGGCTTTGCGTTGCGCGCCTTCCTGGGGGCGAGGGCGGAGTCGGGCTTTGAGATGGTGGCGCAGGCGGTGGGGCTCGATGCGCACCTGGCGTCCTGCGACCTGGTGATCACGGGCGAGGGCTCGCTCGACCGGCAATCCTTGATGGGCAAGGGGACGGGTCGCATGGCGGCCTGTGCGCGAGCGGCGGGGCGGCCTTGCGTGGGATTGGCGGGGCGGGTGGAGGCCCTTCCGGAGTCCGAGGCGGCCGCGTCGATGTTCGACGCGACCCTGGGCATCGCGCCGGGGCTGGCGAGCGTGGAGGAGGCGATGGCGCGGCCGGCGTACTGGCTGGAGGAACTGGCGGCCGTGGTGGCGCGTCAGGAAGCCATTTGACGCGGGGGCAAGCCCATGGAAGACACGGCCGTGCAGCCTCTCCTCGACGTTCGGGACCTCTCGAAGGAATACCGCAATGCCGGCCATGTCCTCGCGGTGCTTCGCGGCGTGAGCGTGGCGGTGATGCCCGGCGAGACCTGCGCGATCGTGGGGCCCTCTGGGTCGGGCAAGACCACCTTGCTGGGACTTGCTGCCGGGCTGGACGTGCCGACGTCCGGGAGCGTCCGCCTTGCCGGGCATGACCTGGGGGCGCTGGACGAGGACCAGCGTGCGGCGGTGCGAAACGAGCACACGGGATTCGTGTTCCAGAACTTCCAGCTCTTTCCCACGTTGACGGCGCTGGAGAACGTCTTGGTGCCCCTGGAGTTGAGGGGCGGCCGTTCGGAGCCCGCCGTCGCGTTGGAATTGCTGGCCAAGGTGGGCCTTGGGGAGCGCGCGCATCATTACCCCGTCCAGCTTTCCGGCGGCGAGCAACAGCGCGTCGCCATCGCCCGGGCGTTTGTCACGCGACCCCGCCTGTTGTTTGCGGACGAGCCGACCGGGAACCTCGACGGCGACACGGCCCGGCGCGTGGCCGACATGATCTTTGACCTCAACCGCGACGCGGGGACGGCCTTGGTGCTGGTCACGCACGACATCGACCTTGCGGCCCGTTGCTCCCAGGTCGTGCGGTTGCGCAACGGCCAACGCGTCGAGCCATGATGCGCGCCTTGATGACCCCCTGGGTTTGGCGCCTCGCGTGGCGTGACTCGCGTTCGTCCCGGCGCCGCCTCGTCTTGTACGCCCTGAGCATCTCGCTGGGGATTGCCGCGCTCGTGGCCATCGGTTCCCTCGGCCGGGCGGTCCGGCGCGCCATCGACGACCAAGCCAAGGGCCTGCTGGGCGCCGACGTCGTGTTGTCGTCGCGCAAGCCCTTCGGCGCCGACGAACGCGCCGTGATGGATCGCCTCGGGGGCGAGCGATCCGACGAGGTCAGCTTCGCGTCGATGATCCAGTTCCCGGGCACGGGCGGCACGCGGTTGGTCAACGTTCGCGCGTTGTCCGGCGGCTTCCCCTACTACGGGGCGCTGGAGACGGACCCGCCGGGTGCGGCGGAGGCGTTCCGACGAGGCGAGGGCGTGCTGGTGGAGGAGGGGGTGGCGCGGCAATTCGGGGCGGGGCCGGGCTCGCCGGCGAAGCTGGGCGAGTGGAAGACGAAGGTGGTGGGGTTGCTGCGGCGCGTGCCCGGGGATTCGGTGGCGTTCACGACGCTGGCACCGCGGGTGTACCTGGCTGGCGACCAATTGCCGCGCACGAAGCTGCTGGGGCGTGGCGCGCTGGTGCGGTACCGGGCGATGCTGCGGCTGCCGGACGATGCGGATGCGGCGAGGCGCCTGGCGTCGCTGCGGCCGCGCCTGCGCGAGCTGAAGCTGGACGTGGACACGGCGGAGAAGCGGAAGGCCAACCTGGGCAAGGCGGCGGAGAACCTGAACGGGTTCCTCAACCTGGTGGCGTTCATCGCGTTGCTGCTCGGGGCCGTGGGGATCGCGTCGGCCATCCACGTGCACGTGCGCCAGCGCTTGCCCCATGTGGCCGTGCTTCGTTGCCTGGGCGCGCCCATGGCCTCGACGTTCGCCGTGTACCTGCTGCAATCGGTGGCGCTGGGCGTCATCGGGATCGTGGCGGGCACGGTGCTGGGCGCGGCCATCCACCATGCGGTGCCGGCGATGCTGCGGGACAAGCTGCCTTTTCCCTTGGAGGCGTCGTTCTCGTGGGTGGCGGCCGGGCAGGCGGCCGTGGCCGGGCTGGGGGTGTCGCTCAGCTTCGCGTTGATGCCGCTGTTGTCCGTCCGTCGCGTGTCGCCCTTGGCGGCGATCCGCGCTGCGTATGACGCGGGGCCGGCGCGGTTCGACGCCGCCCGCTGGCTGGTGGGGGCCGGGATCGCGGCCTCGGTGGTGGGGTTTGCGCTGCTGCAAACCCGGAGCGTGCGTCAGGGGTTGGGGTTCGCGGCGGGGCTTGCCGTGGCGTTTGGGCTCCTGGCCTTGGCCGCGCGCGGGCTGGTGTGGCTGGCGCGGTCCTTGCCGACGGGACGGCTTCCCTTTGCATGGCGGCAGGGGCTGGCGTCGTTGCATCGGCCGAACAACCGCACGGGCACGCTCCTGGTGGCCTTGGGCCTGGGCACCTTCCTCATCGTCTCCCTCCAGCTCACGCGCGCCTCCTTGCTGGCCTCGTTGCGGATGGCCGACGTGGGCAAGCGTGCGAACGCGGTGTTGTTCGACGTCCAACCGGATCAACTCGACGGCGTCGTGGCCGCGCTCGGCCAGCTCAACCTGCCCGTGGTGGAGTCCGCGCCCATCGTGACCATGCGGCTCAAGTCCGTGCGCGGCCGGTTGACGACGGAGCTGGCGACGAATCGGTCGGACCGCACGCCGGGGTGGGTGTTGCAACGGGAGTATCGGTGCACGTGGCGGACGAACCTCGCCGACTCGGAGCGCCTCGTGTCCGGGACGTTCACCGGGCGCGTGTCGGCGGAGACGTCGCCAGTGCCGGTTTCGTTGGAGCTTGGCATCGCCCGGGACCTGGGCGTGGAGGTGGGCGACCGGTTGTCCTTCGACGTTCAGGGACAGGTGATCGACGCCGTGGTGGGGTCGCTGCGGGAGGTGGAATGGCGCCAGGTGCGCCCGAACTTCTTCGTGGTGTTCCCGGAGGGCGCCTTGGAGGCGGCGCCCGCGATGCATGTGCTGGCGACGCGCGTGGCCAACCCGTCGGAGTCGGCCCGGATGCAGCGCGAGGTGGTCCAGAAGTTCCCGAACGTGTCGGTGATCGACCTGGCGCTGGTGCTCGACACGGTCGAGGGGGTGGTGAGCAAGGTGGCGTTGGGGATTCGGCTGATGGCGTTGTTCACCGTGTTGACGGGCGTCGTGGTGCTGCTGGGGGCGATCGTGACGGGACGTTCGCAGCGATTGCAGGAGGCGGTGCTTCTACGGACGCTGGGGGGCTCGCGGGCGACGGTGCGACGCATCCTGGCGGCCGAGTACGCCGGCCTGGGGCTCCTGGCCGGGATCGTGGGCTGCCTGCTTGCGATGGGTGCGGCGGCGGGTCTTGCGCGGTTCGTCTTCAAGACCTCGCCGTCCTTCCCGGTAGGCGAGATCGCCCTGGCGCTTGTGGCCGTTCCCCTCCTCACGCTCGTCGTGGGGTTGCTGGCGAGCCGCGGCATCTCCAGTTCGACCCCCTTGGCCATCCTGCGTAGCGAGCAGGGGTGAGGCACGAGGCGGAGTGGAGCGTGGACTACTTCGACGGCACCGGCTTCGGCGCGCCGTCGGCCTTCCAGAGGCGATACCGGACCTCGGCGTCCTCGGGGACGTAAACGACGACGGGAAGCCGGCTGTTGTAGGGGAGCAGGAAGGGCTCGCCGCCGAGGGTGATGAAGCGTGGCGTGGCGGGGGCCTGGGGATTGGCCGCCATGCGCGTGCCCGCCAAGGGGCCCAGGCTCCGCACCGTGTACTTGGGGAAACCCCAGCCCTGGATGGTTTCCTCCTCGATCTTGCCCGCGAAGAAGAAGCGGTTCACCGGGTCCGTGCGGACCGTCTTGCCCACCACGAGCTCGACCTTGAACGCGGACTCGTCCTTGCGCGGCGGCAGCTCCAGCACGTGTCGCTTCATGCCCGCCTCGGCCGCCGGGAAGGCCTTCATGTTGTCGGCGTGCGCGGTCGCGGTGACGCAGGCGAGGGCCCAGGGAAACAACGATGCCAGCGGGGTCTTCATGAGCCCGACGTTGCCCACGATGACGTCGGGGTTCAATCGTGGCGCGGGGCGGCAGCATGGAGGGGCGGCCCGCATGGGCGGGATGCGCGAGCCAGGCGGGCCCCGTGATGCCACTTGCCATCCGACGCGTCCTCCGGTCCCTTGGTCGGCGGCCTTGGCACGGGGCAAAGATCATTTCGGGTGAAACGAGCGCGTTCCGGCCGGGTTCTCAACAGCATGAATCGTTCGTATTGTCTTCCGGTCGTCCTCGCCTTGATGGCCGGGGCCGTCTCCGCAGCGCTTCCCGTTCCCGCGAGGCTCCTTCCCAAGGACACGTTGGCCGTGTTCACCATTCCCGACTGGGGCAAGGCTTCCGACGGCATGTCCGCCTCCGGCACGGGACGGTTGTGGGCGGATCCCGCCATGAAGGCGTTCCGGGACAATTTCGAGAAGAAGTTCACCGAGAAGGTCTTGGGGACGATCGAGAAGGACCTGGGGATCAAGGCGTCGGACTATACGGCCCTCGCCCGCGGGCAGATGACCCTCGCCGTGGTGCAGGACGGGTGGAAGGGCGACCCGGATACGGAGCCGGGCCTCGTGATGGTCCTCGACACCAAGGACAAGGCGGGTGACCTGAAGGCCCGCCTGGAAGGCGTGCGACGCAAGCTCGCCGACGCCAAGAAGCCCCTGAAGACCGAGAAGATTCGCGACGTGGAGTTCTCCTCCATTGCCATCGACATGCCCGGGGACGAGGACGACGAGGACGACAAGAAGAACGGCGCCAAGACGGATCCCAAGACCAACCAAGAAACCATTTACTTCGGGCAATTGGACACCGCGCTCGTCGTGTCCACGTCCACCAAGACCCTCGAGAAGGTCGTGGCTCGCGTCAGTGGTGGCACGTCCGAAAGCCTGGCCGAGGAACCCGCCTTCCAAGCCAACGAGGCCGCATGGTTCCGAAACGCCGCCGCCTTTGGATGGATTCACTTCGTGCCCATGTACAAGGCCATCTCGCAGGCGGCCTCGGGGGCCGAGGGAGCCGACGCCATGGGCGTGGATCCCAAGGCTGCGTTGAAGGCGATCGGTTTGGAGGGCCTCAAGACCGTGGCCATGGCCTGGACGCCCGGCCCCGACGGCGACGGGGGCCTGCTGAGCTTTTCCATCCCCGAGGCGCAGCGCGTGGGATTGTTCAAGATGCTCGCGCCCTCCACCAAGGACTCGGGCCCGCTGCCCTTCATCCCGGCGGATGCCGTCAAGTTCCAACGCTGGCGTCTCGATGGCCAAAGGATGTGGGCCACGCTCGAGGAGACCCTTGCCGCCGTCTCGCCCCAGGTGAACGGCTTCGTCCAGTTGATGGTCGCCCAAGCCGGCAAGGACAAGGACCCGTCCTTCGACCTCAAGAAGAACGTCCTCGGCAACCTCGGCGACGACATCATTTCCTACGGCAAGGCTCCCGCCGGATCCTCGATCGAGGACCTCGGCAACCCTCCTTCCGTCATGCTCCTTGCCTCGCCCAGCCCTGACAACCTGACCGGCGGCATCAAGATGGCCGCCGGCGCCCTCGGCGGTGGCGGTGGTGGCGACGACAGCAAGGACCGCGAGTTCAACGGCAAGAAGATCCGGTCCATGCGCACCCCCGCAGGCCCCGGAGGCAAGGGCGGCAAAATGGAGATGGCCTCCACCTCGGGTTATGCCGTCTTCAGCGCCACCCCGGCCCTGATCGAGGAGGTCATTCGGTCCGCCGAGTCCCCGGGCAAGTCCCTCAAGGACGACCCCGCCATGACGCGCGCCGCGGAGAAGGTCGGCGGCTTCGGCACCGGCATCTTCGGGTATGAGAACCAGCGCGAGACCATGCGCTCGCAGTGGGAGTTCCTTCGCACAGGCGGCCTTGCCAACCTCATGGGTGACGGCGGCGCGGCCGATTGGGCGCAGATGTTCGACTTCAAGCTGCTCCCGGACTACGGCAAGGTCTCCCAGCACTTCGGGATTGCCGTGTTCTCCGGCGTCACGGACGCCCAGGGCATGCACTTCCGCTTTTACGGTCCCAGCCAGCGGTAGGCTGCCTCGGCAACGGGACGTTCGGGCCCGGTCGGAGCGACGCCGTTGGGAGGAGTCGATGGCGCGCAGATTGAAGGGGGCGCGTCGGGATGGCTGGCCGGGTCCCCTGATCCGGCGCACGGAGGTGCGGCGTCCTTGGGGCCGCGTGGAGGGCATGCGGCCTTAGCCGTAACGATTCAGTTGGATCAGTCGTGCTTGCTCGATCTGCTTGCGCAAATCCTTCGTCGTTCGCTCGTTACGGGCCTCGTACCGGCCCGCGCCTCGCTCACTCCTCGGCTTGCGCAAGCATCTGCTTCGCAAT
>CAIRNV010000163.1 GCA_903880005.1 uncultured Verrucomicrobiota bacterium | reverse complement strand
GGACACCAAGGAACACAAGGCCAGCAAGAGGGTCGTCAGGCGGGAACGCCCCGAAAGGAAGGGCAGCGATGGCACAGGAGATTCTCTCGCAGGACGAGGAGCAAGCGAGGCGTCGCGCGGGCGCGGAATGACGAGCGAAGGGCGAAGCCCTGTCGGAAAACGATCCCGCCAGCACGACCGACCCAATCGAATCATCCCGGCCGATCTCACAGCGATCCTCCCGCCACGGACATGGCCGTCTATTTGCATGCCGTGCACCCCGCTGCCTGCGCCCCGCCGGAAAAGGCCGAGCCAGGCTCGATTTGGGCGATCAACCTTCGTTGGTCGTTGAACACCATGGTATCGCCAAAAACCATGTTGGGCTTCGACACCAACCTTTGCGCCGAAATAGGAACCCGAGCGCAGCCCGCCCCGGCCACCACGGCCAACAACAGGACGACCACCCACGCGGCCGCCGCCGATCGACGGCACGCGCAGGGGCATGGCAGGGAGTCGTGTTTCATGGTTTGTCCTGGGAAGAAACGATGTCGCTGGATCGGTCGTGAGTATTGGATCTCATCGGGTTGCCACCCCGCGCTTTCTGGGTGACCCGCACATGGAAGACGCCTCGCGCCCCCCAACGGAAACCGGGATGTCAAAACAGAGATGCAACGCCCGCCGCTCAAACCCCAAAGGTTGGGGCATGCCATTGTCAATCCTCGAAATGGTTTTCGCCGATTATGCAGCGCCATGCGAGTCCGAGGCCTCGCCCGCGGGTGAGGTTGGAATGGGCCGGTTGGGGTTCTAGGCCGGGTGCCCTCACCCGGCGGAAACGTGGCAGAGCCGTCTCGACTCTGGCTGGGTCGCGTCCAGCGGCAGGATGCCGCTGCCACCTTCCATGAAGGCCGAGTGAAAGTGGAAGCGGCTTCCAGCCGCTTGCCGAGCATGGATCAGAGGCAGGATGCCGCTGCGCCGCTCGGAGGTGCGGCATCCTTGCCGCCGCGTGAGGGCACGCGGCCTACAACACGGACGAAACGCTCGGCTCTATCAGAAGGTTGGGATGTTCCCTGCCCCGAGCGCCGTTTTCCGCATGACGGCATCCCATTCAGCGGTCCGTGGTCACCGTGACACGGGGTGGATCGGAATAGTCCAGCCACAGGCGCTTCAGCAGGACCGGGTCCGGCGCTCCGTCGAACGTCACGAATCGATATCGCGACACCAACGGCCGGCCCGGGCTCAGCTTCAGGTCGCCCGCCTGCTGTGGCGCAAGGCAAAGGAAAGGCTCCGTGGGATGGATGCGCTGCGGCTGCGGCGATCTCGCGTTGCCCGGGTGACCCATGATCGCAATCCCGCCCGGCATGCCATCGGTCAACGGGCCGTGCATCACGGCCCAATTCCCAACGGTCTCGGCGTTGTCGCCCTTGGAACGGTCCGTCCTCCCCTCGCTGTTGAGGAACCCCATTTGACTCGCGTCGTTCCAACGCGCATGGCCGCGAACTCCAATGCCTCCGTATCGATACTTGGGGAGGCCGACCGGCACGTCCGAGGCGCAGGTGTTCGTCACCACCAGGTCAAACAAGCGAACCCGCGCGTCGTCGCCCAAGTCAAAGGCCCGCACCGTCCACGTCTCGTCCATGGCCACGCGGCGGGTTCCCGATGTCAGGTCCACTTGGCGATGGCGCGATTGAAATCCCCCATGAACCGGGCCGCCCCACACGCGATCCAAGTCAACGAACTCAACGGTTCCCTTCCCGTCGCCCATGTTCCAGAAGTCCGTCTTTCGCCCCTCGAAATCCACGCGCGTCCACGCAAACCAAATCCCGTGGTGATGCTTGTGGTTGGCAGGGTAATCGTCTGTCACCACACGACCGTTGGGGGTGAGGACGGGATGGAGATAACCACCCCGGCGAAAGATGGGCGTGAGGTCAGGCCGGCCTTCGGGCAGCTCGGTCGGCAGGGTTCGATACGTGAAGGCCTCGCGTCCCCGGACATCGACGCGGACATGCCCCGGCTGAAGCGTCGCGTGGACCCAATGCGGCGCGCCGCTGGGAAGCCCCGGGCGTCGCAATTCAAAGGTGGCCATGGCGCCCGCCTCCAAGACGTCGGTCATGAAGAACCAAGCGGCCCCCGCGGCATCCACCTGGACGGGCAGACGGATTCCCCGGTCACTCACAAGCTCCCAAGGCCCCAAACCCGGGGGCGTGAACGTGATGGGAATCCCGCGACGCAAAACGGAACCCGCTTCAACGCTCACCGTGACCTTTGCCTCGACGGCCGACGCGTGCAGCAGAACCGAGGCAAGGGCCAAGACGTGACGATTCAGTTGGGAGGGAAGTGATTGCTGAAGGAGATCGAGCAAGCACGACCGAGCCAGTTGAATGGCTTCCGCAAAAGCGAACCCGGGAAAACGGCTCGCGTTCATGGGCCGTTTTCTAGCTGGCGACCCCCGCCGGCTCGGCCGTCGCGAGGCCAATGTCACTGGCCTCGACCGCAAGACACTCACGGGCATCCGGTTGGCCGCACGCCTCGTCGCGGCGGGAAAAAGGCTCGCGAAAACGCAGGCCCAACTCGGCGAGCAGCGCCTGATCGGCCTTGTAGCTCGGCGATGGCACGGCCTTCGTGAGCATGAACTCGGTCTCGCTCGAAAAAATCGAGTTGGCCCCCGCCAGGAAACACAGGGCTTGCACGGCCGGCGACAACTTGGCTCGCCCGGCCGTCAGCCGAACATCCGATGCAGGCATCACGATGCGGGCCGTGGCGATCATGCGAACGACGTCCCAGTCCGGAACGTCGGCATTGTCCGCCATCGGAGTCCCGGGAACCCTGCTCAAGATGTTGATGGGCACGGACTCGGGCTGCGGTTGAATGGCCGCAAGGGTCTTCAGCATCTTGAGTCGATCCTCCACCGACTCGCCCAATCCAATTATGCCACCGGAGCAAAGCGTGACATTCGTCTGGCGTACGCTGCCGATGGTACGAAGACGGTCGGCATGCGTGCGCGTCGTGATGATCGTCTCGTAAAACTCGGCCGAGGAATCGAGGTTGTGGTTGTATGCGTAAAGCCCGGCATCCTCCAGTCGGCGCGCCTGGGTTTCCGTCAGCATTCCCAGGGTACAACACACCTCCAACCCCATGTCCGTCACGGAACGGACCATGTCGAGCACCCGATCAAACTGCTCGCCATCCCGAACGGAACGCCATGCGGCACCCAAGCAGACCCGGGAAACGCCGGCGTCCTTGGCTGCGCTGGCGATCTCAAGGACCTTCTCCTTCTCCATCAATCGCTCGGGCGCGACCCCAGTTGAATATCGCGACGATTGCGCGCAGTAGGCGCAATCCTCCGGGCATGCACCGGTCTTGATGGAAATGAGCTTGGACACCTGCATTTCGCGTGGGTCGTGGTGGCGTCGGTGCACCGCCGCAGCCTGGAAAACAAGTTCCAACAAGGGCGTGTCGTGGATGGCCTTGAGCTCGGCCAAGGACCAGTCGTGGCGGATTTCTGCGGTCATGCGCTTCGTCAAGAAGGCCGGGGTCGGCCGTTGACGAGACTTTGCCCGATGGCTCGGCCCGGATTCAAACGCGAAGATGCACCAGCCTGAGATTGCCGATGGCTGCCCGTTCCAGAACGAGCGGAGGACCTCCGCATTGGGACCGATGGCTATCTGGGCCCGAATCCGACGACTCCCAATAGGTGGGTCATGTGGCAGGGCCGTCTCGCCTCTGGCTGGATTGCGTCCAGCGGCAGGATGCCGCTGCCATCTTCCATGAAGGCCGGGTGAGAGTGGAAGCGGCTTCCAGCCGCTTGCCCAGGATGGATCAGCGGCAGGATGCTGCTGCCACTGTGCCTGCGGCGCACGGAGTTGGAGCATCCCCGCCGCCACGTGAGGGCACCCGGCCTACCATCCTGACCGGCCCGGTCCAAAGGATGGTCACCCTTCAAAGCAAAAAGGGCCGCACCCTTTCGGATGCGGCCCTTCGGAAGGTCAGTCGTGATTACTTGCGACGGAACAGGAGCAAGCCACCGAGGCCCAGCGCGGCGAGCGCGTAGGTGGAGGGCTCGGGGATGACCGACAGCTTGAACGAGGGCATCGTGCTGCCGATGGCCGACGGGACGCCCGGGGGCACCGCAGACGGATCAGACAGGGTGTGGCTGAAGGTCACGCTGCCGTTGATCGAGGAGGCAGCGAAGGTCGCGCCGGAGGACACGTCCCAAGCGCGGACCGTGAGGTCAACGGGGCCCGAAGGCACGCCGGCGACGCTCTGGACACCCTTGGAGAACAGGCCCGCGTTCGCGCCCGTCAACGTGACGTTGAAGGCAGGAACCACCACGACGTTGGCGCCGCCGACCTTGGCGAGAATCTCGACCAGGTAGCCAGCACCCGTGATGCCCGTGACGCCGTCCGTGCCGAAAATCTTCGGCTTGGCACCCGTGGCATTCGAAGCCGTGAATTGGCCTTGGGCCATCACGGTGGCCGAGGCGGCAACCGCCACGGCACCAACAATGAATTGGATCTTGTTCATGTTCTGTGAGTTAAGGGTTCAGTCCTCTGAAATCAGTTGATCGTGAACGTGCGGGTCCAGTTCTTGGCCGCGCCGTCATTGCCAACGAAGAACGCCTGACCCACCTCAACGGTCGGGGCGGGGTCGAGCCATTGACCACCGAGGGCGATGGCGGCGGAATAGCCGGCCGCGCCGTAGGTGTAGATGGTCTCGTCACCCACCGGGTACTCGAGCGCGTCCAACTTGCCAGCCTGAGGCAGGGCGGAGGAGCGGATGGAGAGGCCAGCGGGGATCGCAACCGTCGCGCCCACGGCAACCTCACCCACGAAGGTGATCTTCACGTCGCCGTCGGCAGGTCCTTGGGCGAAGAAACCGCCACCAGGAGCGATGACAACGTCGCCACCGTCGATCCACTCGCCGCCGAGGGAGATCGAGGCCGCCCAGCCAGCGCCGGTGTAGTGATACAGCACCAAGTCGGAGCTGGTCTTGATCACCTCGGAGACCTTGTTCCCGCCGTTGTTCAGCGGGTTCGAGATCAGGGTGAACGCGTTCTTGGGAACCGTCTTGTTGACGTAGCCCACGATGTTCTTCGAGGTCGTCTGCGCGAGCAGAGAACCACCAACCGCCATGGCGGCTGCGAGGAGAAGAGCGTTAGTTCTCATGATTGACTGATTTCTTCCGTGTGTGCGCTCAGGCTGCCCCGGCTCCCGTTTCTGCGTCAATAGGTTTTTGGAAATTTCTTCATGCCCCCTTGAAAAAACCATGCTTGGCCTCTCCCCCGGCATGCACCCGCCCCCCTACTTGGCGCGCCCGGCCGTGGCGATGTACTCGAGGATGCCCGCCAAGTCGTCGGCGGGAAGCTGGTCGAATCCCGATGGCATGATGGATTGCTGCGAGGACTCGATGCGGGCGATGTCCTTGCGTTGGATCGAGTGCTTCTGGCCCGTCGTGTCGAGGATGTCCACGCTCGTGGCCGTCTCGGCGTCCAACCGTCCCGAGACCGAGTCGCCGTCGCGTCGCACGACCGTCCACAGCCGGTAGTTGGCCTCCACGGATCGGTTCGGGTCGATGATCTCCACCAGCAACTCCGCCTTCGGGCGCGTGCCCATGCCCGTCAGGTCCGGCCCCACATGCTGGCCGCGCCCGTTGAACGCATGGCACACCATGCACGTGGTCTCGAAGGCCTTGCGTCCGCGCTCGGCATCGCCCGTGCGGCTCGCCAGCGGGAGCAGGCGTTGCACCGTGGCCTCCATGTCGGCGTTCTTCCGGGCGTTCTTGCGGCCCTCCATCTGCGTCGCCTTGGCGGCCACGGCCTTGTCCGGGTGCCCGCGCAACTGGTCCCAGTGATCCCACGCGAGGTCGGATCGGTCGAGCCGTCCGGACTCCACGGCGGCGAGCAAGGTGGTCGCCCACTCGGCCCGTCGAACGAGCGCCGCGATGGCGGCGCGGCGCGCGGCGGGCGTCAGCGAGGGGAACGCGCCCAGCAATTCCTCGGCGGTCCCGGGCTGGCGGCTCGAGCCGGCGGCGGCGATCAAGCCCGCGGCCAGAGACGGCGGCGTCTGGGGCGTCACCAAGGCCAGGATGGCCCGGATGGATTCGCGCCGGTCGTCGAGGGACACCAGGCGCCGGGCCAACGCGATTCGTTCGGGGTCGGCCAGCGCCCCGGCCAATTGCCCCGTCAAGGCCTTGGCGGTCGCCTCCACCTGGGCCGCGAAGATCTCGCGTTGGTTCCATCGGTCTCCCAACGCGATCAAGGATCCCCGCGCGGCGTCGTCGAGCTTGCCGGCGAGCGTTTCAAGCGCCTTGCGACGTGCATCGCCGAGCGTGGGCGGCGTCGCCGGGTTCCAGCCGGCGACGAACCCGTCCAGGATGGCGGCGGCGACGGCCGGCGCGGCGCCTTCGAGCGCCAGCGTGGTCTCCAGGGCCTCCGCGGGCGCGGTGGCGGCCTGGTGTTGCGCGACGGTCCGGAGGACGGCCCGGACGGACTCGGCCACGGGGGTTGCCGCGCCGGCCTTGGGGGGATGGATGGCGGCCTTCAGGAAGCCCTGGTGATGGCGCGCCCCCGCGCTGGTGACGGCGTGGGGCAACCATCGGTCCGACGCATTGCGTTCCTCGCGGAGCACGTTCCACGCGAGGTTCCCGATGGAATCGGACGCGGGCATTTCCGAGTAGGCGAGCAACGCGGCGAGGCGGACCTGGGGGTCGGCGTCCTCGGCGAGTCGCTGGGCCCCGAGCGCGGAAGACCCGGATCCGTCGCGGGGCAGCGCGGCGATGGCGGCCCGGCGCACGGCGGCGCTGCGGTGGCGCAGGGCCTCATGGATGGACTTGCGGGCATCGGGCTGGGTGTTGGCCCCGAGGCCGGCGAGGGTCCAGAGGGCGTGTTGGGCGCCGACGTTGAGCCCGACGGGATCGATGGCGGGGTCGCGGGCGAGGCGGGTCAAGGCCGGGACGACGGACGTGTCGCCGCGCTCGACCAAGAGGCGTTGGGCGTGCAGGCGCCAGAGTTGGTTGTCGTTGCGGAGGACCTGGACGAGGGCGGCGGGGGTGGACTTGGACAAGTCGATGGGCGCGACCTTGCGGGCCTTGTCCCACGCGACCCGGTAGATGCGCCCGTGGCGCTTGTCGCGCAGGGGCGTCTCGTAGGCGTTGCCCTTGCCGTTCTTGAAGCCGTGGGGCGTGGGGTTGTGCTGGATGATGTAATTGTACCAGTCGAGGACCCACAACGCGCCGTCGGGCCCCACCTCGGCCATGATGGGGGCGCACCATTCGTCCGAGGACGCGAGGAAGCTCTTTTGGTTGCGGGCGACGAAGTCCGCGCCCTGGGCGTCGATCCGGAAAAGCCCGACGAGATGGCCGGTGGGCTCGGTGACGAAGGCGGACCGATTCCAGTGCTCGGCGGGGAAGTTGCGCGCGGTGTAGAGGGCATGGCCTGCGCCGGCGGTGTAGCGGCCGTGGGCATCCACCTGCCGCACGTCGGTGGTGACCGGGTAGAAGTCCTGCTTGTCGGCGATCGTCTCCATTCGTCCGGCGGTCCAACCGGAGACGGCCTCGTAGTAACGGTTGGGGATGGCCATGTACCACGACGCGTTGTTGTTGGCCGTGGAGCCGAACACGGTGCCTTCCTCGCTGAAGCCGAGGCCCCAGGTGTTGTTGTTGCTGGAACGGACGAACTCCAGCTCGGAGCCGTCGGGACGGAACCGGTACACGCCCATGCCGAACTTGATGCGCTTGCCATTCACCTCGCCGTCGAAGCCGCTGTACCCGACGACGCCCCAGATCCAGTTGTCCGGGCCCCAGCGCAGGTTGGAGGCGGTGGCGTGGGTGTCGCCCATGCCCCAGCCGCTGAAGAGCACGACCCGCTCGTCGGCGCGCCCGTCGCCGTCCTGGTCGCGAAGGAACAACGTCCGCCCGTTTTCCACGACGATCAGGCCGCCGCGCGCGAAGACCATGCCCGTGGGGATGCTCAGGCCCTCGGCGAACACGGTGAATCGGTCCGCCTTGCCGTCCCCATTCGTGTCCTCGCACACCTTGATGCGATCGCGCCCCTGGTCCCTGGGTTGCAGCTCGTTCGGGTAGTCCACGGTTTCCGCCACCCACAGGCGCCCGCGTTCGTCCCATGCCATGCAGATGGGCTTGAGGAGGTCGGGCTCCGCCGCCCACAGGGTGCTGGTGAAGCCGGGCATCGTGACGAGGTGCTGGGCGGAGTCCGCGGGAACCAAGGGGAGTTGCATCCGCGAGATGGCCTCGCCCTGGGTGCCCCAGCGCTTGCCTTCGAGGTAGTTGGGGATGGGCGCGGGCGAGTTGGTGTACTGCAACGTGGGCGGGCTTGCATGCGGCCTCAGGTTGGACTCCGCGGACGTGCCGGCGCGGGCGGCGGAAGGCGCGGCCATCGACAACGCGGCGATCACGGCCCAACGGATGGCGCGGCTTCCATGCAAGGGGGAGGGAACGTCGTTCATGGCGGGACGTTGCCATGGGGCGGCGTCGGGCTTGAACGGAAAAGAAAAGGCCGCAGGCATGGAATCCTGCGGCCGGGCATGGGGCATCGCCCCGCATGGGGAGGGGGGTTCAGCCCCCGACCTCGGCCCGGGCCTCGGCGGCGAGGGCGGTGGACAGGTAGCGCTCGCCGGTGGAGCAGGCGACGGTGACGATGGTCTTGCCGCGGTTCTCGGGGCGCTTGGCGACCTGGATGGCGGCCCAGACGTTGGCACCCGACGAAATGCCGGCCAGGATGCCCTCCTCCTTGGCCAGTCGGCGGGCCATGGCGAAGGCATCGTCGTTCGTGACCGTGACGCACTCGACGATCTGGGCGTCGCCGGACTCGGACTTGAGGTGGAGGTTGCGGGGCACGAAGCCCGCGCCGGTGCCTTGGATCTTGTGGGGCCCCGGCTTCACCGGTTGGCCCGAAAGGGTCTGGCTGATG
>CAIRNV010000162.1 GCA_903880005.1 uncultured Verrucomicrobiota bacterium | reverse complement strand
GTCCTTCGCTCGTTACGGGCCTGGCACTGGCCCGCGCCTCGCTCACTCCTCGTCTTGCGAAAGAATCTGCGGCGCAATCACTTCCCTCCCAACTGCATCGTTCCGGCTTAGCCGGGACGATTCAGTTGGATCGGTCGTGCTTGCTCGATCTGCTTGCGCAAATCCTTCGTCCTTCGCTCGTTACGGGCCTCGAATCGGCCCGCGCCTCGCTCACTCCTCGGCTTGCACAAGCATCTGCTTCGCAATCACTTCCCTCCCAACTGAATCGTCCCGGCTTAGCCCCCCTCCTTCCCTTTCATTCTTTAATCGTCCAAAGAAAGTCCCATGAAGCTGCGGTTTAAACAGCAGGCCTACCAGACCCAGGCCGTGGAGGCGGTGGCGGATTGCTTTGTTGGCCAGCCCAGGACGGCGGGCGTGTCGTACCGCGTCGATCCCGGGCGTGGGGACGCGCTTGGGCAGAGAGACCTTCCCATCACTGCGGAGTTAGGGTTCAAGAACAGCGACCTCGCACTCCCGCTCGGGCGGGTGCTCACGAACGTCCAAGCCGTCCAGCATCGCCAGAACCTGCCGTTGTCCCCGGCGCTCAAGTCGTCCGCCGGTTGCGACATCAACCTGGACGTCGAGATGGAGACGGGCACGGGGAAGACCTATTGCTACATCAAGACGATGTTCGAGCTGAACAAGCGTTATGGGTGGAGCAAGTTCATCGTGGTCGTCCCCAGCATTGCCATCCGCGAGGGCGTCCATAAATCCCTCGAGATCACCGCCGAGCATTTCCTGGAGCAATACGGCAAGCGCGCCCGCTTCTTCATCTACAACTCCAAGCAGCTTCACAACCTGGAGAGCTTCTCGTCCGATGCCGGCATCAACGTGATGGTCATCAACGTCCAGGCCTTCAATGCCAAGGGCCAGGATGCCCGGCGCATCTACGAGGAATTGGATGACTTCCAGTCGCGTCGCCCCATCGACGTCATCTCACGCAACCGGCCCATCCTCATCCTGGACGAGCCGCAGAAGATGGAGGGCGCGAAGACGATGGATTCCCTCAAGGAGTTCACGCCCCTGATGATCCTCCGGTACTCCGCCACGCACCGGCAGGAGCACAACAAGGTGTACCGACTCGACGCGCTGGACGCCTACAACCAGAAGCTGGTGAAGAAGATCGCCGTGCGTGGCATCACCGTGCGGGGCTTGGCGGGAACCAACGCCTACCTGTATCTGGAGTCCATCCAGGTCTCGACCAGCAAGCCGCCGGAGGCCCGGGTCGAGCTGGAGATCCAGCAGGCCAGCGGCATCAAGCGGGTCCTCCGCAAGCTCGGCAAGAACGACAACCTCTTCGACCTGTCGGGCGGCTTGGAGCAATACCGCGGGTTCGTCGTCTCGGACATCAACGCCCTCGACAACACGGTGAGCTTCACCCACGGCGTGGTGCTCCGGGCCGGCGAGGCCATGGGCGACGTCAACGAGTCGGCCCTAAGGCGCATCCAGATTCGCGAGGCGGTAAAGGCCCATTTTGAGAAGGAGCAGGTGCTCTTCCACCAAGGCATCAAGGTCTTGTCCCTGTTCTTCATCGACGAGGTCGCCAAATACCGTTGCTACAACGATTCGGGCGAGGAGCCCGGCGAATACGCCCGGATGTTCGAGGAGGAGTACCTCGCCCAGCTCAACGAGGTGCTGACCTTGGAGGACACGCCCTACCACCGTTACCTCAAGGGCATTTCACCCGCGCGGACCCACAACGGCTACTTCTCCATCGACAAGAAGACCAAGCGACTGGTCAACCCCGAGGCGAAGGCCCGCGGCGAGTCCGCCGGGGAGACGGACGACGTGGATGCCTACGACCTGATCCTCAAGGACAAGGAGCGGCTCCTGTCCTTCGAGGAACCCGTCCGGTTCATCTTCTCGCACTCCGCCCTGCGCGAGGGCTGGGACAACCCCAATGTCTTCGTCATCTGCACCCTCAAGCACAGCGACAACACCGTGTCCCGACGGCAAGAGGTCGGTCGCGGGCTTCGCCTGTCGGTGAACCAAAACGGCGATCGCATGGACAACCCCGCCACGGTCCATCAGGTGAACGTGCTCACCGTCGTGGCCAGCGAGGGCTACAAGGACTTCGTCGCCGCCTTGCAAAAGGACATCAGCACGTCGCTCTCCGCCCGCCCGCGCAAGGCCGACGAGGCCTACTTCAACGGGAAGGTGCTCAAGACCCCGTCGGGCGACGTGCTCGTGACGCAGCAACTCGCCAAGCTCATCGAGCGCTACCTGGTCAGGAACGACTACACCGACACGAACGACCACATCACCGCCGCTTATCACAAGGCCAAGGGTGAAGGAACGCTGGCGCCCCTGCCTCCCGAGCTGGCCCCCCATGCCGAACAGGTCTTCCAGCTCATCGACACCGTCTTCAGCGATGCCCAACTCCCGGCCGTCGAGGACGATCGCAAGGCACGGGTCAACCCGCTCAACGGCAACTTCCACAAGAAGGAGTTCCAGGAACTGTGGAACCGAATCAACCGCAAGGCCGCCTACACGGTCCACTTCGAGACCGCCGAGCTGGTGAGGAAATGCGTCACCGCACTGGACAAGGAGCTGCGCGTCAGCCCGCTCCAATACACCATTCAGCGTGGCGAACAAACGGAGAGCGCGACGGTCGAGGCGTTGCAGCAGGGTGCCGGTTTCCGGCTCGAGGACACCGCCACCGGCTCCCTCGGGGCGTCCGTTCGGTCCGCCGTCAAATACGACCTGCTTGGGAAGATTGCCGGGGAAACGCAACTCACCCGAAGGACGATCAGCGCCATCTTGCAGGGCATGAACATCGCGGTGTTTGGGCAATACAAGGAGAACCCCGAGGACTTCATCCTCAAGACCAGCCGGATCATCAACGAGCAGAAGGCCACCGTCATCGTCGAGCACCTGTCCTACAACCCGATCGACGACACCCACACCCTGGACATCTTCACGCAGGAAAAGCCCAAGGAGGACTTTGGCAAGGCCGTCCCGACCCGGCGCCACATCTACGACTACGTCTTCACCGACGCCACCAACGAGCGCAACTTCGTGGCCGACCTCGACACCGGAACGGAGGTCGTCGTGTATGCGAAGCTGCCCAGGAGCTTCTTCATTCCCACGCCCGTGGGTAACTACAACCCCGACTGGGCGATTGCCTTCCAGCAGGGCGAGGTGAAGCACGTGTACTTCATCGCCGAGACGAAGGGTTCCATGTCCTCGATGGACCTCCGCAAGATCGAGGACTGCAAGATCGACTGCGCCCGCAAGTTCTTCGCCCGGATCACCTCCGAGCAGGTGCGGTACGACGTCGTGGACAGCTACGGAAAGCTCATGGAGATCGTGAAGTAGGGATGAGGCATCAACTAGGAAAAGGGAGGTTCAACGGCATGCGACCACGATCCTCGACGGCCCCGGAGCATGACGTAAAAGCCTTGGAAGTGGCCCCAGCGCCCCTTGGTAAGCGATTAGTCGCAACGAACTAACTTCGCCGGCCTCACGTCACCTATCCAACAACCATATGGGTCAAAAGCGAAAAGTTGCTGGCGAGGAGTTCTACACCCCGGATGCAACAGCCAAGCGCTGCGTTGATCTTGTCGATAGGCATCTGGGAATTACTTCCTTCCGGTTGATTGTAGAACCGAGTGCGGGGGCTGGCGCATTCCTTCAGTATCTTCCATCGCATGCCATTGCTATGGACGTGAATCCACGCCATCCGAAGATTGATCGGCGAGACTACCTCGGGTGGTTACCCATGGATTCCTATTCGTCCACGCTGGTCATCGGCAACCCGCCTTTTGGACAGCGAGGAGCGCTTGCCATGAGGTTTATCATGCATTCGAGCCGCTTCGCTCAGGTAATCGCCATGATCCTGCCCCGCAGCTTTGAAAAATACACATTTCAAAATCGAATACCTCTGTCCTTCCATCTCATCGACTCCTTCCTTTGCGAGGATTTTGAAACTCCAGATGGAGGCTTAGTTAAGGTTCGTAGCACGTTCCAGATATGGCAGCGGCAAGCCAAACCACGATCACAACAGCATCAGAGATCTGAGCATGAGGATTTTGAGATGATTCACCGACATCTCTCAAGGACACCTCAGCCGGAGCTTGAACGAATCAGGCGTGAGTTTCCTGTAGCTTTGCCTCAGGTTGGCGGCAGTTTCAGGCCACGCCCAAGTGCGTCAATCACTGCCGGGAGCTACTGGTTTATTAAGCCCAAAAACCCAAGGGTATTAGACTTGTTCAGCAAGTTGGATTTTTCGTTTAACCACAATAAAAACACCGCTCACTCGAGCCTGTCTAAGAGAGACATTGTACGAGCGTATGAAAACGTGCTACTCGAGTTAAGCCACGAAATTACGACACGGACCAACCAAGAAGCTCAACATTCGGTGCGCCACGAAGCGTCGGCGCAAATAGAACTGGATCTATGACATCCTTGCCGTGCTTATGGTCCGGCAACCTCGTAATAGTGTTTACTGGCTAACTCAAATAGCTTCTTCGTGAACACGATGCTGTCATTCCTAATCCCTAGTAGCCCGTTAGGACGCCGCGAGTTCCGGCCTCCACTATCACTTTTGCATATCCCACTTGCTTTTCGGCGGACGGTGCCAGCCTTGTACTGCGCTATGGTTCTCTGCATCTCGCCGCTTATGCTCAACCAATCCTCTTCCAACTTGTCAGCCCATAATCTGTTGCTGCCTTCGAATGCGAAGACGTTATTGACAACAAGCCCCCTTTGCATGCCTACCTTGTCGTAGCTTACGACTATCATTCTTCTACACTTCTTGAAGAAGTTGCTCGAGGCATAATCAACGATTGCGTAGTCTCCGGAGTGACGGTCGATTGCCTCAAAGATGACTCCAACAGTCATTACTTGAGTGATTTCGTGCAAGGTCTTCGTCTCGATCAACTTTAGCTCAGCGTAAGCGAAATCTGGTTTGGATTGTCCTGTGCAGTGGCCGTTTAAGACGCTTTCGAGCACCCTACCACGAAAGTGGGTATCGCTATCGGAAACTGGGCCATAGCCTCTTTCAGCCACAATGGCGTCCATCAGATTAAATCGCTCTTCTAAGAAGATCCTTCGCAGGGCATCAACAGCCAACAGCGTCGCTTGTGGGCTGGCATCATCAACCCCTGGAATGGGGAGTGAATTCTTGAGGCGTTTGTATCGTTGTTCACTCATCCTCGCCTGTTGCTCCATCGCCTTGAGATATTCGTAATCGTCTCGTGATATACGGTGCATAGTTCATCCTAATGGTGGTTCCGGATGCCTAACAAGGCCAATACCGGGCCGAACCAGTCAACATTGCATTGCGGACAGGGCCGATTGCCCTGCTCCCCATGAGTCGATCCAGAGGCCAAGGGGGGCAGCAGGCGGCGCGCATCTTCCGACAGATCATGCAGTTGGCGTGAATCCCGAGCATTGGGTTCGGCTCCGTGTTCCGAGACGTTCCCTCGGCTGCGGCACGAGGCGTATTTGTGAAGCATCAGGGACCGACCGCAGGGTCACATCGCTAACTGCCCTTGCCTGGGAATGCCTCATCCAGCCGATCCAGCAGCGCGAGGCCTTGTTTTGCGGAGCCGCTGGCGGCGAGGGCGCGAAAGCGGGTCTCGGCGTCGAACTCGGTGATGCTAATGGTCGCGAGTTCCTCCATGAGCTTGTTGATGCTCATGGAGCGACGTCGGGCCAGCTCCCGCAGGCGCTGATGCTTGTCGTCCGGCAGGCGAATGGTGAGCGTGGGCATGGGTGCATCGAGTGCGATGGGTTTAGTCCTGCATTTTGACGCTCATCCCTCGACCGGGGCGAAAGGTCAACATCTCTAGAATCCGGGACTGACCCCAGCGCATCTCCTCTCAATCCTCATTTGGCAGAACCTTGGCCTCCAACTCGCGAAGCCGCAGGCTCAGTGTGTGTAAAAGCTCTGAATGCTCTTTGAGCCATGAATTGGCTACAGCCTCCACGCGAAAATCGACTGCTGCCGCCTTCAAAAACAAATCCCGTTCGGCCTTCATCGTGATACCAAATGCGATCTCCATCTTGCCAATTAACGCGTACATGCTGGCGTCGCCATGCCCCTTGATTCGCCTCGAGACAAGGGGGTGCCCACGAACAGCCATGGCGAGGGCGTCGCAGTTACCGACGGTGCCTTTGGAGGAGCATTCCAGCATCAGCGATACCCTTGAGCTGGCATTGGATAAAAGCCTCTGCGGGTAAGGTGGCAAATCCAAGCTCTTTCCCAACCACCTTACCTCAATTGGCGGCGTCTGTGGGCGCTTTGACGTGAGGGCTTTCGGATCGGTCAACACGGCGTGAATTGTTGCATAGCCATCAACGGATTGACTGGGATCTATCTGTCCAGCAGCGACTCTTATCGTCTCCCATTGAGCACCTGCAGCACCTCCAAAGGCCCCGATTTTAGATTCGGTAGATCGATATAGCTCAAAGACTAGCTTGAGTTTCTCGATTGTCTCTGTAGGAGCCTTGCCGCCTGCGATGTCTTTCACAAGCTTGCTCAGGTTTGCAGAAGCACGGATGTCCTGAAGCGCCTCGACGTCCCTTATGTAAACTATGTCACGACATTGCATCAGGTAGGTTACCACACCAACCTGGCTGGCCCGCTT
Organism: uncultured Verrucomicrobiota bacterium; assembly: GCA_903880005.1. GTDB lineage: Bacteria > Verrucomicrobiota > Verrucomicrobiia > Limisphaerales > UBA9464 > UBA6176. Next base: position 9,508 of record CAIRNV010000162.1, on the reverse strand, counting down.
GTAGCCCAGAGACTTTCTAATGATATCGTAGTTGGCGTCCCAGTCTCCCTCTGGATTTAGTGATGCAAATCGGAGTCCAGCCGCCAGAGCGATTCCAGTCTCACGGCCCTTCGACTTTCTGCTCACTGAGCCATAGTCGTCCGCCGTAACGCTGTCCTCCGAGTCATGCTTCTTGGCCCAGCGGAAGCTGATGACTCCACTTTGGCTCAAAACCGTGGACAACCTCTCCGAGTTGGTGAGGATGCGCCCTTGCAAAACATCTACCTTCTCTTCGATGGCTTGGATCCTCGGTGCGGCGCTGGAGCTCTTCAAGGCTGCTAGCTCTAATGCTAATTGAAGCGTTCTGGCCGTGTCGGCCTGGATGCTCTCAAGAAGCCTTTTGGCATTGAAAAGAGTATTGGTGTCAGGCGGTCCCTCAATGGTTTGTTGTACCCATGAGACACTTGGGGCCGAAAACACCCTCAGAGCGGTGACCAAGGGCTTCTTCTCTTCCCAATAATAGGCGTCACCTACACGCGGCATTGCAAGGCCGCCGCTGATCGAAATGACGGATCTTTGGCTCCACCGCCACGATTCGTAGAACTGGAATCCGAGCAGCGTGTGGGGAAGGAGCATTAGCTTGACGGAGTCAGGCAGCGCTTGATGAACTTCTGTGGGCGATGCCTCGGCGGTCATGCCATCAAGAGAAGCGTGCATAGGGAATTGGGCATTAGTCCGCTTGGGCTGGGTGGTGCAAGATGTTGTGGCGATCGCGAGCAGGAACGAGACCGTAATTACGACTAGCTGTTGGGTCGTTTTCATGAGCTTCGGATTGTAAACAAGGCTAGGTCTGGGAATCTTAAGCACGGGTAACGGATGGCGTGGGATACATGAGATCACCTCGATGAGAATTCGAATCGTTTGGTGTCGCGATTCAGCGGGGGGCATATCCCGATCAATGCCGGAACTATTACACCGGCAAGCTAAAAGTAGCGCGTTTTCTGGTGGCATAGGCGACGGAGGGATGCTGGAACAATGTCCGTATGGCAGCGGGGCGCCCTTGGTTTGAGCGCAGCGCCGTCCGAAGGCTTGCCTGAAGCTCTTCATGGTCTTGGGCTACGAGCTTCTCTCGCACCTGCGACTTTACAGTGAGGCTCAGAGGCTTGTTTGGGTTCAGTTCAGGCGAATAGGAGTGGAGATTAGACAACGGAGTGTGCTGGAAGGTTTCTGCAACCCACTCCGTGACCCTGCGTGTCTTGGGCATCATGACTTTGTACAGTGTCAGGAATACCTTCTCTTGGAGTCTTTACTAAGAGTTTCAGGTACATCAAGAGCTTAGCCGCGTCGAGAGAACACTGGTAGCGTAGGCTAGGTCTCAGTGGAATTTGATGTGCTGATTTGAGATTGGTTATCAGTCACATCATAGATCTCAGGCGGTCTGGAAATTTCTCTTTCAAGGCATCGGCAAACTTTTCCGCCAGGAGCTTGAAGCCGATCTCGCTCGGATGCAGCTCGTCGCCCCAATGTTCATCTTTGGTCAAGGTGCCCTGCGTCGCCACATGGACGCACTTGGGAGTGTTGTTCATCACCGTCTTAATCTTTGTGTCAAAGTTCTCAAGGAGCAGTCTAACGATGTCTGAGTGGAGGGTTTCAGGAATACCCTTGCTGTCTAGGCGCTCTTTGACCCAGCCCCCGGCGACTTCCAGTATGAACCGGGCGCCCTTTCCACTGGGCTTGGCAAGATCGTATCCATGCGTGAAGATCCATGCGTCCTTCTCGTAGTCGTCCCGTAGCCACGTTAGCTCCTGGTAGGCGCTGGCAATTTGGTCCAGTCTGGTGCCGAGGCGATGCTCCTTTAGGCAATCTTTTGCAGTCATCCCGTCGATGTACGAGTTGAGGATTGGCAGGAGATTGGGGCCAACCAAGTCATTGCCGCCGCCGCTGAATAGGATGGCATCAAACGAGACGCCTTTTGCATCAAGCGTTTCCTGAAGGGTTTTCAGTTGTTCGCCCGCGAGCATCTCCCTCGCTTCATCCCCGCTTTTGGATAGGTCGAGGATGGCAATCTTTGATCCGAGAATTGCCTTTAGGGCGATGACAAGATTTGTTCCACCTACAAGCGGAGGCAGATTAAACCATGAGTCCCCTTCGACCAGGATGCCGATGCTGTTAGGGTTTCTGGCTCGCTCGTCCTTGTATTTCGCAAGACCCAATAGCTTGCTGGGCATCCTTGGGACAGGTTGGTTTCGTACAGTTGGCGTATTCATTAGATGGTCGTTTGGAGTTGCTTGTTCAATGATTCCTACTGCCGCTGTGTCGGCTGGTCATCTATCGGCCCATGAGGGTGTTGAACTGGTTGCTAACGGCTTTGCGTACGTCAGGCGATTTTGCCGCCTCACCGGTTGCGAGGGACTGGACGACTCTCACCCCGGCATCTTCGTTTCCGATAAGGTCAAGGAGGAAGCTTCCGACGTGGACGTGATGTCGGCTGTAGATGGGGTAGGCATCGCCCAAGTAAGTTGTTTGCCCCGCCTTGTCTGTGGACACGATGGGCATGATGACGCCCTCGAAGCGGTCGTATCCAAAGTGAGCGCCTTGGAGGCCCGGCTCGGATGCATTGATGTCGAGGCCGATGCGTGTGGCCGTGGTCATGACGACGGTATTGCTGGCGCAGCCGGAGAGGATGGCTGCGGTCATGGCAGCAAGTGCGGGCTTGGCGACGTGCCAAGGCTTGTTGGGCAGGGTTAGAACTTTCATGGATTGCTTGGAAGGAGCTGAATGGCCGGAGGTTATGCCTACTACTTCTTGGCAGCGTTGCCCGTGGCGAAGTCTTGCTCGAGGTCGAGGCCCTTGAACCAGCGGTTGTGGAATTTGAGGCTGGCCTGGACGGACGGGAGATTGGGTTTCGCGGGATCCGCTTTGCTGGGATCGACGGGAATGATGAGGCCCTCGAAGCGCTTGTATCCAAGGCCAAGGTTGGTGGGGACTTCGCCGGCGGCGGTCATGTTGATCCCGACTCGTGTGTAGGTGGTGAACACGAGGTGGCGGGAGGTGCAGCCCGTGGCCATGAGGCATGCCACGGAGGCGGCGAGTGTGAGGAGGCGCTTGTTCATGTTTGGGGCGTCGGATGGAGGGTTGGCTATTTGTTGGAATGAAATCGTGGCATGTCGCCGGGGCTGATGCGGACCTTGAGGGTGCCGTCATGGTCGGGTTGGACGAGGAGGAAGGTGTGTCGGCTGATGGAGAGGCCGAGGTCGGTGAGGTGAGGGTTGAATGCGAGGGTGAGGCCGGCTTGCTGGGCGTCGATCAGGCGGGGTGTGCCGGGCTGGAGCTTGAGTTCCCTCACGACCTGCCAGCCGAGGATGTGTTGGATGCCGTTTCGGCTCCATGCCACAGCCAGGGGCGGACGATAGGCAGGTGCGGCGGGCACGGTTTCGATCGGGGCGTTGGTGGGGGGAGATTCAGGAACCGGTTTGGAGACCGTGGTGGAGGACCAGCCGAGGTTGAGGCCGTTGTGTTCGGAATGGAGCCTGAGATCGAGGCCGGGGATGACGGTCCGCAGGCTGGAGGCGTCGGGCGTGGTGGCTTGGTAGCCCAATAGGAGTCGATGGTTGGGGCCGACGGGTAGTCCGCAGCCTGTGGTGATGAGGGGTAGGGAGATCGTGAGGGCCAGGACGATGCAGGTGCGTGGGTTGGGGGATGTGTGCGATTCGGGGGCCAGCCGTGGTGCGGATGGGTTGCTTGCTGAAGGGTTGTGGGAGGGTGGTGCCACGCGGGAGCGTCGGGGTAGGGCTTTGGTGGGAAGGCTTCGGGAGGATGGGGGTCGTCGAGTGTTCTGAATCGTAGGGACTTAGCGACCTCCCTTTTACAGCATGGGCGGCGCGGGATGTTCAATCGGGGCGTGATGCTAATTTGATGCGACACGAGGGTGGTTGGCGGGTGGGCATGGGTGCGCCGCGTGGGGGCACGCGGCCTACAGATGGGAATCCGTGTTGTCCGTGGTATCCGTGGTTTGCTGCGGTGGTTTGAGCCCAGTGGTGAGGAGGGGGGATGGGCGAGGTGTTGTTGAACCACGGATTTCACGGATGGGCAGGGATGGGCCGGGGGGGGCCGGCTTTCGTGTCTTTCGTGTATTTCGTGGTTCCAAGTCTTCGCGGTGTCGAAGCACATCTCATGGCTTCATGGCGTCCAACTCCGGCACCCGGCACCGACGTCCCAGGCCCGCTTGCAACCGGTCTGCACCTCGGGGTTTGTAGAACCACGAAATACACGAAATACACGAAACGGAGGCCAGCGGCCCCGAGGAGCCGATTCGGCGTGGAGGCCGTCCGTGGATTCCGGTCTTGGGTTAACGCCCATGGGGCACGCGGCCTACAGATGGGGAGTCCTTGTTGTCCGTGGCATATGTGGTTGGATGCGGTGGTTTGAGCCCGGCGGTGAGGGAGGGGGTGGGCGAGGTGTTGTTGAACCACGGATTACACGGATGGGCACGGATGGCTGTGGGGCCTGGCTTTCGTGTATTTCGTGTATTTCGTGGTTCTGACGTCTCGGTGATGGGGGGGAGGCAGGCGGGATCGGGGTAGGGCATTGGGGGGCGCCCGGGAATGGGGCCAGCCAGGGAGATGGGGGGCCTGGAGCTGATCCGGGGAGGCATTGGGTTGCGCCCGGGGACGGGCGCGGTCCCAGGGACGGCCCCAGGGGCGGGCGGGGTCAGGGGGTGGGGCGGGCGGCTTGGTAGGCTTGGATGATGTCCTTCTTGGAGAGGCTCGTGAACGAGAGGTTCATGCCCCGCAGGAAGGAGAAGTCCAGTCGGCCAAAGGTCTCGTGGACCCAGGGACGTCGCGCCTTCACAAACCAATGGCTGCCCACGGTCACCGCTTCCGCCGGGCGCGGCCGGAACACGGACCCCACTTGCGGGATCGCAAAGTCGAACTCGGAACGGAGTCGGGCGAGTTCGTCGGGGCTGACACGCGACAGGTGGGCGTGGCGGAGGAGGAAGTCGTCGTGATGGGTGGCGCGCTCGATCAGCGGCCGGGGTTGATCTCGTCGTTCCCACACCTGGAACACCGCCTTGATCCGCACCGGGGCGTTGTCGGGACGCCGGAACGCGTCGCAGTCCTCCTGGTGGACGAGGTGGAAGCGTCGGTCGATGCGGTTGAGGAAGGTGTCCTTGCGAAACGAGCGGGGCAGGATGAAGGCGACGACCCGGCTGAATTGGCACGCGCGGTTGAGGAACGCGATGGCCAGGCCGCCCCGCTGGCCAAAGGGAGGGTTGCCCACGGTGAGGACGTTGGCGTTGGCGTCGTCGTGGGGCGGGGGTGGCGTCCAGTGGAGGAAGTCGGCCTGGAGGATTCCGGTTGTGGCGGGGTGGAGGTCGAGTCCGAGGCGTGTGGCGTGGGGCAGGAGGTCTAGGAAGGCTCCGTCGCCGGCGGCGGGCTCGAGGACGAGGGGGAAGGTGCCGAGGGGAAAGCGCGCCTCGACGAGGGCCACGCAGCGTTGGGCGAGCGGGCGCGAGGTGTAGAAGGGCTCGAGGCCGACCTTGCGCTTGCGACGGGGGATGGGTCGCACGGGGGCTGGGCTACTTGGCGGCCTCGCGGTCGATGTACACGTCCACCTGTTGCCCGACGTACGCGGGGAAGGCGGGGCGGTCGAGGGCATAGATGACCTGGAGGACGCGGGTATCGACGCGTTCGAGGGAGTCGCCGGTGAGGCTGCGCTTGGGGACGACGAAGGGCTCGACGCGGACGAAGCGGAGGTTGAAGGAACGTTCGGCATGGCCCTTGAGGCTGCCGACGGCGGGGGCGCCGGGATGGACGAGGACGGCGTTCTGCTCGTCGATCTCGGCGCGGACCTGGAGGGTTCGGGTGTCGCCGAGGAGGATGAGGGGCTCGGCGAGGGCGGCGGCGGGGGCGAACTCGCCCTCGCGGACGTTGACCTGGAGGACGGTGCCGTCGCGGGGCGCGCGGACGGTGAGGACGGAGAGCTCGGTTCGGGCGAGGTCGAGCTGGGCCTGGATGGCGGCGACCTGGGCCTTGGAGGCGGCGGCCTTGGCGGTGGCGCCGGCGAGGGCGAACTGGCGTCGGGAAAGCTCGTCCTTGGAGGCGACGCGGTCGCGTTCGAGCCGTTCGAGGCGGGCGAGTTGGTCGGCCTGGTCCTCGACGAGGTTTTGATCGACGGCGAGCTGGGACTGCGCGGCGGCGAGCTGGGCGAGGGTGGCGGCGACGCGGGCGGAGGCCTCGCGGTCGTCGAGCTGGAGGAGCGGGTCACCGGCCTTGACGTCCTGCTGGACCTTGACGTGGACGCGCGTGACGACGGCGGGGCGCGGGGAGGCGACCTTCACGTTCTCGCGGGAGGCCTCGATCAACCCGGTGGCGGCCACCTTGCCGTCATAGGGCGATCGCGCGGGCGCGGAGACGGGCCCGGGGTCGGCGGGACGCGCGGACTGGCGTCGGACAAGGAGGACGGTGGCGACCACGCCGAGGACGGCGAGGTAGAAGGAGGTTTTGCGGAACATGGGGGGGCGGAAGGATGAAGGGTGAAGGCGGAAGGATGAAGGATGAGGGGTGAAGGATGAAGCTGACGCTGACGCTGAAAACTGACGCTGACGCTGAAAACTGATGCTGATGCTGAAAACTGATGCCGGAGCCTGCCGCTGCCGCCTGAACCTAGTGATGGGAGGCGATGAAGTTTTGGAGGACCTGGCCTTGGTGGACGCCGGCGATGCGGCCGTCCTCCATCTCGGTGAGGCGGTCGGCGTAGGCGTAGGTGCGGGGGTCGTGGGTGACGATGACGACGCAACGGTTGGGCGAGCGGGCGGCGGTGGAGAGGATTTCCATGATTTGGTGGCCTGTCTCGCGGTCGAGGGCGGAGGTGGGTTCGTCGGCGATGAGGAGCGGGGGCTCGTGGACGAGGGCGCGGGCGATGGCGACGCGTTGCTGTTGTCCGCCGGAGAGCTGGGTGGGGCGCTTGCGTTCGCGTCCGCCGAGGCCGAGGCGCTGGAGGAGGGCGGCGGAGCGTTCCTCGGCCTCGCGACGGGGGCGGCCGTTGAGGAGGAGGGGCACGGAGACGTTCTCCACGAGGTCGAGGGTGGGGATGAGGTTGAACTGCTGGAAGATGAAGCCGATGTGGCGACGGCGGAACGCGGTGACCTTGGGCTGGGGCAGGTCGTTGAGTCGGGTGCCGAGGACGGTCACGTCGCCTTCGTCCCAGGCGAGGGTGCCGGCGGCGACGGAGAGGAGGGTGGTCTTGCCGCAGCCGGAGGGTCCGACGACGAGGTGGAGTTCGCCGAGGGCGGCGGAGAAGGTGGCGTCCTTGAGGGCGAGGGTGCGGGCGTCGCCGGAGCCGAAGGCCTTGCTGACGTGGGAGAGCTGGATGGCGTCGGGCATGGGGGCGGAAAGGGGGAAGGATGAGGGCGAGGGGCGTTGCGCGTTGGGCGAGGGGTGAGGGCGAAGGTGGGAGTTAGCCGCGGAAGACGATGGCGGGCTCGAGTTTGGCGACTTTTCGGATGCCGAGGAGGGCGGCGAGGAAGCAGATGATGAGGATGGCGACGAGGGTGCGGAGGACGGCGGCGGGCTGGAGGAGGAAGGGGGGTTGGCCGCCTTGGCTGACGGCGAGGCCGAAGAGGGCGGTGAGGCCGAGCCCGATGCCATAGCCGACGAGGCCGACGGTGAAGGCCTGGAGGAGGAGCATGGCGGAGAGGAGGCCGTTGGAGGCGCCCATGGCCTTGAGGGCGCCGAGGTTGCGGAGGTTTTCGAGGACGAAGGAGTAGAAGGTTTGGCCGGCGATGGCGACGCCGACGATGAAGCCGAGGAGGATGGTGGTCATGAAGCTGGCGGGGATGCCGGTGTTCTTCCAGATCCAGTCCAGGGTGCTGCGCTCGAACTCGGGGACGGTGTAGGCCTTGAGGCCGGTCTCGGCCTCGATGTGGGCGGCGGCGACCTCGGCGGGGACGCCGGGCCTGGGCGACGCGAGGATCATGGACAGCATCTTGCGCTGGCGCGGGGCGAACTGGAGGGCCTGGTCGTAGGTGGAGAAGACGTAGGGGTATCCGAAGAAGTGCCGTTCGGTGCGGCAGAGGCCCACGACGCGGGCCTCGCGGTCGTTGATCTCGAAGACGTCGCCGACGGCGAGCGGGCGCGGGGCCTGGCCGGGCGCGGGGGCGCGTCCGAGGCGTTCGGCGGCGAGTTCGTCGATGACAACGGCATTGGCGACGCGCAATTGCTCGATGTTGCCCGAGAGCATCCGGGCGGGGCGGCCGAACAACGTGCCCGCGTGCAGGCCAATCATCTGGATGAGCTTCTCGGAGCCATCGGTGGCCCGCGCCTTGAGGACGCCCTGGAAGAGCGGCATGGCGAAGTCCACGCCGGTGACGGACCGCACGCGGTTGACGTCGGTGTCGCGCAGGGCCTTGGTCTCGTTGACCTGCTGGACACGGCCTTCGACGACCCAGATGGGCGCGCGCATGTTGCGCATGTGCGACGTGGTCCAGGACAGGAGGCCTTGGAACACGGCGTTCTGCTGGGTCATGAGCAGGGCGGAGAAGGTGAGGCCGCCGACGAGCATCAGGTACTTCGCGCGGTCACCCAGCAACATGCGGAGTGCGAGATGAAACATGGGGTGGGGCGGGGCCGCCGGGTGGCGGGTGCCTTGAGGGGCCAAGGGTTTGTTGGAAGCCTTGGAAGTCAACCGGGCATGTGGGCTCCCCTGATCTGCGCGTCAGCGGTTTTTGAGTGAAGGATTCTCGCCTCGCGCGGCGCTGCCAGAGGGTGGATCTCGCGGGTTCTCTTTGCGGCTTCGCGTCTTGGCGTGATTCAAAAACCCAGCCTTCGCATGCGCTGAACCCGTGATGCGTGCGCCCGGGATTTCCTCACGCGAAGACGCAAAGACGCGAAGAATGCGGTCTCATGGATGCCCATGCCGAGGTTCATGCCCATCCGCTACGACGGCGTGTTGGCAGGCAGCCTGTCGCAACTCACCTGCTTGTGGATCGAGAGCCTCCCACCTCGTTACGCGGGGATTTGGGGTCTCCAGGTGCATGAGGTTGATCCGCCCGCAGAGACGCAGAGACGCAGAGATCTTGCTGATGTCTCTGCGTCTCCGCGCGCGATTCCGCCCCAAGCCGATTCCGAAAGCGGCCGATGCCATGGGGGGCCACCGAGGAGCGTGTCCCGGTGCATGAGGCAATGCCGCCCGCAGAGACGCAGAGGCGCAGAGATCTTGCTGATATCTCCGCGTCTCCGCGTGCGATTCCCTACCCAAGCCAGATCCCACGGCGGCCGATGCCATAGGAGGCAACCGAGGGGCGTGTCCCGGTGCATGAGGTTGATCCGCCCGCCGAGACGCTGAGACGCAGAGATCTTGCTGATGTCTTTGCGTCTCCGCGTCTCCGCGCGCGATTTCCTCCCCAAGCCCATTCCCACGGCGGCCGATGACATGGGAGGCCACCGAGGAGCGTGTCCCGGTGCCTGAGGCACAGCCGCCCGCAGAGACGCAGAGGCGCAGAGGTCTTGCTGAGATCTCCGCGTCTCCG
>CAIRNV010000161.1 GCA_903880005.1 uncultured Verrucomicrobiota bacterium | reverse complement strand
CACGACGTGCTTGAATCCGTGTGATCCGTGTCATCCGTGGTTCTTGGCCCTTAGCCGGAACGATTCAGCTGGCTCGGTCGTGCTTGCTCGATCTGCTCCCGCAAATCCTTCGTCCTTCGCTCGTTACGGGCCTCGTACCGGCCCGCGCCTCGCTCACTCCTCGGCTTGCGGAAGCATCTGCTTCGCAATCACTTCCCTCCCAACTGAATCGTCCCGGCTTAGCCGCTTTCGGCCGGCGTCCAGGCCCACGAGCGGCCGCCTGCGCCCCACCCCAACCTCACCTGCAGGGTGAGGTCTAGAGTTCATCCAAGAGGGCCTCTTTGCCTGGATGGGACGTCCATTTCCTCGTCCTGAAGCCCTCTTCAACTGCCGCTTCTAGGCTGAATCGTCCCGGCTACGCCGAGGTCGGCAGGGGCGGCGGCTGCGGCGGGGCAGGGGGAGGATTCTTCGGCGTTGGGGCGGAACTCGGGGCTCGCCGCCGGAGGATGCCGCCTTGCACGAAGGCGCGCCATGCCTTGCCCAGCCACTCCAGCAGGCTCCACGCGAGCCACAAAGCCCAGAGCAGCATCAGCAGGCGGTACCACCAGATGGAGATGGAGAAGACGGTGCACCCGGGCAGGGACGTCCCGGAGCGCGGCTCGAACCAACGCAGCAGGGTGCGGGTGGACTGGTTGCCGAGGATGAACATCCGCGGGCTTCCGAGAAGCCCCTCGCCCACGACAAACAACAGGATGCCCACGGTGGCCGCCGTCAGCACGACGAGCACCCCCTGCAACAGGTTGTGCGCGACGGGGCGCGTGGACGGGAACGACGGCTCGCCGCGCCACCGGACCAAGAAGAACCAACCAATGCTCACCATCGCGGCCACCACGTGCGCCTGGGTCAACCCCACGAGCAGCAACATCCAGGACACCCTGCCCAGCGGCGATCGCGGGATGCGCCCAAGGGCTACGGCCCCCAGCAGGGACAACATCAAGACGCCCCAAAACCGGACGGCGGGCCCCCTCTGCGGACCCGACGCCCACAGGACCCAGCGGTCCTCGCCGACCGTCGCCGTCGTCATGACGTTGGCGGCCTCCACCGGCAGTTGCACGAGGGCGTTCCCGTCCCGGAACCCCAGCGGGCGCGATTCCTTCCACTCGATCGACATCGCTTGCTCGCCGGGCTGCAACGGCACCACGACGCGGTCGCCCTCGCGCCTCACTGGGACGTCGCGGCCGCGCACCGAAAGACGGGTGACCTCGGATCCGGGCGGGAGCCCGACCGGGAATTCCTCGCCCATGCTGCAACGCAGGGCGAGGTCGAGGGTGGAGGTGCGCTGGCGCCGGCCGAGGCTGGCCGCGTGCAGCGCGCGGTTGATCGTGACGGTCGCGCCCGCGACGGCCTCGGGCCTTTGGATGGCCAGGCCGACGGATTCACCCGGCCACGGCCGCCAGGACGGCACGAGGTCCCCGCCCGCCGCGTCGAACATCGGCGGCAGGCCGGAGAGGGTGATGTTCCAGACGGGCGAGGTGACCAGATGCCAACGCTCGACCCAGGCATTGGTCGGGTTCGTGCCCAACCGCACCTGGTTGGTCACCGCCAAGGTGCCCTCCCATGTCATTTCCCGTTCCTGCGCGCCCAGGCGGATTTCAATGGCCCCGTCGCGCACGACCGCCCCCTGCGACACCACGGTCTCGCCCGGGACCAGCGGCACCAGCAGCGATACCGCACGTCCCATGGGCGACAGGCGCGTGACCACCGAACGCACCTGCCATTGGAGTCCAAGCTCGATGTGGCGGTCGATCGCGACGACGGACTCGACCCGTTGCTGCTCGTAGCTGGCGTTCGCGGACGTGGCCCGCAGGCGCGGGGCCAGGAACACCTGCGCCTCGGGCACGCCATCGCCGCGCACCCCGGCCACGGTCCATTCGGGCGCGTCGATGCGCACGCGTCGCGGCTTGAGCGCGAAGGACCATTCCCACTCGCTGGCCGATGGAAGCAAGGCGTCGAGCCGGACCCGATGGACCCCGGGTTCCACCACGACCCAAAGGAAGCCGTCGTCGCGGCGCACGGACGCGGCGGGCTTGCCGTCCATCTCGACGGCAACCGGCGAGAACGCGGGCAAGCGCCCCGGGATCGGCACGGCGACGCGCAGGGCGGCGTGGACCTCGGCCTCGATGCGCACGCGGCGTCCCTCCAGACCGAGGCTCGCCATGGGGATGCTGGCGGCGTTGGGGAAGGCGTCGGAGGGCGCCAGCAATCGTTCACGGAGCTTGTCCAGGGTCGTCGCGTCGGGGATGGGCCCAGGGGCCGAGGGCTCCGCCGCACGAACGGATGGCCCGGCGAGGATGGCGAGGCCCAGGCCGATGCCGAGGATGACGGCGGCCAAGGAGGGCGCTGCGGGCGGCGACCCCGAGGGCCCGACGGGTCGGGTCGGTTCCTTGCGGCGAACGGCGGGCATGGCCAGGACGGCCGCCAAGGCCATGACCAAGCCGGTGCGGACGACGGACAGCAGACGTTCGACCGAGCGCGGCACGAGGATGGGGCGCACGTTCTGTGACGGCTGGACGGGGCCGTTCCAGCCAAAGGACACGGCGCGCCATGTCCACTCCGGGATGCCGGGGCCGGTCTGGATGCGTGCCTTGGCGTCCTGGAGGAGGTTGGCGGACCAATAATTGTTTTGCGCGTCCTTGGTCGGTGCTTGGGGCCTGGCCTTCGAAGTGAAGTTGAGGCTGTTCGCGAGGCGAGCATCGGCGGCAACCGTTGCTGGGTTGGCCTGCACCTGGGCGCCCGCGGCGACCCCGGCGGACACGTCGCCGACGGCGAAGGTGAGGTCGGGTGTGGGATACCCGGGCGTCAGCTCGAGCTGGGGGTACAGCGCCTGTTGCACCTGCCGGGAAACGAATGGGACCAGGAACAACACGAGCACCACGGCCGCCGTCCCTTGCACGACCCGGGCCAGCCTGCGCGCGCGGTCGTCGCGCAGGATTTGCCCGAGCGCAAGGGGCACGAGCAGGACCAGCCATGGGTAACGCGGCGCGCCGGGCTCGTGGTAGGCGAGGCCAAAGGCCATGAAGGCCAGCCCCGCCGCCCCAAACCCGCGCAGTCGAAACACGGCCAGCGTGAAGACCAGCAACAAGAACAGGTCCAGCAATGTCCAGGCCGTGAGCCAGTCGCCCTGAACCCAGTCGCTGCCAAACAACGCGAACAGCCTCCACCCCGGCGGAAGGTGAAGCGTGACCCGGGCCGGGTCGGCATCGGCCCGCCAGCCCGTCGCGGGCCACGTGGGGGCGGCTTCGGCACGGCCAGTGGCCTCGACGGCGAGGTTGCGGGCGCGGACTTCAAAGCCGAGGGCGCCGTTGGAAGGGTTTCGCGTCACCAATTGCCCGATGCCCAGGCTTCGCACGGAACCGAGTTGCTGCCCCTCGGCGGCGTCCAGCCGCCACACCTGCTGCATGCTCCCCGTGATGGTGTCGCGAAACGTCAGCCCGCGCCCGTCCTCGTCGAGCCACAGCTCGCGCTCGATTCCCAGCCCGCCCGGCTTCTTGTCACCCATCCCGCGCATGCGCTCGGCCAGGGCGATGGGCCGCGCGGGCTCCCATCGGTACACGGGCAGGTCGCGCCATGCGGGCAGGACGTACGTCTGGGCGGCATCGATCGCCGTGGCGCCCGAAATCTCCAGGGTCCGGAGGTCTGGCCGTGCCTTGAACGCGACCAACATGTCCGCGGCGGGCGGCTTGGCGGCCGTGGGAAGCTGGATCTCGCGGGAGTCATCCACGCGAAACGCATCCACCTGGATGGTCCACTTGCCCGCCCGCACCTGGGCCTTGGCACGGCCCGCCTCATCGACGGTCACGGGGATGGGCGCGGCGACCGATGCCAGGCGCCAGCCCGCGGGGATGAGGTTGCCGAGATCCTCCTCGCGGCTCTTGCCGGCGACGGTGACCTCGAGTTCCTGCCGCCACCACATGGGGATGCCGTCCTCCAGCAGCGCGTAGGCCTTCGCCTCGATGGCGTCGCGCTCGGCGGACCCCGTCGCGCCGTCCCGGCGCAGCCACAGCGTGCCGGCCGCGTCCCACGCCGGCGCCTCCAAGGCCTTGCCGTCGCGCGACACCGTCAGCAGGCCGATCGACGGGGGGATGCGCAGGCTTTGGGGGACCTGATCCCACTGGAAGGCACCCTGGATGCGCGCCTCGCCCGGGCCCAGGTGAATGCAGGGCACGCCGTCGCGCTCGAGCACGGGAACCGGGTCGCCATTGGCCCGAACCTCCTGAGGCCATTCGCTCGCAGCCCCGGGCAAGGGCACCCACGTCCCATGGAACACCACCACGGACAACACAAACGACCCGGACGTGTCAGTCACCGCGAGGTCCAGCCGCCCCGGCCAGAAGCAACGGTGCGTCTTGGGGTCGGACCACGGCGTGGGACAGGCTCGATGCGGTTGGTCCCACGTCGCCCATTCCTGCCATGGCACGAGGGCCGGAGGGATCGGGCGAACGGCGGGTTGCGCCCGGCCGACGACGGCCCACCACGACAAGACCAGGACGACCAGGGAACGATGCAACAAAAGTTTCATGCGAGCGACGCCGTTCAATGCGGCACCTGCACTTCACACGGCAACCCTCCCCGCCACAAGGCGCATCACGGCGCGGCAACATCGAAAAGCCCGCGCCCAGCATCGACGTGCGGCATCCGCCGCCGCTGCCGCTACCGCGCCGCGCCCAGCCCGGACGGCATGCCCGGGACGGCGATCCGTTGGGGCAGCTCCCGGAGCCGCGATCCCACGCGTCGATAGAGGCGCAGCTCGCGGTCGGGATGGCACTGGACGACGACATGGCGGCCGTCGGGCGTGATGACGACGCCCTCGGGGATGGCGCCCGTGGGCAGTACCTGATCCCGCGTCCATTGGTCGCCCCGCCGCCGGAACAAGACCAGCAGGCCATGGTCGCGATAGATGGGGCTCTTGATGCCGCTGTTGGACCCGTTCATCAGCACCGCCACGCCCCACTGGCCGTCGGGGCTGATGTCGAAGCTCTCCGGGCCTGCCGCCAAGGGCACATGGCCCGTCGCCAGGAAGTCGTCGCCCTCGCGTTGGACGACGGTGAGGGCATCGATGTCGAGCCCGTTGCCGTTGCCCGCTCCGGCCGTGAGCACGAAGCGGCCATCCGGCGTGAACATCACCCGGTAAGGCTTCCCGTACGTGGAGATGCGCCGGCCTGTGTCCGTGAGGCGATCCCCCTCCTTGCGAATCAAGGCCAGTTGGTTGGTCTTCGTCAGGGAGGCCACCACAAAGCGATCGTCGGGGCTGACGGCGACGTCGGCGACCTCCACCGACGGGTCGGCGATGGGCAAGGAATGGATGGGCGTGAGCCGGCCATCCTCCATGCGGAGCAGGGACACGGTGCCGCCCGCGCGATCGGCGGCGACAAGGTGCCGCCCTGACGGGCTGAAGCAGAGGCCGGAGGGTTGGAGGCCTTGCCCCTCGAAGGTGGCAAGCCCGGGGGGATCCTGGGACAGGTCCAGCACGTGGATGGAGCGTCCCGGCCTCCATCCATTCGTGCGCGACGCATCCGGGATGATGGAGTTGGCGATGGCGACGTGACGTTGGTCGGGGCTGAACGCCACGTTGGAGGGCGGTCCGAGGACGGTGTTGGGGACGTTCGGGATCTCGCGCACCCGCGGCGGGAAGGCTGCGAAGTCGAGAAGGGTCAGGTTGTCGGGCGCGGGGTTCGGGACCATGCGTTGCGCCCCCGTCACAAGGTCGAGCTTGTTCTCGTTGGCGGACAGAACCCATCGATGGCGCGGCGCTGCGTGAAGAAACACGGGTGGCAGGACGGCAGCCACGGCAACGATGCGCACCGCAAGGCGTCGGAGGTTCATGCGAGGTTTTGGCCCGGGAACGGCCCGCGAGTCAACCCGGGCGAGCCGGTGAAGCCATCGACTTTCGCCCACCCCAAGGCGACGGACCACCGGGGGGCCTTCGATGTTGTATCTCGGGTGGCAGCAGAGTCCGGATGGCTCGTTGACACTCCCCTCGGCCCTCCACAGCCTTCGGAAGATGTCGCCATTGCGTCGCGTTGTGGTCCTGCTCCTCGCGATGGTTACCGTGAACGCCCAGTTCGACGCGCCTCCCAAGGCGCGGCCCCAGGGACATGAGGAGAACCGGATGCGCGTTGACCGAATCCATCGGGACGAACTCCATCGCTTCGGTGGCGACACGAACGTCCTCGTCCTCCCTGGCCTGATCGCGGATCGACGGACACGTCGCGTCGAGGTCCGCGTGGAACGTTCGGCGGTGGGAGCCAACGCCCCCTGTGAATTCCTGGTCGTGGGCGAATCCAGCGACCACGGCTATGAAGCCCTCTTGATTGCCTTCGCGCGTCCCAGCGATATCCACGCGGCCCTGCGGTTCATCGGAACCGAGCCCGGCCAATCGTACCATCCGCCGACCCACCGCTTCTGGGCCAAGGGCGAACGCGTTCTTCTCAGCGTCCTCGCCGACCAGGCTGCCCCGATCCGCGTCGAGAACCTCCTGATGGATCGTCGCACGGCCTCGGCGTTGCCACCGGACGGATTCCTCTTCACCGGTTCCCGCCGGATTCCCGTCCCGGATGATCCCAAGCGCTCGGAGTATGCAGCCGACTCGGTTCAGCCGATGGCGATCGCCTCCCTTTTCAGCACATCGGATGCGGTCTTCGAGGTGCCGCGATCGGTGTCCAAGGAAACGGTTTACCGGAACACCACCGTGAACCCCGGCTTTTCGATCGCCGAGGGCGCGCTCCTCACATGGGTCATCGAGCCCGCCCTCCCGCCGGGCGCAACCACCGTCCAGGATCTGGTCCTGCACGTGGACGCATCTCCCCGCGCCGGAAACCCACCCGGTTCCAAGGTCGAGGCCCTGGCGGATCTTCGCGTCCAGCTCCGTGAAGGATCCACGGTCCTCAACCCCGACGGTTCCCTGATCTCCATGGTCCAGTCGATCGCGGCCCTCGACCGTCAGAAGCACATTCCCTTCCTCAAGCTCCACTGGTCGCCTGCGGTCCGACTCGCCTCCGCGCAGGCCCTGGCTGAAATCCTTGCGTCCCTCGACCGTGAGCAGGGAATCCGGATCGAGCCTCCGCTGCCCGGCCAACCTTACTACCGTGCCTTCACGCCGGATCGGCGACTCCTCGATCGCACCGAACGATTCCTCCACCCGCTGGAACTCGCCCTGAGCGAACAGGACGGCCGGATCTCCGGCCGACTGCTGTTGGTGGAATCGGTCTGGAAGGAAGGTGCCTCGCGTTCCGGGCTGCAGTTCATGGAACGTCCCATCATGGATCCGGCGGATCTGCGCCGGGAACTGGCAGCCGATCGTGAACGTGCGCGCAGCCAGGCAGTTCGCCCCCGCCCCAACGTCCTGCTCGCATTCGCTCCATCGAGCCTCACCACGGGCCAGTTCACCGCATTCCTGGAGCCGGTCCTGACGAATCACACCGCCATCCATCTGTTGCTCGACGAAATCATGCCGCCCGCGCCAACGAAGGATTCCGCACCATGAAGCCCCTGATGCCCGCTGCCACCATCTGCCTTTTGCTGGGTTGTTGCCTCCTGGCCGGCCATGCCCTGGCCGCCGAAGCCCCGAAGAGCGCGAGGTCGCCATCGCCCATCGACCTGTCGTTCGGCCACGAGATCCAGAATGCCATCGACCGGGGCCTGGCCTCGCTCCTCGCCAGCCAGAACACGAATGGCTGGTGGTCCACCCAGGACCACGTCGCACCCACCGCCATCATCCTCACCGCCTTCATGGGCGAACCCACGGGACGCTTCCGGACGAACCTTCCCCCGTCCCTCGCCAAGGGATACGGGTTCATCCTCGGGGCCGTGAAGCCGGACGGCAGCGTGTTCCGGACCTCCCTCATCAACTACAACACCTCCCTCTCCATGCTGGCCTTGGCTGCGTCGGGCAACCCCGCCTATGACGCGACCGTCCGCCGGGCCCGGGCCTTCGTGGTGCGGTCGCAGATGGATCTCGGTGAGCCGGGCAAGATGGACTCCCCGTACGATGGAGGCATCGGATACGGCGACAAGTATGCCCACTCCGACATGAACAACACGCTGACGGCGTTGGAAGCCCTGCACTACACCCAGCACCTGCAGGCGGGTGAAGGCACCGGGCCCAAGGAGGACATCGACTGGAAGGCGGTCGTGCAGTTCCTCCAGAACTGCCAAAACCTTCCCAGCCACAACCGGCAGGACTGGGCCTCGGACGACGCCCGCCATCGCGGCGGCTTTGTCTATTACCCGGGTCACAGCATGGCCGGCGGCGAGACCAACGCGGTCACCGGGCGGGTGGCGTTGCGCTCCTATGGCAGCATCAGCTACGCGGGATTGCTGAGCTATATTTACGCGGACCTACGACGGGAGGACCCGCGGGTGTTGGCCGTCCTCGACTGGCTCCGCTCGAACTACACCCTCGACGAGAACCCCGGCATGGAACTCCAAGGCCTGTATTACTACCTGCACCTGATGACCAAGGCCCTCAACACCGCCCGCATTGACACCTTGGAATTGAAGGACGGCCGGAAGATCAACTGGCGTCGCGAGGTCGCGATGCGCCTCATCAACCTCCAGCGTCCCGACGGATCCTGGGTCAACACCAACGCGCGCTGGTGGGAGAAGGATCCCAATCTCGTCACCGCCTATGCGGTCCTTTCGCTCGACATCATCCACCGCGGCATCCAGTGACAACCGATTCCATCCTCATGAAACACCTGATGCGAGCCCTCGCGCTGACCGCGCTCTTCGTCCTGCCTGCCTCCCTCGCCGCAGCAGGCAAGGAGCGGGATCTGGCGATCCCCGACTTCACCAAGGGCGACAAGATCCCCGCCCGAGCGAAGCACGACTGGAACCTCGGAGCCACGGGCCTGCGGGGTTGGATCTTCTGCGACAAGTTGGTCACCTCCGATGCGCGCCAGATTGCCGTCACCCAGGTGGACAAGGGTTCACCGGCGGACGGGATCTTGGCGGCCGGAGACGTGATCCTCGGTGTGGGAGGCCAGCCCTTCACCTCCGACCCGCGCACCGAACTGGGCAAGGCCCTGACGCTGGCCGAATCGGAGGCCGGACAGGGGCAACTCGTCCTGACGCGATGGCGTGCAGGCGCGTCGATGGAGGTCACAGTGAACCTTCCCGTTCTCGGAACCTACAGCGCGACGGCCCCCTTTGCCTGTCTGAAGTCCCAACGCATCCTCGACGAAGGATGCCGGGCCCTCGCCCGCAGGATGACGGACCCATCCTACGCGGGGCGGATCGACGCCATCCCCCGATCCCTCAACGCCCTCGCGCTGTTGGCCAGCGGCGACAGCCAACATCTTCCGCTGATCCGGAGGGAGGTGGCGTGGGCCTCGCAGTACGAGTCCAACGACATGGCGACATGGTATTTCGGCTACGTCATGCTGCTGCTTTCGGAGTACCAACTGGCGACTGGGGACGAATCGTTCCTGCCGGGGTTGAAGCGGCTTGCGCTGGAAGCGGCCCGCGGCCAGAGCGCCGTGGGCTCGTGGGGCCACAAGTTTGCCCGGCCGGACGGACGCCTCCACGGGTACGGCATGATGAACTCCCCGGGCGTGCCGCTCACCATCTCGTTGGTGCTGGCCCGCAAGGCAGGCGTGAAGGATCCGGCCGTGGACCTCGCCATCGAGCGCAGCGCCCGTCTGATGCGGTTCTATATCCACAAGGGCGCCATTCCCTATGGCGACCACCATCCCTGGATCGAGACCCATGAGGACAACGGCAAATGCGGGATGGCCGCGGTGCTGTTCAACCTGATCGACGAGTCGAAGGGCGCGGAGTTCTTCGCGCGCATGAGCGTCGCTTCCCACGGACCGGAGCGCGATTGCGGGCACACCGGCAACTACTTCAATCTCCTTTGGGCCATGCCCGGCATCGCCCAGTCGGGTCCGAATGCCACCGGTGCCTGGATGGCCGAGTTCGGCAGCTGGTACTTCGACCTGGCCCGGCGCTGGGATCACAGCTTTCGGCACCAGGGCCCGCCGGAGCCGGAACACGACAGCTATGAAGGTTGGGATGCCACCGGCTCCTACCTGCTGGCCTACGCCATGCCGCTGAAGAAGCTGCATCTCACCGGCAAGGTCGAGGGATCCGTCCCGCGACTCGACGTGGCGGCGGCGCAATCGCTGGTCCTCGACGGCCGAGGTTGGAACAACAAGGACCGGAACAGCTTCTACGACGGGCTGACCACCGCGCAGCTCATGGAACGTCTCCAGAGTTGGTCGCCCGTTGTGCGCGAGCGAGCGGCCATGGCACTGGGGCGCCGCAAGGACGTCCCCATCCAGCCTCTGGTCCAGATGCAGGAATCCCCCAGCTTGGAAGCCCGGTACGGCGCCAGTCAGGCATTGACCTTCCTCCGCGGGCGCGGGGCCCCCGCCATCGAGGCGCTTGGACGGTCCCTGTTGCATGAGGATCTCTGGCTCCGCATCAAGGCTGCGGACGCACTCGCGGCCATCGGCAAGCCCGCATCGAACACGGTGCCCCAGCTCCTCGGGATCATGGCGCGCGTGGACGGGGCCAGTGACCCGCGCGGCATGCAACAGCGCTACCTGGCCTTCGCCTTGTTCAACCGTGACGGCATGCTTGGACGTTCGTTGGAAGGCGTGGATCGCGAGGCGCTCTACAAGGCCGTCCGGGCCGGACTCAAGAATGAAGACGGACGCGCCCGCAGCAGCATCGGCTCCGTCTATCGGAACCTCTCCCTCGCTGAGATCCGGCCGCTGCTGCCCGCGATTTACGAGGCCATCATGCAGCCCGCTCCCAGCGGCGAGATGTTCGCTGATGAGATCCGCCTCGAAGGCCTGCGCGTCCTCGCCAAGCACCACGTCGAGGAAGGCATCTCCGCGTGCACCCAATACACCCGGGAACAGAATCCCTGGGCGAGCGAGATCCGGACGCCGGACATCATGAAGATCCTGCTCAGTTACGGCACCCACGCCAAGGCCGTCGTCCCGGAGCTGACCCGGATCGCGAACTACTTCGAGAACGACGAGCCGGACTTTCCCAGAAAACTGATGCGCCAGAAGGCCAGGACGCTGCGCGAGACCATCGCCGCCATCGAAGCCTCCACGAATTCCCCGAGCCTCATCCGGCTCAACCACGTCCCACGATGAAGGCCTTGCTCCCGGGATGGATCCCGGTGGCTGTTCACGGCCAGAGCGAGGCCGCGGAGTCGGATCCCTTAGCCGTAACGATTCAGTTGGATCAGTCGTGCTTGCTCGATCTGCTTGCGCAAATCCTTCGTCGTTCGCTCGTTACGGGCCTCGTACCGGCCCGCGCCTCGCTCACTCCTCGGCTTGCGCAAGCATCTGCTTCGCAAT